>NZ_JAUCGU010000007.1:57886-139615 GCF_059916625.1 Chromobacterium sp. CCUG 76385
GAAGTCCCACAAGCACCACAGCAAGAAGCACGCTGCCAAGAAAGAAGCTTCCGCCGCTCAAAAGGCTCAAGCCGCCAAGGCCGACGCTTCCGCTCCGAAGGCCAAGAAGGCTCACAAGCACGCTGCCAAGAAAGAAGCTTCCGCTCAGAAGGCTCAAGCCGCTAAGGCCGACGCTTCCGCTCCGGTAGCCAAGAAGTCCCACAAGCACCACAGCAAGAAGCACGCTGCCAAGAAAGAAGCTTCCGCCGCTCAAAAGGCTCAAGCCGCCAAAGCCGACGCTTCCGCTCCGGCCAAGAAGGCTCACAAGCCGGCTGCCAAGAAAGCCGCTGCTTCCGCTGCCAAGTAATCATGGCGCGAATGCCGCGGCTTCTCGCTTAGCGGCATAGCAAGATACGGGGCGCGCTGCGCCCCGTTTTTATTTCTGGTGCCCCGCGCGATGAAACTCCCCCGCCTTTTCCTCTGCCTCGTCCTGATCCCCGCGGTGTCGCATGCCGCGCCGCTGAGCCGCGAACACAAGATTCTGTTTTTCGGCAAAGACGACCGCGTGTTGACCAAGCCAAACAAGATGCCATGGCAGGCCGTCGGCCAGCTGGAAACCCGCTCGCAGAATATCTGCACCGGCACGCTGGTGGCGCCGGATGTGGTGTTGACCGCCGGGCACTGCTTCCTGGACGACAAGGGCCGGATGGATAAGGCGATCAGTTTCACCGTCGGCTTATGGGGCGACGAATACGAAGAGCAGAGCCGCATCACCGATGTCTACGTGGACAAGGCTTTTCTGAAAGGGCTGATCCGCCGCAAGGATGGCGTCTACATCCCGCCTGCCATCGCCCCGCGCGATTTCGCCTTCGTCCGCCTGGCCAAGGCGCTGGGCGTGCAGCAGGGCGCGATTCCGGTCTTCGCCGGCAACAGCGCGCAACTGAAGCAGCTGCTGGACGAACGCAAATGGACCATCACCCAGGGCGGCTATCCGGTGGACGACCAACGCCACCTGCGCGTCCACAATCACTGCCAGGCCACCGCGCTGCGGGCCGATGGGCGGCTGACCCATCGCTGCGACACGCTGGAAGGCAATAGCGGCTCGCCCATCTTCGCCATCGACGGCCGGGGCCGCGCCACCATCGTCGCCGTGCAAAGCTCGGCGCCGCCGGCCTCGCGCCGCAAGCTGGAAGACAATATGAGCGTGTCGGCGCCGGTTTTCAGCCAGGCCTTGCGCGATTTCATCGCCCGCAAGACGCCGCAGTCCGCCAAATGAACAAAGCCGCCCACAGGCGGCTTTTCTGATCAAACAGCCGACGCTCAGCCGGCCAGCGCGTCGCGCTGCAGCTGCAGCAACTCATTGATGCCCTTGCGCGCCAGCGCCAGCATCGCCGCCATTTCCTCCTCGCTGAACGGCTCGCCCTCGGCCGTGCCCTGCACTTCGACAAAGCGCCCGCTGCCGGTCATCACCACATTCATGTCGGTTTCGCAGCCGGAATCTTCCTGATAATCCAGGTCCAGCACCGGCCTGCCTTGAAACACCCCCACCGACACCGCGGCCACCTGGTCGCGCAGCGGATTGACCGCCAGCTTGCCGTTTTCCAGCAGGCCGCGAATCGCATCGGCCAAGGCGACATAAGCGCCGGTGATGCTGGCCGTGCGCGTGCCGCCGTCGGCCTGGATCACGTCGCAATCGATGACGATCTGACGCTCGCCCAGCTTGGCAAGATCAATCACCGCGCGCAGAGAGCGGCCGATCAGCCGCTGGATTTCCTGGGTGCGGCCGGACTGCTTGCCGGCGGCTGATTCGCGGCGCATGCGGCTGCCGGTGGAGCGCGGCAGCATGCCGTATTCCGCCGTCACCCAGCCCTGGCCCTTGCCTTTGAGGAATGACGGCACCGTCTCTTCCACGCTGGCGGTGCAGATGACTTTGGTGTCGCCAAACTCCACCAGCACCGAACCTTCGGCATGTTTGGTGTAGGAACGGGTCAGACGGACGACGCGCATGGCGTCGGCGCTACGTTGGGAGGGTCGCATGAAGCTGTCCGGTAAAATCGATATGAACGCAATTATAACCGCTCAAGCGCTCTTTCCCACTTGGCTGGCCAGAATCTCTCTATGCATGGTTTCCAGATTGGATTCCAGAATCAGCCGGCCGCCGATGCGCGGCGGATTCTTTTCCGTGTCCAGCGCATCGTCGCGCTCGCCCAGCTCCACCGCATCGTCCAGCACGGTCACGGCTATCGCCGACAGATTATCCCCGCCAGCGCCGGCGCGACGCTCCGCCACATTGATCAGCGCCGGCAGCACCTGATTGACGCCGCGGCCGGCGAAGACGCGCTCCAGCTCCGCGTCCTGCACCTGGGACCACAGGCCGTCCGTGCATAGCAGCACCGAACAGCCGGGGCCTATCGGTTGGCGCTCGCCGATATCGATGCTCGGATCGCTGGAGGCGCCCAGACAGTTGTAGATCTTGTTGCGATCCGGATGCGTCTTGGCCGCTTCCTCGGTCAACAGCCCCTGGTCGATCAAGCGCTGCACCTGGGAATGATCGCGCGAGCGCAGCCGCATGCCTTTTTGATCGATCAGATACAAGCGCGAATCTCCGACATGGCACCAGAACAACTGGTCCTGCTGCAGGATGGCCGCCACCACGGTGGTGCTGGGCACGTCCGGCAGCCGGTGGTCGGCGGCATACTCCAGAATCACCTGATGAACCGAACTGATGGCATTCACCAGAAAACGATTGGGATGGTTCAGCGTGGGCGACGCCTGCTGATAGAACAGCTCGCACAGCAGATCCACGGTGATCTGCGCCGCCACTTCGCCGCGCATATGGCCGCCCATGCCGTCCGCTACCACCAACAGCACCGACTCCGGGGTATGGGCAATGGCCAAACGGTCTTGGTTGTAACTGCGGCCGCCGATGCGGCTCTCCTGGAAGACCGATAATTTCATTCCGTTCCCTTTCCATGCCGGCCGCCAGTCAAGCCCTTGATCCAGCCGACCAGTCGATTGCCCTCGCCTGCCGTTTCGCGCAGCGGATCGCTATACGCCTCCTGCTGCAGGGATTTTTGCACCTCCAGCACCGTTGTCGGCCGGTCATCGGGACGCAGCGCCAAACAGCGGTCGCACAGCTCGGTCAACTCGCGCGAATACTGATGACGAAAGGCCTTGGCGGCCGGCACCAGCGTATCGCCGGCCAAGCGCGCCTTGGCGCCGGGCGGCACATCCCCCCCCATGCAGACATACAGGCAGGCGCCGATGGCATAGATATCGGTCCACGGGCCCAAGGGCTGGTCTTTGTCGTACTGTTCCGGCGCGGCGAAACCCGGCGTATACATGGCGGCGAAATGCTTGGCGGTGCGCGACAGCGTCTGCCGCGCGGCGCCGAAATCCAGCAGCAAGGGCACGCCGTTGCGGCGCAGATAGATATTGGCGGGTTTGATGTCCAGATGCAGCAGACGCTGGCTGTGCACCTCGCGCAAACCGGACAGCAGCGCGGCAAACCATTTGCGGACCTGCCGCTCCTGCATCTGGCCGCCCACCAGCTCCAGCTCACGCGCCAGCGAGCGGCCTTCGGCATACTCCATCACCATATACACCGTATGGTTGGCGCGAAAGAAGTTGCTGACGCGCACGACCGTGGGATGGGCGATGGCGGACAGCACCCGGCCTTCCTCGAAGAAGCATTTCAGCCCCAGATTGAAGGCATCTCGGTCCAGCTCAAGCGGAACGGTCACCTCGCCGTTGGGATTGCGCGCGGCCAGGTTGCGCGGCAGGTATTCCTTGATGGCGAACTTGCGATCGTCGTCGTCCAGCGCCAAATAGACAATGCTGAAGCCGCCTACGGACAGCTGGCGCACAATGGTGTACTCCGCCAGACGGTAGCCAGGCGGCAACGGGGTTTGCTTGCTGGATTGAGTCATGGGATCGCAGTTGATATAGTGTCCTCTGGCCCAGGATTGATCTTAGCAAAGCAATTCGGGCCCGGCCGTTGGAAATCTTTTCAATAATCAGGAGCCCCGCATGATATTGAGCATGACTGGCTTTGCCGCCGCCACCCGGGAATTCCCTGGTGGGATGTTGAGCCTAGAGGTTCGCGCCGTCAATCATCGCTATCTCGATGTGCAAATGCGTTTGCCGGAGGAGTTGCGCATCATCGAGCCGCAACTGCGCGAACAAATCGCCGCCCGCGTCACCCGCGGCAAACTGGAATGCCGCGTCGGCCTGAACCAAGTCGATAGCGCCGCCCCGACGCTGGAGCTGAACCAGGCTTTCCTGGGCCGGCTGCTGGAAGTCTCCCGTGAAGTGCAGCAACAATGCGCCGACAACAAAGGCTTGTCCGTCGGCGAGCTGCTGCGCTGGCCCGGCGTGCTGAAGAGCAACGAACTGGCGCCGGAAGTGCTGCACCAGCTGTGCCTGGATGCGCTGCAAACCGCGCTGGCCGACTTCAACGCCTCGCGCGGGCGCGAAGGCGAAAAACTGAAGGCGGTGCTGATCGAGCGCATCGAAGCCATGGAAGGCATCGTCGCCGCCATCAAGCCCAAGCTGCCGCAAATCCTGGAAGGCTATATGACCAAGCTGGCAGGCCGCCTGCAGGAAGCGCTGGGCAATGTCGATGACGACCGTCTGAAACAGGAGTTTGCGCTGTTCGCGCAAAAGATAGACGTAGACGAAGAGCTGTCGCGCCTGACCACCCACCTGACCGAAGTGCGCCGCATCCTCAAAACCGGCGGTCAATCCGGCAAGCGGCTGGACTTCCTGATGCAGGAGCTGAACCGCGAAGCCAACACCCTGGGCTCCAAGTCCGTCTCCACCGACACCACGCAGGCTTCTGTCGAACTGAAGGTGCTGATCGAGCAGATGCGGGAGCAGATACAAAACATCGAGTAAACTTTCACGCCGTGTCATGGCGTGTCAGCAAAACCACAAAAGCCCCGCCAGACGGTAATGCCGTTCATTTAACGGATCGAACCTGTTTGGTCGGGTAACGTGACGGTAACTTCTTCACGACGCGGGGGCATTCGCGCCCCCGCCGTTGTTTTGGAAGCAGCAATTCTCCAAGGCGCTCTCGTAGGCGCTGTAAGCGCACCGGCAAGGTGCCGGGACTACTGATCGCCATCCAGCTCCATTCATAGCGCAAATAATGCAGCGCCGTCGTGAAGCTTAGCTCTGTCGGCATGACGCCTGCTTCTCGCGCCATCTCGGCCATTTCCAGCCGGACTAGGTTGTAGGCTAGCAGCGCCCCCCATACTTCTTGTCGCACGGTCTCCGGTGTACCGCTGCGTAACGTCAGCTCGCTCCCAAGCAATTCCTGCTTTAGTTCGCGGTAACTAGTTTCGACTCGCCACCGTTCCAGATATTGCGCTTCGACTTCCTTGGCAGGCCATGCCTTGGCATCCAGTAACGACGTCAGCAAGATGCGCCGTTTCCCACCTCTAGATGCCGTTTCGATAACGCGGGCCACCCAGTGTGTCGGCAGGGCCGGATTGTGTTCGCGCGCTTGCGGGGAGACTTTCATCCGCACCCGATAATCGGTCGGATGTGGGTCCAGACGCTCCCATTTGCTGTTGCTCTTGGCCGGGATCAGCCAATGCCGACTCATGCCGGACTGCTGAACCTGCAGGAGCAAATCAGCACTGAGAAATCCCTTGTCGAAGATGGTCAACGAGTGGTCCGGAATCGATGGCAGCAAGTCACGGGCGTAGCGCATTTCATTCTTGTCGTACAGACCAAACACGGCATCCCGGACCAGATGGGTGTTCAGAGAGGTCAAGGTCAAGAGCCGCAGTTGGGGGTAGCTCGCCACAACACCAGAGGAATAGACCTGGGCACCGAAGTGCTGGCGATTTTCTGGGGTGTCAGGAGTTCGTAATGTGCTGCCATCAATAGCATACCGGGTGAGCCCGCGCCAAGTTTGTCTGTGCCGATGCCGTTCATCCCAAGCCACTGAGCTCAGCGCAAATAGCTGCGCCAGCGGCTCCTCTCCGAGCCGCTGTCGCGCTTGCGTTAAGGCGCTTTTGGCGATGCCCGGATTGATCTCGTCAGGCAGTGCCAAATCGAGGTGAGCCACGACCTCCGGAATGGATTGATGCCGGTACATGGCGAGCGCAATGACCAGCCAGACGGCTTGTTCTGCCGGCAATTTACGCCGTCGGACGCTGGCCTTGCCGGTGACAGCTAAGGCATGAGAGACCCCGTTGGGGTCAATCTGCTGAGAAAGTGCAGTGAAATCAGGGTATTTGTAGGACTTGCCAACCATCGGAACCGGGGTATGAGAATAAACTTAGCCGAGATATGAGCAAGATTCGCGCCATGAAAAATGCCGTTCACACTCTTAAGTGAACGGCATTACCCGCCAGACGGGGCTTTTTCAATTCATGCCGTGTCATGAAGAGTCAGCAAAACCACATAAGCCTCGCCTGTCGGCGAATTTACTCCCTTGCATCTCAATAAAACGCCGCCAGCCCAACCAGGCATGGCGGCATCTGGAAATTGCCTTGTAAGTAATTAATACTCTGGTATACGCAAGTCATGATCAATAAAGTACTTCTTCCAAAATGCGCTCCCTTCGAGCATTTCATCGAGCTTTTTCGACAGTATTTCTTTATCCTCATCCATTCCAAGATGAGATCGACATTCAATCACTTTATACATTGCTAACGCATGGTCATTTCTTAACTGCAGCACGTTATTGAACGTTTCAAGAGCTCGCTCATACCGTCCATATTTCATATCGGAATTTCTCAAGAAATTCATTTCTAGGTTTATGTCGTAGGCAATAGACTCAATTTGAGAAGGTGTAAAATCCTTTGTTTGCACTACGCACTTCTTATATCCAGCCATTCGAATGTCGCCTTTAATTTCGCCATTCTTGACTGCCTTGATATACATCTCACTCCCTGCCAATGGTGTCGCAACATTGATTCGATACCAGTTGGCGTCCAAGGTTTTTAGATATTCTCTGGTATCATCAATATCACTCAAGGTCTCGCCAGGCATGCCTATGATGATATTGCAGTCAGTATAAATACCCAGCTCGCGACAATCTTGCACTACTCGGTTAGTGATGGAAAGCTTCAGCGGCTTTTTCATAACCTCCTTCAGAACACGGGCGCTACCGGACTCGACCGCAAGCGTCAGCTGCCTCACGCCGGTCTTATAAAGCTCCTCCAACATGGGCCTATCCAAAGCGTACAAGGCCAAAGCATTTGGGAAAAAGCAGACAAGATTCAGCTTTTGCGCGATTTTCAGTACGCTAGCGGCCCACTCCTTATCCCATAAAAACATATCATCTTCAATGACCAAGGTATTAGGGGAATATTTATTGCACAGATCTGTTAATTCCCGCTCAATCCTCTCAATTGTAAAGGCTCTCATTTTACGCCCGTGTACCGTATGAGCGGCACAGAATGTACAATGAAACGGGCAGCCTCGACTCCCCATATACGTAATGTAATTAGTTCTATCGCCTATCGAGGTATAGGCTTTAATAGTTGGATTGAGATGATAATCCTTCAAGTCAATACAATCATAATCCAAATCAGGAATCTCATCCAAATTAGAAATAAAATTGTGTTGATAGACCCCACCCAAGACCAAGTTCTTCTTGGTAATCCACTGCATAGAGCTATCGCAATAAGATTTTTTATCCTTTGCAGCCATCAATTCGGAGATGGGTAGCTCCCCTTCTCCAAAGCAGAGAGCATCAAATGCATCTGCCGCATCGGAAAAAACCTCACGATACATTGTAGTAGGCAAATTGCCGCCGCAAATTCGAAATGCCTTTGGAAATATTCGCTTCGACGCCTCAGCCAAAGACAGTAAATTTTCATACCCCGTTATGAACAACGATGAAAAACCAATTACATCTGGATCAAACCCGGAGTCTCTAACTGACGTCAACACCCTGTCAAACCAATCATGGAATGAATCCGCATCAGGATCATCCCATGTTTTATGTACTTCCGTATTAAAATCGATTACTTTTACATCAGTATCGCACTTACTCTTCAACCAAGCGCTGATAGTCAACACCCCCAGCGGCACATCCGTAATCAATACACCATATTTTCTCCCATTGCGATGGGTCCAATATTTACTATTCGCAGATGGGTTGACGAATGCGTCAAAGGTAATATTTGGAGGAATAATCAACAAACAATTAGAAGACATTTTTACCTCGCTTATTTTCTATTCCACACGAATAGTGATCACATAACTAAATTGTCTCAGTCCAAAGCAACTCTGTAAGCCTTGTATGCACCCGATCCCTGTATTGCTATCGGCCACCATTGGCTTTGCTTAAGGCCAGCCGATGTCTCCCCCAGCCCTCAGCGCTTCGCGCTCTGGCAATGCTACTATCTCATCTGACCGGGCTGGCAAGCAGCAACTTCGATGGAAATCGACAAACTGATGGATGATTTAACACCATCGCAACAAAACTGTGGATGATTGGATCTTGTTGCTTTGCCAGACGGCACCTTCCGCAACCGCTTCCGTCTATCCAACACATGATGAGGCCATCAGCACCAAACTGGTGCTTGAAAGGATACACTTTCCAAGCAGCCCGCGTTGTCAACATAGGCTTTGGGTCGAAACGCGAAAATGCTATATATATATTTTGAAAAGCAGTATTTGGCCACCCATGTATTGAATTTATTCTGCGCCAACAATGCTTCCTCATGTAGATTCAGCCAACCCGCCAGGGGATGAACGAACAGGTCGCTCTTCGCACGCCCTTGCCATGCCAGTTGGCCCTGTGCTAGGAAGAATCTGTACTGTACGGATCTGGGTGCAATGGGTCTTGGCACGCTCTTGTAGGTAGAGTGCAAGCTCAGAGCACCAAAAGTATAGTCATCCAACAAGGCTTCAAAAACAGGCAGATTCGCGCGGAGCGCAAATCTTGGCTAAAGGAAAAGCTGCCCCCTTTGATGTACCCGAGCGCATCGCTCGTTAACGCTCTTGAAATTCTCTTCCAGACACACGGGCTGAGGCGGGCACGCCACGTAAACGCTCATACTCAGTCGATTTGTAAGCGAAATATGCCAGATATGCTTTATTCCCTACGCGAAATCACGGAAAATGAATCTTTAAGCTGATACCTGAAAGAAATGCACCATGACCAAAGCCGAACTGATTGCCCTGCTCGCCGACAAGTCCGGCCAGACCAAAGCCGACGTACTGCGCGTATTGGCCGCTTTTGACGAAGTGCTGCTGGACACCCTGGCCAACAATGGCGAGCTCAGCATCGTGGCCGGCAAGTTCAAGGTGAAGGAAAGCGCCGCCCGCACCGGCCGCAATCCGAAGACCGGCGAAACCATCCAGATTCCGGCCAAACGCAAGGTGGCGTTCGTCGCCAGCAAGCAATTGAAGGATCGTATCGGCTAAGCGCCCGATCCCGCCTCCATCATTGAAAACGGGCCGCGCAAACTGCGCGGCCCGTTTTGCATGCCCACAAGCTTAGTTTTGTTGCCAGATCAGCCTGGCAATCGCCGCCGAATCCAGCTCGCCATCGCCCTGCTCGACCAATTGGTCGATCAAACGCATTGTGCGCTCAGCCGCCGGCAGGCTGATGCCCTGCTCACGCGCGGTATCCAGCACAATGTGCATATCCTTGGCGTGCAGCTTGGCCTTGAAGCCGGGCGCGTAGTTGTCGTCTATCATGCGCTGGCCATGCACATCCAACACACGGCTTTGCGCGAAACCGCCCAGCAGCGCGGCCCGTACCGGCGCGGGATCGACATCGCAGGCGCGCGCCAGTTTGACGATTTCGGCCACCGCCGCCACCCCCACTGCGACTGCGATCTGGTTGCACGCCTTGGCCACCTGGCCGGCGCCGCTGGCGCCTATGTGGGTAATGGTCTGCCCCATGGCTTGCAAGGCTGGACGAGCCTTGTCCAAGGCCTCAGCTTTGCCGCCCACCATGATAGTCAGGGTGCCATTGATGGCCCCCACCTCGCCGCCGGACACCGGACAATCCAGGAAATCAATCCCCTTTTGCGCCAAGGCTGCAGCGATGCGGCGCGCGCCATTCGGCGCGATGGTGCTCATATCCACGCAAACCAGTCCCGGCTTGCCGCCATGGACTGCGCCGCGCTCACCCAGCAATACCTGCTCGACATCGGCCGTATCGGACACATTGGTGACCAGCACGTCGACCTGCGCGGCCAACTCCGCTGGACTGGATGCCCATTCCGCGCCGGCATCCAGCAAAGCCTGGGCACTCTCGCGCTTGCGCGCCCAGACGTGGACCGGATGGCCCGCCTTCAACAGATTGAGGACACAGGGACGCCCCATGATGCCAAGACCGATATAACCAATTTGCATGCCATTCTCCCTGCGCGGAAACATAATCGGCTGAGCATAGGCGATTGCGCCGAACGGCGCTAGGGGCTTAACGGTTGCTGACTGGCGCGCGCCGGTCGTTGATCCAGTCTTCGAATTCGGTTTGCGCCGAACCCGCCTGCTTTTCCAAGTAGTAGACGAATGCCAGGATTTCAGCGACGGCTCGATACAGTTCCGGAGGGATATGCTTGTCCAGATCAACCTGCATCAACAGCGAAACCAGCTCGGGCGAATCGTGGACGAAAACGCCGGCATCCTGCGCGCATTCGATGATGCGTTGCGCCATCTGACCATATCCCTTGGCCACCACCAGCGGCGAACGATGGCCATCCTGATATGACAGCGCCACCGCGGAGCGGCGCTTGTCGTCATTCTGCTGCCGATTCATTCTGACTCACCGCCAGGCCAGCCAAGGTCAGGCCGGCGGCCTCCATGCCATCGCGCAAACGCGCGGCATGCTGCCTGATCAGCTGGCTCGTATCCTCGTCTTCGGCCTTGAAAGACACTTGTACCGACTGTCCAACCAAGCGCACCCTCACCCCCATGCCGCCCAGCGCCGGCAAAGCCAGCGATAGACTGGTATTCCACACTGGAATGTCCTCCTGCCCATCCCCCTGGCGCTCGTTTTCCATGGGTTCCTGCTGGATTTGCATCTCCATCAACTGGCCAGGCCAGGCCAGGCCCTGAAACTGCACGGTACGCTGTTCCAAGCCATCCAATTGCCGCTGCACCAAGTGGCCCAGTTCCTGCAATTGCGGCTTGACCGCATTGTTATTCTTTTGCCCCTCATCCAAGGCCTGCATGGTCAGCGTCAACTTAGCCTGCGGCTCCTGTTTCAACTGCTCCAGAGGATGCAAGCCATTGCTGAAATCCTTGAGATGGGACTCATAGAACAGGCCGCTCTGTTTGACGTTCAACTGCAGCTGCTTGGCCAGTTGCTCCGGCGGATGCTCGCCGGCATCCAGCTGCAAGGGCAAATGCTTTGCCGTTGCGCCGGCTTCCGCAGCATTCGCACCCTCTTTCGGCGTGCTGAGCAAGGTAGTCAGGTAACGGGATGCAGTGCTGAGCTTGACGGCGACCGAGCTGTCCTGCGGCGGCGGCGTTTCCTTGCCGCCATCCTGCAATTGGAAGGTCAGCGTCGGAGACAGCGACACCACTTTCAGATTCAGGGTATCGCTGGGCAAATGGGTGCCTTGGGGCAGGTTCAACGTGAACAGCGCGTTCTTGATCAGAACGGCCAACTGATTATTGCCTAGTTGGTCTGCCACCTTGGCCGTCAGCAATTCGCCCACCATCAAGGATGGCGGGCTATCCGGCTGGCTGAGCGCCTCCAGCAGCCGGCTGGTATCCACCGAGGTGCGCAGCTGGTTAAGCGTCTGCGCCGCGCCTTGCGAGGCGGTGGAAACAGCGTTCGGTAACGATGGGATCATGAGGTGGGGCTATTACGGTAAAGCGATACGATCAGCTCGGCTTCACTGCGTGAAATACCACAGCGAGAAGCCACCTCGGAGGCGGTCAAACCCTGGCGTATCATTTCTATGGCTTGATTGTAAGGACTCAATCCGGCATCGCCGGTCGCCTGGTGCTCCAGCTTGGACTGCAAGCGCGCCACATCCCGCTGCAGGGCGCTGATTTGCTGCTGTTGCTGGTCCAGATACAGCGAGGTGAGGCTGTCCCGCTTGCTTTCCAGCCGCTGCAATCGGCCGAACAGGTAAACAATGGCCACCGCCAGCACAAGCCACAGCGCAACCATCAGGTACGGGAAGAAGGCGCCGGTCATGGAGAATCCCCTTGGGTGAGCATCCACATTGACTTTAAGTGTATGGCGAAAAATAGCGCAACCCAAGTCAAAACCGGCTCATTCCTCATCCAAGACGTCGCCCCGCCAAGCGGGCCGACATATAGCAACGCAATATCATGATTTGTACTGACGATTGAGCTTGGAACTCTGGCTCAAAGCCCTCAACTCATGCTTGACCTGATCCGCCCAGGAGGCGATCTGCGTCTGCACCTCAAGACGCAAGACCAACACGCGCTTCAAGGCGTCGCGCTGTTCAGGGCTGAGTTTGTCTCGCTCGCCGGCCTCCAGCCGTTGCAATAGCTGGTGAGTATAGCCTTCATGCAAGGTGAACAATTCAACAAAACGCGGCCGCTCGCGTTGATTGGCCGCTTCCAGCAACTGTTTCGTCAAAGGCTCCAGCTGGTCTATTAAATTAGCCAAGCCCTTAGGGGTGGAAGCGAATTGCGCGGGCATGCCTGTCATCACGCTCCAGAACTGGAATTGGCCTCGGCCTGCGTGGCAGCATTGGCGCGGTCAACCTGTTGCCAGGCAGGCAGAATCGTTTCCATCAAGCCTTTGACTTCGGCCAGGATTTCCTTGTCGTTCTTCAGGCTGGCTTTGGCCAGGCGCATCTTCATGTAAATGTAAAGGTCATTCAGATTGACCGCGGCTTCGGAGCCTTGTTCCAGGTCCAGCGCGATGCGAAGCCCTTCCAAAATGTCGACGGCCTTGTTGATCATCCGAGCCTTTTCATCGAAACGGCCCGCATCAATCGCGATGCTGGCGGAGCTCAACGCCTTGATCACGCCTTCGTAAAGCATCACCACGATGCCAATCGGACTCGCGCCGTATATCGCCGCTTTCAGCGCGTCGTTGGCATAGGCCTGATTGAACTGCTTGAGCATTCGTGAATTCAGCATGAGTCACCATCAATTCTGGGGCATCAGGCAGCCTACGCCGCCTTCTGCGATTCTACTTGGAAATCAGGTTGAACAGGCTATTCGAACCTGCCTGCATCTCAGCCAACGTTTTGTTCAGCCCTGTATACTGCTGCAACAACTGACGTTGCTTGTTGTCCAGCCTCGCTTGCAGCGAGCTTTGCAGCTGAGACTCCTGATCCACGCGGCTCTTGATCGAGGCCTTGCTGGTTTCGATCAGGCCGGTCGGGCCCAGCATGCTGTTGATAGCCTGATTGAAGCGCTGGGCAAAGCCCGTATTGTCGGCATTGCCAAACAAGTTGGCAACGGCTTGCTTGTCCTTTTTCAGCGCATCATTGAATGCGTTCTGATCAACTTTCAGCGTGCCATCTTTCTGCAGAGCAATGCCGACTTGCGACAGGAAGGCGTAGGAATTAAGCGGGTCCGCGCCATTCACGCCGACCGATAGCACTTGTTGCAGCTGACCCTGAATATCCAGTATCGAGGCATTGCCCTTCAGAGCGCCTTTACGCGCATCCTTTACATCGTTGACGATCTGGTTGTAAGCATCAACAAACGATTGCAGGTTCTTATTGATGCCGGCGTTGTCTGACGCAAGCGAGACCGTGAAACTGCCCGGCTTGTACAAGTCGATTTCCACGCCGGCCACAGCCGATGATATGCGATTGCTGCCCGCGCTCACCGCCACGCCATTGACGGTCAGGCTGGCGTTCTGGGCATTTTGCGACTCTTTGGCCGCGGCGTCGCTCTGAGTCAGCCCCGCCAGCGTAGAACCGGCCGTATTGCCGGAATCATGGTCGCTGCCGCCGATGGTGAACTGGTTGTCGGTGCCGGAACTGGCCGCGGTCAGCACCAGTTTGAACTGCTTGTTGTTCTCCACCAAGCTGGCATTCACGCCGATGCTGGCCGCGTTGATCTTGTCATTGATGGTTTGCAAGGACACCGGATCACCGGGCTTGTCGCGCAGTTTGATGGTCTGCGTTTTGCCATTGATCTGGAACGTCAGCTGGTCCGGCGCGTTATTGATTGCGGCCTTGCTGTCGGTGATGGTCAGCCCGCCCGCCTGATCAAAAACCAACTGTCGGTTGCTCGCCAGATTCTGCACTGATATCTGGAAAGTGCCGGCATTGCCGCCACTGGTCGTGGATACGGCGGCCATCGAAGCATCGCTGACCGATGCTTTGAAAACCTGCAGGAAACGGCCGGACGACAGCGAAGTCATCGCCGTCTGCAGCGCAGACAAGGACGAACTCAGTCTGCCAACGGTACTCAACTGAGTATTGTACTGGTCAGTCTTTCCCAAACTGGCATTTAGCGGCTGTCTTTCAATCATCATCAGCTGGCTGACAATGCCCTGCACATCCAAAACGCCCACGGAACTGGTAATGGCTGCCATTTTTTTGTGTCCTTATGTTCGCACCGCATCGCATCAGGACAGTTGGATCAGGCTTTGTCCTTCAGCAAGAGTCCTTTGAAGTCACCGATCGCCTTGGCGATGCGCAGCGCTTCTTCAGACGGAATCTGACGAATCACCTTGTTGTTTTCCTTGTCGACGACTTTCACCACCGTTGCGCCGGTGTCCTTGTCGACTGAAAACTGCAAGGAGCTATTGTATAACGTTGCCGCATTATTCAACTGGTTCACCGATTCCTGCAGTTGCTTGGGATCGGTAAGCTGTTTTTTTTGCGCATCCGCAGAAGACTGTTGCTGCTGGCTCTGCCCAGCCGCTGCAACGGCCTGTGAGGAATCGGCCAAAACGGGCTGACTCTGATCACCCGTGGGTGCCTGGGCCAACTCCACCAACTGTTGACGTTGCACCGGCGCCGCCGGCGCAGGGGCGGCAGGCGATAAAATGGACGGGATTTGCATGATCATACTCCTCATGAACGCAGCTCCGGCTGCCCAACCGGAGCTGCACTCTGGCTATACCATCAGATTACGCTTTATTGCAGCAGCGTCAAAGCGGCTTGAGGTATGGTATTAGCTTGCTTCAGAATCGAGGCGCCGGCCTGTTGCAGAATCTGGTTTTTCGTCAGATTAGCCGTTTCATGAGCAAAGTCTACATCCACGATACGGCTGTTGGCTGCGGTCAGGTTTTGTACGTAGTTCTGCAGGTTGGCCACCACCGCGTCAAACCGGTTCTGCACCGCACCCCAGTTGGACCGTACAGTGGAGATTTCGGCGATGTCGCTGTCCAGCGTGGACAGCAGGGCCGACGCGCCGGACTGCGTGGTGATGTTGATGGTGCCCGTTGCCGTCAGCGAGGAGTTGTAGCTGCACAACACGCTGGCCGAAGTCAAATCCACGGACGAAATCGATACCTGGTTACTGCTGGCGCCGGACGAGCCGACTTGGAAGGTCAGCACCGCGCTACCAGACAACAACTGCGTGCCGTTGAACTGGGTCGTTTGCACGATACGCGAAATTTCCTGGGTCAACTGGTCCACTTCGCTTTGCAGCTGCGAACGGTTGGTATTGCTGACGGACGAGTTGGCAGACTGCACCGCGATTTCGCGGATACGCTGTATATTGTTGGCGATCTGACCCAACGCGCCTTCGGCGGTTTGACCGACCGAAGTGCCGTCGTTGGCGTTCTTGATCGCCTGGTTGTTACCACGGATGGCGGAAGTCAGGGTCTGCGAAATCGCCAGGCCAGCCGCGTCATCCTTGGCGCTGTTGACGCGCAGGCCGGAAGACAGGCGTTGCAGCGATTGCGACAGCGACATCTGCGAATTATTCAGGTTCAGCTGGGCTTGCAGCGACGTAATGTTGGTATTGACGGTAATGGCCATGATGACTCTCCTGGTGCTCTGTGTGTGGGCAAAGTGGCTTGCTTACATCACTTATCGACCAGGTCGAACCGAACTTTACGGTGAAAATGTGAATTTTCACACTTGACCTTCCATCAACACCACCAGCGTATCATCTCATCTGCTTTCCTCCAGCCTACACCTATTTTCTTGTCACTCCGCGGCGGCAAGCCGCCACGGAGTCCAAGCTATCAAGCTTTACTGCAGCAGCGTCAGCGCGGACTGAGGCAGCGAGTTAGCTTGCTTCAAGATAGAACTACCGGCTTGCTGCAGAATCTGATTCCTGGTCAGATTAGCGGTTTCAGAGGCGAAGTCCACATCCATGATCCGGCTCTTGGCAGCCGTCAAGTTTTGCGTGTAGTTCTGCAAGTTTGCCACCACCGCATCAAAACGGTTCTGCACCGCGCCCCAGTTCGAACGCACCGTGGATATCTGGGCGATATCCTTATCCAGAGCCGACAGGATGGCCGAAGCACCCGATTGAGTCGTGATATTGATCGTGCCAGTATTGGTCAGAGAGGAGTTAAAGCTGTTCAAGGAAGCAGATGTAGCCAGATCCACCGAGGAAATCGAAACCTGGTTGCTGGCATCGCCGGATGAGCCAATCTGGAACATCAGCACCGCACTGCCAGACAACAGCTGGGTGCCATTGAACTGAGTCGTCTGCACGGTACGCGAGATTTCCTGGGTCAGTTGATCCACTTCTGATTGCAGCTGCGAGCGGTTAGTGTTGCTGACCGAGCCGTTGGCGGACTGCACCGCGATTTCACGAATGCGCTGCAGGTTGTTGGCAATCTGGCCCAACGCGCCTTCCGCGGTCTGGCCGACGGAGATGCCGTCATTGGCATTGTTGATCGCTTGGTTATTGCCGCGGATGGCCGAGGTCAGCGTCTGTGAAATTGCCAGACCAGCAGCATCATCCTTGGCGCTGTTGATGCGCAAACCGGAAGACAAACGAGCCAAGGACTGAGACAACGAGGCCTGTGAGCCGTTGAGGTTATGCTGGGCTTGCAGCGACGTAATATTGGTATTGACGGTAATTGCCATTTCATTCCCCTTATCAGCCCAGTGGGCTCACCAAGATAATTGCCTGATGGTGAGTTGATCGGCTGCCCATGAGGAACTTTGACGAAACCGGTAAAATTACCAAAATAAAGCCATTTTCCCTTTAAAAATAAAAACCCTCGGGTTTGCACCCCGAGGGTTTTGACGCTTGCAAAAAATTAGCCGTGCAGAATCTGGAACCAGTCCTCGTAGTGATCCTCCAGCCAATAGTGCTGATTGAACCACGCTCGCAGCGTATCGCCTTCCTTCGCCAGCGCATCCAGATCATGGACGCGTGAACGTATCGCCTCGATCCAGGCGTCCGCCCGGTTCGGCACTCGGCATACCGGCGCATGATTGGTCTGGTACGGGTAAATGTCGGTGCATACCACCGGCCAGCCCAGCACGCCGTACTCCAGCAAGCGCAAGTTGCTCTTGGCCTCGTTGAACGGGTTCAGCTCCAGAGGCGCGACGGCGAGGTCAAGATTCAAGCTGGCAACTTTTTCCGCGTAGTCGGCGAAAGTCACCGCATGGTGCATCTCGGCCACATACGGGCGGAATTGCGGCAGGCACATGCCCATGAATATCCAGTCCACCTCCTGATAGGTGGCCAGGATCACTTCATGGATCAACTCCAGGTCGCCACGGTGCTGGCCGGCGCCTACCCAGCCGACGCGGGGTTTCTTGCCTGTGCGCCGCTCTGATTTCAAATCGCCCCAGATGGTTTTACGCAGCCGGTTTGGCACCACAGCGACATCGCCAACCATTTTCTGGATGAAGTCAGCCAAGGGTTGGGTCGACACCACGGCGGCGTCGCACAGCTTCAGTACGCGGCGCAGACGTTGTTTGGCATCCGGGTAATGGCGGGACCAATGGTCATACAAGCTGCTCTTTTCCGGCACGCCGCCCACCAAGTCGTCCAGGCCGAATACCACCCGCACTTCCGGCGTGTATTTACGATACGCATCCAAAGACTCGTAGATGTAATCACTGATGCCGGTATGCAGCAGGATGGTATCTGGCGACTGACGAGCCAGTTCCACCGCCGTGGGCAACCCGGCGGATGGTTGGTGAATCTCGCCATCCAGCTTGCCCATTTCCTGCAGCACGGATAAGGGCTGGCTCAAGCGATATTCGCCGCTGCCGCCGGGTACCGGAATGCCTAGCACCCGTTTGCGGCCAGGCAACTTTGGATCCCAAGCCACAATGCGGTCCGGGTCCAGCGCCACGCGCTTGGTACGCAGCGACAAGTGCCGGCTGAAGCCAGGATCGTTTCTCATCACCGGCATCCAACGCGCCAGCATCGCCTCCATCTCGTCCCGCTCACGCACCGCGGCGCGCAGAGCTGGACGCGGATCAGTGGTGACACGACCGATGCTCTTGGCGTGATGGTGGTACAAAACGACAAAGGGGTTGTAAACATTGCGCAAACCGGCTGCCTGTATCTTCAGACAAAAGTCGACGTCGTTAAAGCAGACTTGAAACGTCTCCGCATCCATGCCGCCCACCGCATCGTAAATCTGCTTTTCCACCAGCAGGCAAGCCGCCGTCACCGCGGAGTAATTCTGCATGGTCAGGCTGCGGTTCAAGTAACCGGCAAACAAATAATCCATGTCCTCGAACACATGATCCGCCACCGAATACATGCCGCCCGGCATGCCCAACACAATGCCGGCGTGCTGTACACGGCCAATCTCCGGATACAGCAGACGGGCGCCCACCGCTCCGACGCCCGGTTGCTGCGCCGTGGCCAACATCCGCTCCAGCCAATTGGCGAAGATCACTTCGGTATCGTTGTTCAGCAACAACAGATATTCGCCCCGCGCTTCAGTCGCGCCAAGATTGCATTGCGCCGAGAAATTGAATGGCGCGTCATAGCGGAGCACCCGAATCCGGCCCGGATAGTGCGCTTGCGCTTTTTCGTAATATTCGAAGGTTTCCGGATCTTCCGAGCCATTATCGACCAGCAACACTTCAAAATTCTGGTAGCCAGTAATGCCGAACAGACTGGCCAGACATGGCTCCAGACATTCCAGCTTGTCCTTGGTGGGAATGATGATCGACACCAGCGGCGTAGCCAACAACTTGTAGTCGAAATGGAAAGTGCCGGGCACCAGGCCTTCGGACACCGTTACCGGCAAGCCGCAACGTTGGCTATGGCTTTCCAGCGCCACGCGGCGCGAGGCGTTACCCAGATTGTCGAGCTTGGGATCCACCCAAGGCAGCGACACCAACACATCGTCGATGTGGCGAATGCCCTCCACTCCCCAGGCTTCGAACACGCGCAGTAAAGCATCATAGCAATGCGCGCGCGGATAAGGCTGGAATCCGCCGATCTTGGCGATGGCCTCGGTATTGAATGCCACCGCATAGCCGACGTAGTCCATCGAACGCAAGTACTCAGGCGAGAAGTCCGGCAGAAATGAGGGACGGAATCGCTTGCCCATCGGCGAGACGATATCGTGATCGCTGTAGATGGCGGCGCTCCCCGGATGCGCATGGATCTCCTCGCCGATTCTCGCCAGCGAATGAGGCTGCAAACGGGCCCCGGCGGGCAACAACATGATCCAATCTGACGGCACATCGGCAATGACGCCGTTGACGACTTGCGTTACCTGAGAGTCATCATCCAGATTATCCAGCTGCAGCCAGGCAAGTTGTGGATTGTTGCTGAAAATCGGGTCAGGTTGCGGCGCATCGGACACCACGATCAAACGCCACTGGCGATAAAGCACGCTCTCCATGGCGGTGAAGGTTTCCGATAGCCTGGCCAAACGATTCGATGGCGCCAGTACGATCAAATTGAACATCGGCACCTGCTTCCACGCCAGGCACATGCGCTCAGCCAGCTGTTCCGCGTGCACTTCCCGCAAAGCGCGGCGCTTGACCCATTTGCGATAGTCCTTCAAGCCATCGACGTCGCTCTCGGCCAAGGCATAGGTGACGATACGCCCAAGCTGCCGCAAGGGCTGCGGTTTCAGATGTGTGGGCAGCAGCTCGGCATAGCGGGCCAACAGCTCCTGCAGCCGCCCTTCCAGCAGACGGTTTTCCAGCACATGGCGGCGCGCGGCCGCGGCCTGGCTGACGCGCAGCTCGGCGTCGTCGATCAGCTTGCTGATCCCCGTCACCCAGCCATCTTCGGTATTTTCCACTACCGTTGCCAGGCCGCTGTCCTTCAGCGCCGCATAGGATGTCACATCAGACACCACAGAAGCCGCGCCAACCACCGAATACTCCAGCCATTTCAGGTCGGACTTGTAGTCGTTGAATTCGCTCTGCACCAGCGGCACCACGCCGATGTCGATCTTGAGCTTGGCCAGTTCCGGCAGATACTCGTTGTAGGTGACGAACTCCGGCACCTTGCGCACGTCCTTGATGCCGACGAAGCTGGAAGGCACATCGCCCCAGAAGACGAACTTCACCTGGCCGGCATACTCGTGATAAATCCGCTTCAGCGCGGCGGACACCATTTCCACGTCTTTGGCGTGGGTGCTGGTGCCGGCAAAGCCTATCGTCACATGGCCGCTGTGCGGCAAGGGTTCGACCAGGCGCTCGCTGGCAAGCAGGTTAGGAAACACAAACACCTTGTCGGTATAGCGCCTGACCTTTTCCGCCAACGCCTCGGTCGACACGGTGACCAGCGCGCACTGCGGCAGCAGCCACTCGATGCCCTCAAACGAAGGCTGGCACATGCCATACATGACATGCTCTTCCGGCATGTCCAGCAACCAGTCGTCAATCTCATAAATGATAGGCTTGCCGGACGCCACCATCTCTTCAAGCAAAGGGCGGAACTCATAGGAAGGAAACAAGCGCTGCACGATGAACATATCCATCGCAGCGACAAAGTCACTGTCTTCTTTGAAGGGATACACGCCTTCGTAACTGTGATCGGCCTGATTCTTGAAATGGTAGGACTCGAGCACCGGCGACATTAAACTCAGAGGATCTCCCAGCCTCAGCTTGTAGCAGGCGGCATCCTGCAGGTCTCGAGTCAGAACGCCGACGCGCGGCTTACGAGGTTTTAATGATTCCACGTTATTTTCCTGAGATTTCATGGCTGCTGCTCGCTTGGTCAGATCATGAATGCTACAAATCGGCGCCAGCCTATCAACTGGCCGACAACGGCATGCTTTAAACGGCACATAATTAGGACGGCTACGGATCGGCCAGCTGAAACCATACGCATTTTTCTCGACAACGGCCATGCCAGACAAACATAAGGTATGGAATCCTACGCCGGCCCCACTCGCCTGCAAACGGCATGTTGACAAGGCCATCCCGACCGGACATTCAAAATGCGATCGGTCCAGACTGCGCCACTATAGCAGTGTCACGTTCCAAAATGCCATGACGCAGTAAACTGTAAATAAAAACGGGCCTCGATCAACATAAAGGCCCAAAACTGTTCTACATAGCACTGTAAGGGTACTTCCAGAAACCTCACGCTGCGGCATGATTGGCCATGAGAACGGGACAGGCCAGTGAAAGCATGTTTAGCGCCGGCAAACTATCTAAGCCAGGCGACCCGTCCGAATCTCTTGGCCAGCATGTTTCCTCTCCTGCTGACGACCAACATTGACCATGCACAGCCCAGCCGCAATGCTGTGCTGACTTTCCGCGGACGGCTGTCACAGGCCGGACTCGACACAGCCGTGTTAGAGGAATTGAACTGCCTATTGCAAGCCGAGGCCTATCTCGACCGCGGTTGTCGGACTCTTGAATCTACCATGGTGCCGTTTCCAAACTGGATTTATGCCCCCTTGACAACGCTTTCAAGTCTGGGTGGCCATAGGCTCATCTTCAAGTGCTGCCACTGGCTGCAGTATGTCGGCCAGCAGGCCATAATGCTCGGCGGACCAGTCTGCCGGATTGATGCCTTCCAGCCCGAATATCCAGGCCCATCGTCCCCAAAATGGCGTCTTGATCGCTTCAAGATACTGAAGGTAATGCTGGTCAGCCAGAGCTGTCTGCCCCATTCCCCTATAGCACTTTGCCAAGCAGTAGTGCGCAAACGCATGATCGCTTTTCAAACGCAGCACATTCTTCAGTCCACGCTCAGCCCAAGCGTAGTTTCCACAGCGCAAATCGTAATTGTGCACAAAGTTGAGATCCAGATTCATGAAATACTGGTATTCCTGAATGAACTCCGCTGTGAAATCCTCGGTATTGATCACCGCGGTGCGGTAGTCCGACCCTAGGTCATTGATCTTGATATACCCCTTAGCCTTGGATATATCGTGAATCTCACTGCCAACGATGGGGCTCGCACAGGCGATGTTGAACCAATTGGAAGCAATTTCGCGCAAATTATGCCGCGCCTCCTCTAGGTCCTCCTTGGTTTCGCCCGGCATGCCAATCAAGATATTGGTATTGGTGTAGATGCCCAGCTCGCGGCAGTCCCGCGCCACCCGCTCCGAGATTTTCATCTTCAAGGGCTTGCGCATCTGTTTCTTCAGCACTTTCTCGCTGCCGCTTTCCACCGGCAGCACCAGATGGCGGACGCCTGCATCCCAGAAAGCCTTAAGCATAGGCATATCCAGCGCGTACAAGGTCAGGCCGTTCTGGTACACCGAGTTAAGATTCAAGGATTTGACGATGTCTAGGATCTTGTACACCCGATCGGAGTCGGCCATCAGGTGGTCATCCTGGAAAATCACTGTCTGCGCGCCGTATTTTTCGACCAGCCGAGTGAAATCCTCGCGCACCCGCTCCAGCGAGTGATAACGCATCGAACGGCCATGCGTACGGTGCGAAGCGCAAAAGGTGCATAGAAAAGGGCAGCCACGCGACGTCATCACATGAAAACCGCGGTTTTTGTCCAAATTGTGGTAGGACGCCACCACTTGGTTGATTTCATGCTTGTCGATATCGCATAGGTCATAGTCGAAGAACGGAATCTCGTCCAAGTCATCGATGAAGTCGTGCTTGGGCGCGAACAGCGCTTCTCCCATCACTTTCTGGCGGGTAATCCAGGAGTCCGATGCCGCCAGATAGGCCTCGGCATCGTCGGCTTGCAACAGATGCAGCATCGGCTTCTCGCCCTCGCCGAAACACAGCGCGTCGAAGAAGGTGCAGCCCATGTCGCGGTAAATCTGCTCGTAGCTGTTGGTGGGGATGTTGCCACCGCCAACGACCAGGCTATCCGGCCACACTTCCTTGGCCATGCGTCCGCAATCCATGAAATTGGGAAACGAGGGACTAAATAGCGACGAGACGCCGACAAAGTCAGGCATGAAATCTTGCGCCTGCATAAAGAAATGCCGGCACAAAGCCTCGAAGTTCTCGAAGGGTACGGCGTCCAGCGCATTGACCTCGGCGTTGAAGTCGATCAGTTTGACCTCGACGTCGACGAATTTCTTCAGATACGCCGAAATCGATAGCGGTCCCAGCGGCAAATCGGTGCGCGGGATGTTGTATGCCTTCCCGTCCGCCTTGGTCAACTGCACATTGTAATACTCGGGCTTGGTGAACGAATCCCAGGAAATGTGCATCGGCACGACCAGCAAAAGTTTCTTCATTCTACCCCTCCTCGAGTCATGAGCGGACACAGCGCAGGCAACCGTCGCCACGCCGCCATGCAACTTCGTATTTAGCTTGTCGATTGCGCGGAATAGCCGGCCACGCCGCGCCGCAACACTGATTCTTTATCGGCTGATTGCCTGCAACCATGAGGGCAAATGCTGGCTTAACAAACGATTCGCTTTCACCCAGCGACTCAAGGCGTCGCCTGCCTGGGATGCAGCCTCCGCATCGCGTGCGAAATCCAACACAGCGCGGCCCCAATCAGCCAGCTCGCGGCCCACTCGCGTAATCGGCTCATCGCCTTCGCGCAATTCGCCCATCGCTGTGGCGATCACAGGAATACCCAGGATGCCGAATTGCAGCATCCGCAAAACGCGAACAACGTCATCCCCCCCCTCCTCTATCTTAGGCAGAACCGCCAGATCCAGCCCCAGGCTAGCCAATTTTCGCGGGAAACCTTCACTATCCAGATCATAAGGATGGCATTCCGCCAAATAGGGCTTGATCACATCGGGACAATCGCCCAACACCACCCAGTCGACTTCTGCCACCGTCGCCAGCATCACGCCGCTAAGTAGCAACAAATCCTCTGCTTCGAGCGCTGTCCCGACCCAGCCCAGTCGGGGCCGGCGACCGGTGCGCCGCAAGGAAACCAGGCCCTCCCACTCGGCCTCGTCCAAAGCGACAGGAATCAGCCTCACATCCAACGCATCATCCTCGAATTTCCGTCTGAGCATCTCTGTGGGGACAAGAACTCTATCTATCTCACGCGCCAAGGCGTGCAGATACGCCATGCCATAACGCGCGCTCATCCCCAACCCGCTTTCCAGCCCGTCCACCAGCAACACCGACAGCAAATCCGGCTGGCTTTGCTTGCAGTTCCGCAGCCAATCCAGCTGCGCCGGTTCGAACCGAGCTGACATCAGCACGGTATCCGGCGCCAAGCGTTCGAATTCGACCTCGCGCGGCAGCCGCTGACCAGCAGATGCCTGCGTAAGCTGACACTGGCTTTCTTCTGCCAGTTTGCGCAGGGGGGCGGAGATTCTGCTGGCCACGCCCGCTGATGCACCCGGCAGCGCCAACACCCTATTGCGCTCATGAAACGCACCATTCCACCCTGCCGGAAAGGCATCGTCGATCTGGAAGGCTTGCCGACTGTCGAGGCTCAAATGCCGGTTGTAAGCCGGGTCGCGGCCCAGCCAGCCTTGCCAACGCAAAGGCAAGGCTGCGGCATTGCCCAGCTCTGCATCCCCGCCATGACGCAATGCAGAGGCGAAAGGCGTCCACAACGGCAACAAGCCCGCCGCGCGCAGTTTGAGGCTGAAATCCGCCGCCGCGCTGAGCTCATCGGGCCAGCTGGCATCCACGCCGCCAATCTGTTGATAAACGGCACGTTTCACCAGCAGGCAATCCAGCAAGACGGCACCAGGACTATGCTCGACCTGCATACGCAGCAAATAACCTGGCTCTTGCGCATCACAACCGTCAAAGAGCGTCGCCGCGCCCTCATCCGAACCCAGCAAGATCGGGCCGCGCCAGATGGTCTTGCCGTCGGGGCGCAACAAGCGCGGCGCGGCGCTGCCGACGCCGGGCCTATCCGCCAAACTCAACAGCGTAATCACCGCCTCCGGCTCTGCCAGCTCAATCCGACTATCGAGGAAAAGCAGGAAATCGCCCTTGGCCGCAGTCGCGCCCAACGCATAGCGCTCGCGGCGAGTGGCTTCGGCCCCGCAGGCTACTCGCGTGGCGAGGGCAGGAATCGCGTCCCGCGCCGTGATCGCCAGAATTTCCGCATCGACGCCATCCCAAGCCGCGGACAAGGCCTCGATACAGGCTGACAGATGGAAAAACTCGCCTTCGTCGGCGACGATGATGGATAGCCGCGCGCCCTGAGGCGCGGGGTAATGGATGCGGCGAACCCCATCAGCTTGGCTGAACTCCACGCGCCCAGGCACGCCCAGCCGGCCCAGATGCTCGATCAGAACCCTTTCCTGAGCCGTCGCCCCCCCGCTCTTCACGCCTAGCGGCAGATGCAACAAGACATCGTCGATATGGCCGATTGCCCCCGCGCCGCAGCGATCATGGATGCGTAACACGGCATCGAACCCATCCGCTCCCGCGCTGCCGGAAAACGCGCCCACCTCCAGCAAGGCGTCTCTGCGGAACCAAGCGCTAGGGCCGATATAGTCGCTGCCGCGCAGCCAATCGAGATTGAAATCCGGACGGAAAACCGGATCGATGAGCTTGCTACCCTGCGCCATCGTATCGCTGTCCGAATAGATCACCTGCCACTCCGGATGCATGGCGGAATAATCTGCCACCAACAGCAAAGCGTCGCCGGCCAGCTCCGCTCCCGGCGGCAGAATGGCCATCCAGTCGCAAGGCAAGGCGTCGAGCACGGCGGCGTAAGCCTGGCTGAGCTGCACCGGATCGCCGGCGTCGTCTATCCGCAACCAGCCCAACACTTCGGAATTCTGAAACGCCGCGCTGGGTTCGTCGAAATCAGCGACAAAGATTAGCTGCCATTCCTTGTACAGCTGCTGCGACAACGCATTGACGGTGTTGATCGCAACCGCCAAATCCTCCTCCGTCAACGGCATCATGATGATGAAGCGTGGCTGACCGGTCCAGCTTCTGGCCATCCGTTCGGCATGCAGTTGCGCATCGGCGGGCTTGAGCGCACGCCCCTTCAGCCAGCCCTCATAACGTAGCGTCTCCAGGGAGGCTTCAACAGGCTGGAGCTTGAACGAAGGCAACACCAAATCGCTGGTCATGCCATTGGGCAGCAGTTGGGACTGTTCGATAAAGCCTTCCAACTGCTCCAGCAGCTCAAGCTGGTACTGATGGTAAACCTGCTGATAATCGACTGTTTTACTATGCGCGGTGGCGATACCCTCAGGCGTATCCACAAAGGTCGCGCCGGGCAAGGCCAGGCCGAGCGCCACGCCAGCCCGCTCCTCTGGCTTTTTGGAATACACGGTTTCCTTGATCACTACCGGGCAGCCGCACAGCAGGGCCTCGGAAATGATGGCCGAATTGGCGAAGGTATACAGCACCTTGCCTTGTCTGAGCAGCGCGGCCAATTCCTCATGGCTCTGCGGCCAGTCGTAAGTGATGACTATCGAATCACGGAACAGCTCGGGGTAGTCCTGCTGCGCCTGCTTATAGCGACCGGGATACACCAGCACCTTATCCCGTTTTTCATCATGGGCATTGTCGTCATTGTTGAAAATGCTGGTATCGATGGAGGGGATAAAAATGAAGGATGGGTCGGGGTATTTTGCGCTATCGACATAATCCTGGTGCCAGAACACCAACATGTCCGACTCGGGATAATCTTTTGGACCTCCCAACAAGCCAGGGTGGTTGAGAATGTAACGGACCACCGCCGCGGCATTGAGCGGATTGCCGTGCACCACTTCCGGATACACCACGATAGGCGAGCGCTGGGTCGCCTTGTGTCTATCGACAATGTCCTGAGTCAGATAGGGCGTTCTGAGCTTGGGATCGGTCTCAGGCGAAAACACGTAAGCTTCTTCGCCCAGCTTGTTCAGATAATGGCACAGCAAATGCATGGCCCGGACGCCATTGGATACCCGGGTGAAGCCTGGCGCGCAGATGTAATAAGGCCGGTGCTTTTCGTTGTAGAATCTTTTTTCTATCTGCATATTGGCTTGCTTTCATTTTGTCCAACCCTGCCCAGGGCAGAAACGCAAAGCGTGGCGCGACGTCAAGCGGGCAAGGTCATGAAGAGATAAACGCATCGGCCGAGAATTCGATGGCATCGGCCAGCGAAGTCCACGGCGCCAAGCCCAACTCCACGCGCGCCCGGCTGATATCAGGCACATACAGATTGCGCGCGGGGTTGCCGACATTGGCGTCTGATCGGCCAAGAATCCTCACCTCCCCCTCGGGATGCAAGCGATCTCGCACCAAATGGGCGAGATCGGAGATGGAAACCGCCTCGTCCGAACCAACGTTGAACAGAGCTGCATCGCCCTTGCGCAGCAACAAAGCCATCAACCAGGCCGCCAGATCGCCCATATATAGATAAGAGCGCAATGGCGAACCATCCCCTTGAATGATGATAGGCTCTCGCCGCAGCGCGCACTGGATGAAATTGCCGATAGCATAATGGATACCCAGCGGCATGAAAGGGCCTACAAACGCGAAGCAACGGGCAACGCTCAGATGCCAGCCGTGCTGCGTGGCATAAGCTGCGCACAGAAATTCCGCCGCTCGCTTTGCCTGCCCCAGCGCCGTGACCGGGTCCATGGTGTCAGGGGCGACCAGATCCTCCTCCCGCAAAGGCATGCCGCGCGGCGAAGGTCCGTAGGCCGCGCCGGAGCTGGTAAACAGGAAATGCTCGGGCCTCGCCTGCGCTGCGAAGTCCAGCACCCTGCGGGTGCCGGTCACCAGCGTGTCGAACTTGCCCAAGGGCGTTTCGCCCTGGAAGGTCTCATGCGCCGAGGTAGTGGCCGCATGAAGGAAATGGCTGAAGTCGCCGCGTGGGAAATCGAAATTGCGCACATCGCCACGATGGAAGCGAATGGCCGGATCGGCGGCCAGATGCGGCGCGCGGCGCGCGAAGGCTTGCGGGTCGCGGCTGAGCGCCAGCACGCGGATGTCTGCGCTCAAACGGGCATTCGCATGGACGATGGTCTCCAGCAGCCAACGGCCGAACCAACCGGTGCCGCCGCTGATGAACAGCGAAGCGCCGCGCAGGCTCTCCCACACTTCAGGCTGTCGCTCGAGAACGGCATCCAGGTCCTGCTCCAGCGTTCTTTTCGGCGTCGTAGACAAGCTGTCTGGGCGCATCCGCTCTATTCCGCAAGTACCACCAGGGCGCTGGCCCAATACTCAGCCGCCATGTTCTGATGGACACGCCGGTTGAAAGTCAGGTCATAGCCATACGCCTCGAAATGATAGCCGCAACCTTCTTTTTCTGCGTCCAGCCCCGATAGCCAAAGCAAGGGCGGATAACCGTTCTTGCGCAGCAGCAGGTCGGGCGCGGCGAGGAAGGCGGCGCAGCTGTCATAGCCGCCGGCGAGCAAAAATGATTCCGGTAGCGTGGCGATCTGCTCGATGGCCGCCGGTATCGAATACTCCAGTAGACAGGGGAAGTAGACGCCCACCACTGGACCACGGCGCATCGCCTCGATCAAACGCTCATGACGAGCGCCCGCAGCCGGCGTCAGTTTGCCGGCCAGGCCTGCCTTGTGGTGGTTGGTGAAGCAATACTCCGGCAGCGCCTCGGCAAAGCCGCGCCCGACCGCCGGCAGATAGCGGTTTTCCAGCGCCTCGCCGATATCGTCGTGACTGGCTTGCGGCAGCAGGAAAGGCACAGCCGGACCGTTGAGGATGTGGCTCGCGTCAGGGTCGGCGGCCAACTGCGCGAGGATGCCGCGCGCGCGGCGCTCGAACTCGGCAGCGTCCACGCCCGCCGTTTCGCCCAGCTGGGCGACCGTGCGCCGATAAACGGCGGCGTAGTCTATGGCTGGCTGTTCGGCCAGAAAGTAGCGTCGCGTCTGGCGATGGCAGGCTGCCTGAGTGCCGTCATGCGGCAGGCAGCGGCCATGGGCGTCGAAACGCGGCGCGGTTTGAATCATGTCAGGTGCGTTCATCTAGGTTGCCTTTACCGTGTTCTGGTATGCGCGCCGCGCATCAATCGTACAACGTATCTTCGTCGGAGAAGCCCTGACCCCATGGCAGCGGCAGGAATTTGGCGCCAGCGGTCTTTTCCGTGTGGATCTTGATGAACTTCGGGTCTTCGCCGATCAGGCAGTCGGGCCGATGCGGCCCCAGCCACGGGTTGCGCATGCCGCGCGCCAGCACTTCCTTCAGCGGGGTTTCGCGCAGGTTGCCGATGGAAAAATCGATGTACGGGCACGGCGTCACTTCCATGGTGGACGTGACGGTGATGATGCCCTTGACCGTGATGCAACCCTTGTGCGAGCCGTAAGAAGGCGTCATGTGGGTGAAGACGTTGTACTCCTTCTCCATCTGCCGCAGGATATCGGCGTCTTCCTTGTCGATGACGAATTCCGGGTGCTCGGTGCACGAGCCGGTGGGCTTGGCGTACGATACATACAGACCGATATTGCGGGAGGTGGCGTACTCGCACATCTCGCGGAATTCCTCAGTCTTGGCGCGTCCCTTGACCAGCACCGTTGACAGAATCAGGTTGAGTCCGGCGTCCAGACAGGCATCCACCGCGCGCATCACCCGCTTGTAGGAGCCGGGCTTGTTGCGGAAGTTGTCATGGTCCTGCTCGACGAAGCTGTCCAGCGACATCTGGATCTTTTCCACGCCGATGGACTTCAGATGCTTGGCGCGTTCCAGGTCGAGAAACCAGCCGTTGCTGTCGACAATCACATAGTGCTTGTCGGGATCGATGGCAGCGACGACATCGTCCAGATCCTTCATCACCAGCGGTTCGCCGCCTGTAATCACGAAGCGCGCCAAGCCCAGTTCGTCGGCTTGGCGCGATAGATTGCGGATATCTTCGTAATCCATCTTGCTGCGGGTATCCACCACCTTGATCACGTTCTTCAGGTGGCGGTCCATATAGTATTCGGCCGAGCAGTGGGTGCATTTGAAATTGCACAGATAGCTCTTTTCCAGCCGGATGATGGGACTGATCTCCCCGCGCTCTTCCATTTCCGCAATACGCGCCAGCTTGGCCGCGATGTACGGCTTGCGCTGTGCGAGGTCATTGCGTTTTGCCTGCTCTGCCTGGCTCAAGGCTAGGTTCGCGGTTTCCAAGGGAGCATTCATGTGGGTGTCTCCAGGTCTTTCCATCCCGTTCTGGGCGCAAGCGCCCAAGGCGGGTGTTTCAGGTGTTCGAGTGTATCAGAGAGGCTATGCCAGATTAATTCTTCCTCTGGCTTTATATGTGAGCGTTTCTTACATGATCTTCGGCATTCCCGTGCGAAACTTGAGCCGAGGGCAGCGGGCTGCCTGTCTGTCGGCCATCAAGAAAAGGCCGATAGATCTCGTGTACCCGAATCAGATTATCCGGAGCGCTGCCATGCCAAGCCCAGTCGCCATTGCGGGGGGCGGCCGGGTCGAAGCGCCGCGCCTCGTCCAACGGCGTCAGCAAGCGGCACGCATGCAGCAGCGAAATGAAATGCCCACGCACATCGCGGCTGTAATTGACGATCTCGTGCTGGCACAGCGGACGCGAGTCGAAGCCAACCTCGGCGCCGAGCTCCTTGGCCGCCACCGCGGCGATGCGCTCGGCCGAGCTCTCCTTGAAGCGTATGATGCCGCCGGGAATATGCCAGCCCGGCCCGTAGAAACGATCATGCCGCCAGGTCAGCAGTGTGCGGCCCTGCTCGTCGCGGATCAGCAGGTCGACGTTGACCATGGGCGTCAGGCTGCTGACGAACAGGAAGACCTCTTCCGGCAGGCCTTCGCGCGCCGACCCCACCGCCTCGCGCAGGGTTTCGATCGCCTGCAGCACCGCCTCGTGGGAAACCGATGGTTGAAACGACATGATCAGGCCTCCGAAGGCGGGGTTCGCAACGCATCGCCGTCCAGCACGGCGATGGCGAAGCGCTCGCCGTGGCGGGCGCGGATCTGCCGTACCACCTCCGCGCTGTAGCTGGCCGCCAGCACGATGACGGCGTCCACCTCACCGTCGTCCAGCCGCGCCGGCGCCACGATGGGCAGGTGAGTCGCGGGTGTGTAACGGCCCTGCTTGAACGACGCGGAATCCAGCACGTAGCGGATGCGGCCGGCGATGCCCATCAGGCTGATCAGCGCCAGCGACTGATGGCCCGCGCCCCAGATCGCCACCCTGCCGGGCTCGAAGCGGTCCAGAAAGCCCTCGAACGACGCGCGCAGCGCGCCCTGGCAGGCGGCCAGCGCCGACAGGTCCTGCGGGCAGCGCTTCCTGACCGTGGCCGACAGCACGTAGTCGTGCCAGGCGGCGCGGCAATCCAGCACTTCGAAGCCGTTGGCCTCCAGCAGGCGCGCCAGCGTGCGCTCGGTGAAGTAGAACAGGTGGTCCGGGATGAACTCGGCGAACAGGCCTTTTGCTATGATCATGTCGAAATTCGGCACTTCCACCATGCCGACGGCGCCGTCGGCCAGATTGGCGGCGATCCCCTGCAGCGTCAGCTGCGCGGTCGGGATGTGCTCGAGGAAGTTCAGGATCATGAAGCCATCGAACGGACCCGCGGCCAGCCGAGAATCCGGGCCGCCAACAAAGCCCTGCTCCACCCTCAGCCCTGCCTGGCGGCAGGCGTCCACCGACGCCGGCAGATGCTCGATGCCGTAGGCGTCGGCGCCGGCCTCGGCCAGCAGCGACAGATACTCGCCGCGGCCGCAGCCGACTTCCAGCACCTTGCGGCCTGTCAGGCCATACTCGACCAGCCAGCCGCCGAATTGCTCCAGCCGGAAAGCGCGCATCTCCGGCGAGATGCCGGCGGCGCGGATCACGTCGCGCCAGTACGGCACCGGCTCGGCGTCCAGCTGGACCAGGCCGCAGCCGCGACATTGGCGCAGCGCCAGCCTGACGCCGTGGTCGGCGGGCAGCTGCTCGGCGGTCGGCAGCCCCTGGGCGGCGGCGGGCATGTCGTCCTGCACCAACAAGGGCTGATCAAACAGCGGCTGCGCGCAGATGCGGCAGTAGTCGATCGCAGCGGCCATCGCTCAGACGTCCCGTTTGGCGGCTTCCGACGCCGGCAGCAGCGGAATCAGCATTTCCGCGCGCAGCTGCTCCAGCGGCAGCAGCGGCGACATGTCTTCCAGCGGCATCGACAACATGGAGCCGTCCGGCTGCGGCAGCGCGGCGGCCTTGGGCTGCAGCGTTTCGTTCTCGTTCAGCCTCACGTCGCACAGGATCGGTCCCGGATGGGCCATCACCTTGGCCAAACCCTCGGCCAGCTCCTCGACGCGTTCGATGCGCACCGCCGGCAGGCCGTAAGCTTCGGCCAAATCCAACACATCTGGGATCAGCACGCCGGCTTCCGGCCCGGTGCCGACGTAGCGGCTGTCGAAATAATTGCGCTGGGTGTTGCGGATCGAGGCGTAGCCGTTGTTGTTCATGATGAACAGACGGATGGGTAGTCTCAGCGCCTTCAACGTCGCCAGTTCCTGCAGGTTCAGTTGCAGGCTGCCGTCACTCTCGATAGCGATCATCGGCTGGGAACCGTTGCCGAGGCAGGCGCCTATCGCCGCCGGCAGGCCGTAGCCCATCGAGCCGAGGCCCGAAGTCAGGAACACGCGCTGTCCCGGCTTGTTGCGGAACACGGTGTAGAACACCTCGACCGCGAGGCCGGAGCTGCCGGTGGAAATCAGCGTGTTTTCCGGCGCGGCGTCGGACAGCGCGTCGACGAAGTGATAGTGGCTGATCTGGCCGGAGGTCGGGAACGGCGCGCCGTCCTGCACCGGGTAGCGGCGCTTCCAGTCGGCGCAGCGGTCCAGCCATGGCTGCCACTTGGCCTTGGGCAGGCGCTCGCCGGCCACCAGCAGGCCCTCCAGGCAGGCTTTGGCGTCCATCGCCAGCGGCAGGTCGATCTCCATGTCCAGCTTGGCGATCTCGGCGGCGTCGACGTCCACCACCACCTTGCGCGCGGCGCGGGCGAAGCCCTTGGGGTTATAGGCGGTGAGGATGTTGTCGAGGCGGGTGCCGATGGCGATCAACAGATCGCAGTTCTGCACCGCGAAGTTGCCCGGGCGCAGCGCCACCACGCCGGGACGGCCGGCGCACAGCGGGCTGTCCCATGGCATCAGGTCCATCGCGTTCCAGGTAGCGGCCACCGGCACTTGCAGCTTCTCGCTCAACTGGCGCAGCGCGTCGGCTCCACCGGCGATGCGCACGCCGTGGCCGGCCAGGATCAGCGGCCGCTCGGCCTGCTTCAGCAGATCGGCGATGGCGGCGACATAATCTTGCGCGGCCGGCGCGACGTCCGCCTCCGGCTGCCAGCCGGGCAGGCTGGAAGGATCGATGGGCGCGGCCTGCACATCCAACGGAATGTCCAGCCACACCGGGCCGGGACGACCGCTGTGCGCCAGATAAAGTGCCTGCTCCAAGTGCCGGCGGATCGCCTGCGGGTCGGTGACGGTGACAGCGTACTTGGTGACCGGTTTGGCCATCGCCACCACGTCCACCTCCTGCACGCCCTTCTGGCGCAGGCCGCTGCCTTGCAGCAGGTCGGCGCGCTTCACCTGGCCGGAAATCACCAGCATGGGCAAAGATTCGATCCAGGCGCCGGCCACCGGCGTCAGGATATTGGTGGCGCCGGGGCCGGTAGTCACCATGGCCACGCCGGTGCGTTCGGCCAGCCGGCCGTAGGCCTCGGCGGCGATGCCGCAGGCCTGCTCGTGGTGGCAATGCACGGCCCGGATGTCGGGCTGTTTAGCCAGGGCGTCGTTCAGATGCATGGCGCCGCCACCGGGCAGCAGAAACACGTGGCGCACGCCGCGCGCTGCCAGGAAATCCATGACGTAGTCCGCTAGGCGGACGAGTTTTGCGCTCATGCTTACATCCAGTAGGTGAGGCGGGTCTTACGGTTCGGGTTGGCGCTGATCCGCTCGTCGGTGTAGTAGGAATCGTCGACGAAATGGGTGGACGAGATTTCCTCGAACACCACGCCATTGCGCGTATGGAAGCGGTGGCGCACGCCGCGCTGCACGGTGATCACGTCGCCGGCCTGCGCCAGGCGCTCCTCGTCGTCCAGCCAAATGGTCATTTCTCCATACAGCACAATGAAGGTTTCTTCCTTCTTGTGGTGGTACTGCTCCGGATGGGTCTGGCCCGGCAGCATCACGATCAGCTTCTTGCAGTACTCGCGGTTGACCACGGTCACCATGGTCAGGCCGTATTCGTGGAAATGCTCCATGCCGTAATGGTGGGAGATTTCCAGCTCGGAGCGGCCCGGCACCACGATCTTGCCGCGCTTGAACAGCGCCTTCACCGCCTCCACCGCCTTCTGCACCTTGTCGCGCAGGTTCACCGGCTCCAGATCGGCAGCCATGATGGGCGCGTTGGCGGCGATCGGCGTCTTGGCGGTGTAGCGGACATACTTGGACCATTCGTTGGCGGTCAGCTGTCCTTCCGCCGGCGGGAAGGCAAAGCTGACATTGTCGGCGGTCAGCGCCTCGCCGGCGGCCACGGGGCGAGTGGCGAACACGCCGCGGCGCAGCGAGCGCAGGCTGGCCTGCTCGATCTCCGACACCGCGTCGTCCTCGCCTTCGCCCAGCATCGCCAGCGCGCGCGCGGCGGCGGCCAACCAGCGGCGCACTTGCTCCGGATTGGCCGAGTAGTTGTTGATGCCGTACTGGTCGGTGGGCAGGCCCACATGCTTCTCGAACACCGTCGCGCCCAAGGCGACCGCCAGCATGATGGGTTCCATCAAGTCCGGGCCTTCGTGAGTGGAGTAGCCGATGCGCACGCCGGCGTACTGCTGGCGCAGCGCCTTGATCCGCGCCAGGTGCAGATGGTCGTCCGGCGTCGGGTACTCGGCCACGCAGTGCATGATGGTCAGATCCTTGCCGCGATGCAGCATGAAGCTGACCACCTTGTCGATGTCCTCGCGCCGCGCGCCGGCGGTGGACGCCACCACCGGCTTGTCGCTGCGAGCGATGCGCTCCAGCAGCGGCCAGTCGGTGAACGAACAGCTGGCGATCTTGATGATCTCGATGCCGTGCGCTTCGATCAGGTCCACCGACTCCTCGTCGAACGGCGTGCAGATCGCCTTGAAGCCGTTGGCCTTCATCTCGGCCACCAGCTTTTGCATCTGCTCTGGCTGCAGCCGGGTCTCCTCGAAGCGCTTCACGTACTTGACGTCGTCGCGGCCCTTGAAGCTGGAATGGATGAAGGTGTCCAGGTTGCGGTACTGCAGCTTGAAGCCGAAGTCGAAATCGAAGCCCTGGCAGGATTGGCGGATGGCGCGGATCAGCGCGACGCCGTGCTCGACGTTGCCCATGTGGTTGTTGGCCATCTCGAAGATGAATAGCGGCTTGTTCATGATGGGCCTCTCTAGTCGAAGTTGGCGCCGAGGAAGGTTTCCAGCTTCTCGACGGTGAAATCCAGCATGTCCCGGCTCAGCCCCGGATAGAGGCCGATCCAGAAGGTATCGTTCATGATGCGGTCGGTCACCGGCAGCGGCGTCGCGCAGCGGTAGTTCCGGCCCTGCATATAGGGCTGCCGGGTCAGGTTGCCGGCGAACAGCAGCCGGGTGCCGATGCGGTGCTGATCCAGGTAGTGCAGCAGGTCGACCCGGCTGAGCTGCGCCTCCGGCTTCAGCGTCAGCGGGAAGCCGAACCAGGACGGGTCGGAGCCCGGCGTCGCCTGCGGCAGCACCAGGAATTCGGCGCAGCTTTGCAGCCGCTCGCTCAAGTAGGCGAAGTTCTGCTTGCGCGCAGCGATGAAGCCTTCCAGCCGATCCAGCTGGGCCAAGCCGCAGGCCGCCTGCATGTCGCTGATCTTCAGGTTGTATCCCATGTGGGAATAGGTGTACTTGTGGTCGTAGCCGCAGGGCAGTTGGCCCTGCTGCCAGGAAAAGCGCTTGCCGCAGGTATTGTCCTTGCCCGGCGCGCAGTAGCAGTCGCGGCCCCAGTCGCGCACCGACTCCATGATCAAGCGCAGTTGCGGATCGCGGGTGAACACCGCGCCGCCCTCGCCCATGGTGATGTGGTGGGCCGGGTAGAAGCTGAGCGTGCCGATGTCGCCGAAGGTGCCAACCTTCTGGCCGTTGAAGGTGGAGCCCAGCGCGTCGCAGCAATCCTCCACCAGCCATAAGCCGTGCTGGCGGGCGAAGGCGGCCACCTTGTCCAGATCGAAGGGGTTGCCCAGGGTATGGGCGATCATGATGGCCTTGGTGCGCGGCGACAGCGCCGCTTCCAGTAGACTGGCGTCGATGTTGTAGGTCGGCAGCTGCACATCGACGAACACCGGCACCGCGCCGTTCTGGATGATGGGGTTGACCGTGGTGGGGAAGCCCGCCGCCACGGTGATCACTTCGTCGCCCGGCTGGATCGCGCGCTCGCCAAGCCTAGGCGAGGTCAGCGCGGTGAAGGCCACCAGGTTGGCCGACGAGCCGGAATTGACGGTCAGCACGTGCGGCAGGCCGATGAAGTCGCCCAGCCGGGCTTCGAAGGACGCGTTGAAGCGGCCGGTGGTCAGCCAGGCATCCAGCGCGGCGTCCACCATATTCGCCACTTCGGCCGCGCCGACCACCTTGCCGGACGGCGGCACGGCGGTCTGTCCCGGGATGAATTCGGCCTGGGCCAGGCGCGCTTCAGCGTATTGACGCACCAGGGCGAGAATGGCCTCTCGGCTTGTGTCAGTCATGTCTTGCTCTCTCTGCTCAGCCGCGCGTATAGGCTGAGATTTGCTTTAAGGTGAAGGCCTGCATGTCCTCGCCGCGTAGCCAGGCGCGATGCCAGACCAGTGTGGCCGACAAGGCCTGCTCCAGGCTCCAGCGCGGCGACCAGCCCAGCCGCTGGCGGGATTTGGCGCTGTCCAGCCGCAGGGTCTGCGCCTCGTGCGGATGGTCGCCGCCGTCGCGGTGCCAGCGGGCGTCGCCGCCCCATTGCCGGGCCAGCGTGTCGGCGATCCAGGACACCGGGCGATTGCTGTCGTCGACGGGGCCGAAATTCCAGGCCGACGCGGCGTCACTCTGCCCCTGCGCCAGGCACTCGGCCAGCCGTAGGTAACCGGCCAAGGATTCCAGCACGTGCTGCCAGGGACGGACGGCGTCGGGGCTGCGTATCGCCAGCGAGCGGTTCTCGGAGAAGGCTTGCAGCAGGTCGGGCACCAGCCGGTTGGCCGACCAGTCGCCGCCGCCTATCACATTGCCGGCGCGGGCGGTGGCGATGGGGGCCATGCCGGGATAGGAGCGCCGGTAAGCGGCGCACAGCAGCTCGGCGCAGGCCTTGCTGCTGCTGTACGGATCATGCCCGCCCAGCGCATCGCTCTCGCGGTAGGCCCACGGCCATTCATGGTTTTCGTAGCACTTGTCGGTGGTGACGGCCACGACAGCCTCGACGCCTGGACAATGACGCACCGCGTCCAGCAGGTTGGCGGTGCCCATCACATTGGTCGAGAAAGTGCCCAGCGGATCGGCGTAGCTGTGTCGCACCAAGGGCTGGGCCGCGAGATGGAATACGATGGAGGGTCGACAGGAACGGACCGCGTCGGCCAAAGCCGCCGCGTCGCGGATATCGGCCAGCGTCGTCGTGGTCCTGCGGCCGACTCCTGCGGCATCGAACAGCGCTGGCGACTGCTCCGGCTCCAGCGAGTAACCATGCACCTCGGTGCCCATTTCAGCCAGCCACAGGCTGAGCCAACCGCCCTTGAAGCCGGTATGCCCGGTCAGGAATACCTTGCGCCCGCGCCAAAAGGCCGGATTCACCACCGCTTCCACGGTGCCTCCCCGCTCTGCCACAACTCCTCGAGCAAGGTCTTGTCGCGCAGCGTGTCCATGGGCTGCCAGAAACCATTGTGCTCGTAGGCCGCCAGTTGCCCCCTCGCCGCCAGCGTTTCCAGCGGTTCGGATTCCCACACGCAGTCGTCGCTGTCTATCAGGTCCAGCACCGACGGCTTCAATACAAAGAAGCCGCCGTTGATCATGCCGCCGTCGCCGCGCGGCTTCTCCTTGAAAAACTCGACGCGCTCGTTGCGGATTTCCAGCGCGCCAAAGCGGCCAGGCGGATGCACTGCTGTGACGGTGGCTTCGACATTCTGACTGCGGTGGTAAGCGATGGCGGAGGTAATATCGATATCGCTGACGCCATCGCCATAGGTGAAGCAGAAGTCTTGTTCGTTCTCCAGATGCCGGCGCACCCGTCCTAGCCGGCCGCCGGTCTGCGTGCTTTCCCCCGTATCGACCAGGGTGACGCGCCAAGGCTCAGCGTGGCGCTCGTGGACAAACATCTGGTTATTGCTCAAATCCAGCGTGACGTCGGAGGTGTGGAGGAAATAGTTGGCGAAGTATTCCTTGATCACATACCCCTTGTACCCCAGGCAGATGATGAAATCATTGATGCCATGCGCGGAGTAGATTTTCAGGATATGCCATATGATAGGCTTGCCGCCGATCTCAATCATCGGTTTGGGACGAAGATGGGATTCTTCGCTGATGCGCGTACCAAGACCACCGGCCAAAATCACGGCTTTCATACATCGTCTCTCTTATTGCGCCTGGGGTATCTTAAATGAATTCAATAATCCATTCCAATGCCAAGCAGGCTCTTCGTCACTACGGCGCGCATCGTCCGCTTCCCGTCTTTAATACGTCAGCTCCACACCCACTCCGGGATTTTGCTCAAAACCTCAGCAGACAAAACCACTGGGGGCGCTGAAAACCTGTTGATTTCTTATCGGCGAAAAGCCGCCGGCACTTGAGAGATGGTTTAAAGTCTTTTCCCCGCGGCAACAATATCCGCCAAATGCATAACCGGGAAAACAAGCAGCCTGACAGAACCACCTACAACGGGCATGGTAAACCGACGGCTGGAGACACAGACAATCGGCGGGTTGCGCCATGAGCAAAACTGCCGAGCCTCGTCTCAATCTCCAAAAAAGGCCTGCAAGGTGTTCATCAGATCCTGCACGCTCTTGGCCGCCACCGCCGGATCGAACTCCACCTGCGCCTGGCGGCCCTTGCCTGCCGCCCAGTTGCTGACCAGGCATAGATGGGCATATGGCAGATCCAGCTCACGCGCCAACGCCGCTTCCGGCATGCCCGTCATGCCTACCATATCGGCGCCGCAACGCTCCAGCTTGAGTATCTCGGCGGCGGTTTCCAGCCGCGGCCCCTGAGTGCAGGCATAGACGCCGTCACGCACACCGCTGATGCCGGTGGCCTTGATCGCCTCAAGCAGTCGGCGGCGCAGGGCATGATCATATGGCGAGGTGAACTCGGTATGCACCACCGGCCGTTCCGGCCCCTCGAAATAGGTATGTTTGCGGCCCCAGGTGTAATCGATGATGTCGTGCGGCACCACTAAACGCCCCGGCGCCATGTCAGGCCGAATGCCGCCGACGGTGCCGATGGCGATGACGCCCTTGGCGCCCTGATTGTGCAAAGCCCAAAGATTGGCCCGGTAATTGATTTCGTGCGGCGCCAGCGAATGGCCATAGCCGTGGCGGGCGATGAACACCACGTTCTGTCCGGCCAGCTTGCCATAGGTCAAGGCGCACGATGGGTCGCCATACGGGGTGCGCACCACTTGGCGGTGCGTCACTTCCAGTATCGGCAGTTGGGCCAGTCCGCTTCCCCCGATGATTGCCAACATATCCGTCCCCCCTTTTTGTCATTTTGAGCGGTCCCACCATGGGCTGCGCCACCCGTCTATCGGACGGACCGACGCTATCCAGCCGCTTTTTCTGATTATGTCCGAATCCGCGTCACAAAGGACAACAAATCAGCAGGAAAATCCACCCTCTGATTGGCCCCGTCGCATGGGTCTGTGGCCCGGAATCCAGGCCAGAAAGCCGCTGGCAGAGCAGGGATAGCCGACGGTTGCCATGATCTTGCTCAATTAAACGATAATGGTTATCATTAACAAATGAACGCCACCCACGACAAAGCCCCCACTCGCAACGGCCCCGCTCCGGCGACGCCGCTGCTGCACAGCCGCCTGCTGTTTGGAGGCGGACGTGAAATCCTGATCGAGCATCAGGGCGAGCTGTACCGCTTGCAGCTCACCCGCAACGGCAAACTGATACTGATCAAATAGCAACCCGCAAGCCAGCCGACAGCCAGCCAGCGGAAACGACGAAAATATTGGAGTTTCCATGGCCCTGTTCCGTGCCACCCCTTTGATGCTGAGCCTGGCCGCCGCCTGGCCGGCTTTCGCGGAAGAGCTTCCGCAATCGCTGGAAACCGTCCAGGTGACGGCCCATCGCACCGAGAAGCCGCTGGCGGAAACCGCGCCCAACGCCAGCGTGATTTCGCGCCACAAGCTGGACGACAGGCTGATCCGCGACATCTCCGACGCCGCCAAGTACGAGCCGGGCGTGGAAGTCGCCTCCGATCCCAACCGCCGCGGCAACGCCGGCTGGACCATACGCGGCATCGACGGCAACCGCATCCTGATGCTGATCGACGGCGAACGCCTGCCGGAAGCCTATGCCGGCGGCGGCAACGGCAACGGCGCGATCTCCGGCCGCGACTTCGTCGAACTGGAAACGCTGCGCGCCATCGACATCGTCAAGGGCCCCACTTCCAGCCTGTACGGCTCGGATGCCATAGGCGGCGTCATCGGCTACCGCACCAAGGCTGTGGACGACTTTGTGCCGGAGGAAGCCGGCGTCGGCGGCAGCGTCAAAACGTTCGGCTCGACGGCCGACAACAGCTGGGGCGGCAGCGCTGCCGTGGGCGTCAAGGGCGAGCGCGCCGACGCAATGCTGATCTACACCCACCGCAACGGCCACGAGATCGACAATCAAGGCGGTAACGACAGCAGCAGCACCGCCCGCACCACGCCCAATCCGCAGAGCTGGCACAGCGACAACGTGCTGGCCAAGCTCGGCTACCAGCTGGCCCCGCAGCAAAGGCTGGAGCTGACGCTGGAGCATTTCCGCCGCGATACCGATACCAATCTGCTGAACACGCTGTACCCGGCCTCCATCGACCGCCGCTCCGGCCGCCTCAAGCCGGCGCTGCAAGCGCAAACCGCCGCCGACCGCATCCAGCGCGACCGCGTGTCGCTGGGTTGGGAAGGCAAGTCGCTGGGGCCGTTCGAGCGTCTGTCGGCCAAGGTATACCAACAGAAACTCGACAACGCCGACGACAGCCTGGAGCAATACGGCAACGGCAGCCGCATCGCCTCCAACTACGGCTTTGACCAGAAGATTCTGGGCCTGAGCCTGGAAGCGGAACAACGCTTCGCCGCGCTGTCGGCCGAGCATCAGCTGCTGTGGGGCGCCGACCTGTCGCGCACCGACACCAGCCGGCCGCGGATGAAGACGCAATACCTGGCCAACGGCTCGAGCAACAACGTCATCGGCGGCGAAACCTTCCCCAGCAAGACCTTCCCAGACAGCACGTCCGACCGCATCGGCCTGTTCATCCAGGACGAAATGAAGTTCGCCAATGGCATCGCCCTGTCGCCATCGCTGCGCTGGGACCACTACAAGATGACCACCCAGCCGGACCAGGCCTATGCCAATAGCGGCGGCCAGCAGGTGCCATCGTTCCAGGACGGCGCCTTCTCGCCCAAGCTGGGCCTGAGCATCCCGTTCGCCGAGCATTACACCGGCTTCGCCCAGCTGTCGTCCGGCTTCCGCGCGCCGCCGTTCGACGATGCGAATATGGCCTTCGTCAATCGCACTTATGGCTATCAGGTGATCGCCAATCCCAACCTGAAATCCGAAACCAGCCGCGGCGTTGAACTCGGCCTCAAGGGCAAGTGGGACAGTTTCGACTTCGGCCTGACCGCCTATGCCAACCGCTACCGCGATTTCATCGAGCAGCAAAGCCTGGGCATGCAGGGCGGCCTGCTGACCTTCCAGTATCAGAACATCGGCCGCGTCGACATCAAGGGCGCCGAAGCCCGCGCCGGCTGGCGCTTCGCCCCAGGCTGGCAGACCAACGCCGCCATCGCCTACGCCCATGGCGAGAACCTGGACGACAACACGCCGCTGGCCTCTGTTTCCCCGCTCTCCGCCGTGCTGGGCCTGCGCTACGACCAGGCGCACTTCGGCGGCGAAGCGCTGCTGCGCGCCGCCGTGCGCAATAGCCGCGTGCCAGCCGTGTCCTCGCTGCAGAACCCGTCAGCCCAGAGCCAAGCGTTCGAAGCGCCTGGTTACGCCACGCTGGATCTGACCGCTTACTGGAAGCCCGCCAAGCAGACCGTGGTGCGCGCCGGCGTGTTCAACGTCTTCGACCGCAAGTACTGGAAAGCCGCCGACGTGCGCGGCCTGGCCGCAGACGACGCCACGCTGGACCGCTACACCCAGCCGGGCCGCAATGTCGGCGCCAGCGTCGAATACCAGTTCTGACCCTTACCACACCATTCCAAGGAGAATTTCATGAGCCAGCTATGGGAACGCTACCAGTCGCTCAAAGCCAGCCAACCGCGCCTGCGCGCGCGCGACGCCGCCATCGCCCTGCAGGTCAGCGAATGCGAACTGGTGGCCGCCGACCCGGCCGCCACGCCGCTCAAACCCGAATGGCCGCAGATCCTGGGCGAACTGCACGCCCTGGGCCGCGTGATGGCGCTGACCCGCAATCACGCCTGCGTCCACGAGACCAAGGGCGACTACGCCAATGTGTCGTTTGAAGGCAAGGTGGGCCTGGCGCTGAACCCGGTGATCGACCTGCGCATGTTCCTGTTCCACTGGCGCCACGGCTTCGCCGTGGTGAGCGAAAGCCCGCGCGGCATCCAGCGCAGCCTGCAGTTCTTCGACCGCCACGGCGAAGCGGTGCACAAGGTCTATCTGACCGAAGACAGCGATGTCGCTGCCTTCGACGCGCTGGTGGCGCGCTTCGCCGCGCCGGCGGCCGAGCTGGCGCTGGAACCCGTCGCGCCGGCCGAGCCGGAGCAGGCCGACGAAGCCATAGACCAGGCCGCCTTCCAGGCCGAGTGGCTGGCGCTGAACGACGTGCATCACTTCCACGCTTTCCTGCGCCGCTGGCAGGTCTCGCGCCGCCAGGGCTTCCGTCTGGCGCCACCGGGCCAGGCCTGGCGCGTGCGGGAAGACGCGGTGGAACAGCTGCTGCGCCGCGCCGCCGCCACCGAAACGCCCATCATGGTGTTCGCCGGCAACCGCGGCATGATCCAGATCCATACCGGCGCCGTGCGCAATGTGCAGGTGGTGGGCGACTGGCTGAATGTGCTGGACCCGCACTTCAATCTGCATTTGCGCACCGACCTGATCGCCGAAGCCTGGATCACCCGCAAGCCGGGCGACACGGGCGTGGTGACATCGCTGGAGCTGTTCGACGAGGCCGGCGAATCGCTGGCCACCTTCTTCGGCGAACGCAAGCCGGGCCGCGCCGAGCGCGCCGAATGGGTGAAGCTCCTGGGCGAACTGCCGACGCTGGAGCAAGCCGATGTCGCGTAAATCCTGGTTTGCCGGCTTGTTGTTGGCCGCGTCCGCCCTGCATGCCCTGGCAGCGGAGCGGCTGGTGGTGGTGACGCCGGACATCGCCGAAATCGTCGTCGCGCTGGGCGCGGCCGGCCAGGTGGTGGGCCGCGACCGCAGCAGCAAGGAGCCGGAGCTGGCCCATGCCCAGGTGGTGGGTTTTTCGCGCGCGCTGAACGCCGAAACCATCGCCGGCCTGAAACCAACCCTGGTGCTGGGCAGCGCCGCCGCCCAGCCGCCGACGCTGTGGCCGCAGCTGAAACAGCTGAAGCTGCGCGCCGAGGAAGTCAGCCCGCGCGAGGATGGCCGAGACTTTGCCGAGGCCATCCGCAAGGTGGGCAAGCTGCTGGGCCGCGACGCCGCCGGCGACAAGCTGGCCGCCGACTGGCAGCGCGCGATGCAGCCGCGCACGGGCCGAGCCGTGCGCTACCTGGTCAGCTACGACGGCACGCTGGCGGCCGGCCGCGACACCGCGCCGGACACGCTGATCCGCGCCGCCGGCGGCGTCAACGCGGCGGCCGGCCTGTCGGGCTTCAAACCGCTGAACCGCGACGCCTGGCTGGCGCTGAAGCCAGACGTGATCATTCTGGGCAGCCATACCGCGGCGGCTTACGGCGGCAAGGAGACTTTCGCCAAGCGGCCGGAAATCGCCGCCACGCCGGCCGGCAAGCAGGGCCGCATCTATCAGCTGCCGCCGCAGCAAGGCATGCTGGTTGGCTTGGGCAGCCCGGCCGTGGTCGAACAAATGGTGAAAATGTGAACGCGTCCCACCTCTGGCTGTGGGCCGGTCTGATTGCCGCCAGCCTGGGCCTGCCCTGGCTGGCTTTGTCGAGTTCCGCTGGCCATTTGGCCTGGCCGGATCTGGCCGATCCGCTAGTCACCCAGTTGCGCCTGCCCCGCATCGCCGCCGCCCTGGGCGTCGGCGCGGCCCTGGCCGCCAGTGGCGCGGCCCTGCAGGCGTTGTTCCGCAATCCGCTGGCCGATCCCGGCCTGATCGGCACCTCAGGCGGCGCCGCTCTGGCGGTCATCGCCGTGCTGGCGCTGGGCTTGGCCGGCCTGTCGCTGCCGCTGGCGGCCTTCGGCGGCGGCCTGGCCGCCACCTGGCTGATCCTGCTGCTGGCGCGGCTGGCCAAGGGCGGCCTGGCCGGACTGTTGCTGATGGGGCTGGTGGTCGGCGCGTTTTGCGGCGCCGTCTCCAGCCTGATCCTGTTCCTGTCCGACGACCTGACGCTGCGCGCGGCCAGCAGTTGGCTGGCCGGCAATCTGGGCGCGGCCCAGCCCGACCGGCTGTGGCCTTGTCTGCTGATCGCCGGACTGGGCGTGGCCTTGCTGTGCGCGATAGGCCGCGATCTGGACTGCCTGCTGCTGGGCGAGGAAGCCGCCCGCTCCTTGGGCATCAACACCGTCCGCACCCGCCGTCTGGCCGCGGCCGGCGCCGCGCTGGCGACAGGCGGCGCGGTGGCGCTGTCCGGCGTCATTGGCTTTGTCGGCATGATGATTCCCAATGCGCTGGCCCTGCTGGTGGGCGGCTGCCGCCGCAAGCTGATCCTGCTGTCGGCCTGGGCTGGCGCGCTGTTTCTGCTGGCGGTGGACACGCTGGCGCGCAATATCGCCTGGCCGCTGGATATGCCCGTCGGCCTGATGGCGGCCTTCGCCGGCCCGCCTTTCTTCATCTGGCTATTCCGCCGCCAACAAGGGAGCGCCAACCATGCCTGAAGCCCTAAGCCTGAAAGTGCGCGAGCTAGGCTACACGGTCCCCGGCCGCGAACTGCTGCGCGACATCCGGCTCGACTTGCCTGCCGGCCGCGTCTGCGCCCTGCTCGGCCCGAACGGCGCCGGCAAAACCACGCTGTTGCGCCTGCTGGCCGGTTTGGCGGCGCCCACGCATGGCGCAGTGCGCTTGAACGGCCAATGCGTATCCCGGATGGACGCGCTGCAACGCGCGCGCCGCATCGCCTGGGTGCCGCAGCATCTGCCCGCCGATATTCCGTTGACGCTGAACGAATTCGTCGCGCTGGGCCGCATGCCCTATCTCGGCGCCTTCACCCGCCCTGCCGCGGCGGACCGTCAGGCCGTCGAGCAGGCGCTGGCGACGGTGGAGCTGGAAACGCGCGGCGGGGCGCGGCTGGATTCATTGTCCGGCGGCGAGCGGCAACGCGCGGCCATCGCCCGCGCGCTGGCGCAGCAAGCGCCGGTGATGCTGCTGGACGAACCGACCAACCATCTGGACCTGCGCCATCAGCACAAGCTGCAACTCTTGCTGCGCGAGCTGGCTGCGCAAGGCAAGACTGTGGTGCAGGTGCTGCACGATCTGGCGCTGGCCGCCGAATACGCGGACCGGGTGGCTCTGCTCGACAACGGCAGGCTGGTGGCGGAAGGCGAACCCCATGCGGCGCTGACGCCGGAGCGGCTGCTGGCGGTATACCGCTGGCCGGTGCGGCTGCAGCATCACGCGCCGCAACAGGCCGCCTGAAACGCAAGAAATCCGACGCCATCGCCGCCGAGTCATTATCCTTTCCAAGGCGAAGATAGGTTTCGATCATTGGCAGAAAGAAAGATGCCCCTCAGCATGAAAAAAGGCCGCCCCGGTTATCCGGAGCGGCCTGTTGCCTGAATGGCTCAGTATTACTTCAGGGCATGAATCGCCGGCAGATTGCGCCAGGCGCCGCGCACGTCCATGCCGTAGCCGAACACATAGCGGTCCGGCACGTCCAGGCCTACGAAATCGGCCTTCAGCGGCTTGGCCTTGCTGATCAGCTTGTTGGCGAACACGCCGCTATAGAATGCCTTGGCGCCCATGCCCATCACCTTGTCGCGGATCGCCGCCATGGTGTGGCCTTCGTCCAGGATGTCGTCCAGCACCAGCACCACGCGGTCGCGCACGTCTTCCTTGGGCGCCTGCTTCCACACCAGCTCGCCGCCGTGGGTCTTGTCGCCGTAACGCGATACATGGACGTAGTCGAAATCCAGCGGGAAGGCCAGACGCGGCAGCAACTGGCCGGTGAACACCACGGCGCCGCCCATCACCGACAATACCAGCGGGTATTCCTCGCCGAGTTTTTCGGTGATTTCCACCGCCATGCGGTCGACGGCGGCGCTGACTTCTTCGGCGCTGAACAGCACATCCGAGCTGTTGATCAGACCACGGGCTTCGGCAATATTAGGCATGATGACTCCTTAACAGAACAGGCGGCGCCGCCGTTGGCGGCGCAATGGAAAAACTGTCAGTCGATTTTCAGCTCGCGCAGGAAGGCGGCAAACTCGCCCGCCACCTCGTGATGCTTCAAACCATAGTTGACCGTGGCTTTCAGGTAACCCAGCTTGGAGCCGCAATCGTAGCGCGTGCCCTTGAACGGCAGCGCCAGCACGGCCTCGTCCTTCATCAAGGCGGCGATGCCGTCGGTCAGTTGGATCTCGCCGCCGGCCCCCGCGCCAGTATTGACCAGCTTGTCGAAAATGCGCGGCGTCAGAATGTAGCGCCCCACCACCGCCAGGTTGGACGGCGCCTGTTCCGGCTTCGGCTTCTCCACGATGTGCTCGACGCGCTGATGGCCGTGGGCGTCTGCCGCCGTCTTGACGATGCCGTAGGAGCCGGTGTCTTCCGGCGCCACGGTCTCCACGCCCAGTATGGACGAGTGGGTCTCATCAAACAGGCGCACCATCTGCTCCATCGCGCCCGGCGCCCCCTCGATCAAGTCGTCGGCCAGGATCACCGCGAACGGCTCGTCGCCGACCACAGGCCGCGCGCACAGCACGGCGTGGCCCAGGCCCAGCGCCTCGGTCTGGCGGATATAGATGCAGCTGACCGCGGGTGGGATGATTTCCTGCACCAGTTGCAGCAGCTTTTGCTTGTTCTTGTATTCGAGCTCGGTCTCCAGCTCGTAAGCCTTGTCGAAATGGTCTTCGATCGAACGCTTATTGCGGCCGGTGATGAAGATCAGCTCGGTCATGCCGGCGGCGATGGCCTCCTCCACCGCATACTGGATCAACGGCTTGTCGACGACGGGCAGCATTTCCTTGGGGCTGGCCTTGGTCGCCGGCAGAAAACGGGTGCCCAGACCGGCAACCGGAAACACGGCTTTGGTGATCTTTTTCATCTCGATTCCGCTATTTCAATTGGCGTTTTGCAATATAGACAGCGCCGCATTCTAGCCCTTCTTCGCTCGAGGTCAAAATGTCTGTTGAGCCGACAAGGCCTCGGCCAGCTCGCGGACCACCGGCAGCCAGTCACCCGGCGCCGTCTGTCGCCACAGCCGCACCGACGGGTACCACGGCGCGACGGCAGCGTCCGCAAGGAAGAACGGCGCGCTTTCGGCCCGCAGCAGCGCCCAGGTAGGCTTACCCATCGCCCCGGCCAGATGCAGGATGGCGGTATCGACGCAGACCACCAGATCCATCTGTTCCAGCAGCGCGGCGGTGTCGGCAAAATCGCCTATCGCCGGCTGCGTCACCAGCCCTTGCAATTCGGCGGGCAGCTCACCCGGCTGCAAGGCGACGAAATCGATGCCGGGCACCCGGCAAATTTCGGCAAACCAGGCTGGCGGCACCGACTTATGCTGACGCCACGCATCGGCAATGCCCACGCCCCAGCGGCCGCTCTCCCATACCACGCCGACTTTCAGCTTGCCATTGCCCGCCAGCGTTGGCTGCACGCCTTGCACCGGCTGCAGATAGGCAGCTGTCGGCAAATTGTCCAGCGTCACGCCCAGCACGCCGGGCAGCGACATCAAGGGCAGCTGGCAGTCATACGCCGGCGCCGCGTCGGGCGGCAGCAACTCGATGCCGTCAAATTGCGCGAACAGGCGGTGAAACGTCTGCGGGCAGGCCAGCAACAAGCGGGCGTCCGGATGCTCGGCGCGGATGCGCGGCAGAAAACGCGCCATCTGCAGGCTGTCGCCCAAGCCCTGCTCCGCCCACAGCAACAGCGTCCGCTGGCCCAAGGCGCGGCCATCCCAGCGCGCGCCCTCATGCCGCGGCGTAAGGATGCTGCGCCAACGGGCCTCGTACAAGGGCCAGGCCTCGGCGTAGCGGCCCGCCAGCAGCAAAGCGATAGACAGGCTGAACTGCAGATTGGCATCCTGCGGCGCCAGCGCCAAGCCGCCCTGCAGCACGGAAATGGCGTCGTCCAGCAGCAGCGCGCTGGTGCAGACGTTGCCGAGATTGTTGCAGCGGGCCGCGGTGACGCCGCCAAGCTCTATCGCCTTCAGGAAGCAGGCGATGGCGTCGTGATAGCGCAACTGGTGCTGCCGTACCACGCCCAGATTGCTCCAGGCATCCACGTGCGCAGGCTCCGCCGCCAGGGCTTCTTCCAGCAGCTGGCCGGCCAGTTGCAGTTCGCCCAGCTCCTTCAGCAGCACCGCCAGATTGCTCTTGATATTGGCCGACGCCGGGTTCAACGCCGACGCGGCCATATAGTCGTCCAAGGCGCGCGCGTTGTCGCCCAACTGCTGCCGCGCGTTCGCCCGGTTGGCCAGCGCCTGCCAGTCCTGCGGGTTTTGCGCCAGGCAACGATCGAACACCGCGATCGCGCCCTGCCAGTCCCCCGCCGCCGCGCGGCGGTTGCCTTCGTCGAAATCCGCCTTCACCACCGCCTTCAGCGCCATAGGGCCTCCGTCAGTTTCCGGCCAGCAAGGCTTGCAGGCCGGCTTCGTCCAGAATTGCGACGCCCAGCTCCTGCGCCTTGGCCAACTTGCTGCCCGCTTCCTCGCCGGCCACCACGTAATGCGTCTTCTTGGACACGCTGCCGGAGACCTTGCCGCCGGCAGCCTCGATCAAGGCCTTGGCTTGGTCGCGGCTCAGCGTGGGCAGAGTGCCGGTCAGCACCAGCGTCTTGCCGTCCAGCGGCAGCGCCGCCTGCTCGGCAGCGGCCGGCAGGCTGGACACGATCTCGTCCCGCAGGCCGGCCAAGCGGCCCAGCGCCGCGCGGCGGTCCGGCTCGTCCAGCCAGTCGGCCAGCGCGTTCACCACTTCGGCCGGCAAGTCCAGATCCAGCAGCGCGCGCCGTTCGCTTTGCGCCAGCCAGGCCAGGCTGCACTGCGCGGCCAGTTGCTGGCTGCGCACCTCGGTCAGCCGCGGAATGGCCAACCGCGCCAGCAGCGCCGCGTCGTCCAGCCGCTCGCGCAGCTTGGGCGACGGCGCATGCTCGTCGGCCGGTTTCACTTCGGCCAGCAAGGCGTCCAGCGCTTTTTCATTGTTGTCCTCGGCGAAAAAATCGGCCAGCGAATCGGCCACCACGCCGCCGATGTCCGGCAGCGCGGCGAACAGCGCCGCCGGGCAACGGCGGATCAGCGCCATGGTGCCCAGCCAGTCGGCCAGCGTCTTGGCGGTGGATTCGCCGACATGGCGGATGCCCAGCGCGAACAGGAGCCGCGCCAAGGGCGGGGTGCGGCTGGCGTCTATCGCCGCGATCAGGTTTTCCGCCCACTTGCTGGCCACCTTGCCGGCCTTGACCGTCTCCGGCGTCGCGCCCTCGTCCTCGTCGGCGCGGCGCTTCATTTCCAGCAAGTCGTCCAGCCTCAGTCGGTACAGGTCGGCCACGCTCTTGACGTAGCCGTACTCGACCAGCTTGTCGATATAGCGCTCGCCCAGGCCGTCGATGTCCATCATGCGGCGGCCGGCGAAGTGCTGGATCGCCTGGCTGCGCTGGGCGCGGCAGGACAGCCCGCCGGAGCAGCGCGCCACCGCCTCGCCTTCCTCGCGCACCACGTGGCTGCCGCACACCGGACAAGCCGTGGGCAGGCGGTAAGCCGGGTATTGCGGCTCCTCGCCCGCGCTGAACAGGTCGCCGCCGGCGGCCGGCCGTATCGGCCGGCGCTCCAGCACCACGGACACCACCTCGGGGATCACGTCGCCGGCGCGGCGCACGATCACCGTGTCGCCGACTCTCACATCCTTGCGCCGCACTTCGTCCTCGTTGTGCAGCGTGGCGTTGGTGACGGTGACGCCGCCGACGAAGACCGGCTTGAGCCGCGCCACCGGCGTGATGGCGCCGGTGCGGCCCACCTGCTCCTCGATGGCCTCGACCGTGGTTTTCGCCTCTTCAGCTTGAAACTTATGTGCAATAGCCCATCTAGGTGCACGAGAAACAAACCCAAGTGTTTCTTGGGAACTACGGGAATTTACCTTATACACAACGCCATCAATGTCATATGGTAAATCACCACGCAAAGTAAGCACTTTTTCATAGTATGCGATAAGGCCTGCCACTCCGGGCACGACTGGCCTTAGCTCCCCTTGAGCGATGGGGAAACCAAGCTCTTTCAACCATACCATTTCACCATAATGAGTCTCTGGCCAAATAGCTCCTTCAACCTGAGCAATCGAATACGCAAAGAATGACAATCGCCGCTTCGCAGTTACTTTTGAGTCTAATTGACGCAAGCTACCTGCAGCCGCATTACGCGGATTCGCAAATGGCTTATGCCCTAACGAGAGCTGAGTTTCATTGAGTTTTAAAAAATCATTCTTTTTCATCAAAACTTCGCCCCTAACTTCAAGGAGCGTAGGCAGCGCTTCCATAGCAAGAAAACCTTGTGGCTCCTGCCTTTTCAACCGCAACGGAATAGACCTTATCGTCCTGACATTATCAGTGACTACTTCACCAGATACTCCATCTCCACGAGTAACTGCCCGTATTAGCACCCCGTTCTCATAGATCAAAGAGATTGCCAAGCCATCAAACTTAGGCTCAGTTGCATATTCAACTTGATTAACGCCTAAACTCTTCCTAACCCGATCATCAAACTGATAAATCTCAGCATGACGGTCCAAAGAGTTATTTTCATTCATGTTCGAAAAAGCATTATTCAGTGACAGCATTGGCACTAAATGAGTAGCGCTCTCAAATGCATCCAGCGGCGCGCCGCCGACTCGCTTCGTCGGCGAATCGGCCACCGCCAGTTCCGGATGCGCCTCTTCCAGCGCCTGCAATTCGCGGAACAGGCGGTCGTATTCGGCGTCGGGCACGGTCGGCGCGTCCAGCACGTAGTATTCATGGCCGTAACGGTTCAGCAGCTCGCGCAGCTCGGCTGCGCGCAGTTCATGTGCGGTCATCGGAAACTCTCGAACGGCAAAAGGGCCGGCATGGCCGGCCCCGGGTATCGTCAAATCATCGTTCAGGCGAACAAGCGCAGCGCGGCCACGCTGCCCGGCGCGATGCCGCGGTCGTCCATGCTGCCGTAGATGTGCAGCAACTGATCGCGGATGCGGCCCAGGCCGGCATCGGTCAGCACCCGGCGGTTGTCGTCCACCAATTGGGCATCGAACTCGTGGGCCAGTTGGCGGGCAAAATAGACGGCGCGGTCGAACACCTCCACCCCGCCGGCCACTCGCGGCACGTCGAACAGCAGCGTCAGCGCCGGGAAAGTCTTGTCCAGCAGCGTGTGGAAGGTGAACGGCATCTGATCCGCCGCCACCAGCGAGTAAAGGGTATTGCCGGAGTCCGCCAGATAGTGGAAGGCGCCATCCGGCTCCAGCTGCAGCCCGGCGGCTTCGGCGAAGCTGCGCAGGCGCGCGCCTTCGATCGGCGCCTTGGGCACGATGTTGATGCCGATCAGCACGTCCACATCGGCGCAGAAGCGATCCAGTTCGCGCGCCGCCACCAGCTTTTGCTGGCGCTGCGGGAAACTGACCGCCGCGTCGTGGTCCTCGGCGAAGCGCGATACCTGCTGGCAGAACGCGGCCAATTCCTGTTCGGTCACCGCGCCGGAGCGGTCCACCATTTGCATGCTGATGTTGATCTGCTTGTAGCGGGTGCCCGGCAGCGCCTCGGCTACTTTCCATAGCCCGCGCTCGGTGCGACCGATCAGCTGGGTGCGCTTGCCGACGTTGAAGCGCGGCATGGCCGCCAGCTCGTGCGGCTCGTGGAACAGCACCTCGGCGATGAAGTCCAGCGACGGGTCCAGCATGGCCACCACCAGCGCCTGATGATCGGCGGAGTCCATCGCCAGCTCGGCGTCGTCCTCCTCGTCTATCACCGGCACCTCAGCCGCCGCGGCCACAGGCTCCATGCGCTGAGCGGCATGGCGAGGCGGCTCCGGCGCGATGGCGGCCGCTTCCGGCAACTGCGGCTCGAACGGTTCCGCGTCGTCGTCGCGGTCGTCGAAATCGGCATCGACCAGCACCGGCTCCATGCGGTCGCTGCGGCCGTCGCGCACATTATTCTTCGGCACGTCCAGCAACACGTCATCCTGCGGACGGGCGAAAGCCTGCTGCGTCCGCCTGCGGAAACGCCATTCCTGAAACATGTTGAAGCCGAAAACCAGGGCGATCACGCCGCCGCCCAATATCAACACACCAATCTGCAATTCGCTCATCAGCCAGTCCGCTATTAAGGCGAATAATTCGAAGCCGCACCCTGTCCCCATGGACGCTATCGCTGGTCGGCCTCCCGCTATTATCCTGTCGCCGCCATTGCTGCAAAAGCCGGCAGCCACCCGTCCAAGACGGGCATTCCACGCTCATTATAACGAAAGCCCGCCTCGGCGCACCATTTGGCAGTACATAAACGCTTGACAAACGCCCTTGTCAATCCGATGTCATGCCAAACGGCCCGCGATGGCGGCTGCGGAACCCGGCAGCCTGGTATCAACTCAAACCGAATGAACATGACATTTCTGACAGGAGAATTTATTCATAGCGCGTGCAAGAATAACTCTGCTATTGGACCGTACTAGCCTGTACAACATTGCTTAGAACAGCACGGGGACTCTTTACGATGAAAAAATCCGATCAAGCCAGTTTCCTGCCTGTCGTTCGCGAATTGTCGCGCACCTATCAGGCTTTTGAACAATTCGCCAGCTACAACATCCGCCGGCTTGGGCTGACGCCGCCGCAATTCGATGTCGTCACCACCCTGGGCAACAGCCAGGGCATGAACTGCAAGGAGCTATCCGATCACACCCTGATCACCAAAGGCACCCTGACCGGCGTGCTGGATCGTCTGGAAGACAAGGGCATCGTCGCCCGCAGCATGCAGCCCAACGACCGGCGCAGCGTGTTCGTGGCGCTGACGCCGTATGGCCAGGAACTGTTCAGCCAAGCCTTTCCGGCGCATCTGGACTATATGCACAACGCCTTCCAGCAATTTGGCGAACAAGACCTGTCCGGCTTCTGCAATGAGCTGGGCCGGCTGCGCGCCAGCTTCAGCCAGGCGCTGGAACAACAGGAGAGCGAGCCGGCCTGAGCCCGGCATCGCCATCGGGCCGGTTAGCCGCCGGCCTGAAAGCGTATCGGCACCGTCAAGGTAGACTCAATGGCGGCGCCGTTGCGCACAGCCGGCGCGAAACGCCAGCGCGATACCGTTTCCAGCGCCGACTGGTCCAAGCGGCGGAAACCGCTGCTGCGCGCCAGCTCCACTGCCAGCGCGCGGCCGTTTATCCCTACGCGCACCTTGAGCAACACCACGCCCTCCTCCCCCTGCAGACGCGATCGCTCCGGGTAGGAGGGCTGAGGATTTTCCAGATAAGCCGGCGCATACAGCGCCTCGCGGTCGCCCTCGGCGCCCGTCTTGCCGCTTGCGCCCGGCGATTTGGCCTGACCACCATCCTTTGCTTCGTCATGCCCAATCGCCCGAGACTCGCCAGGCGCCGCTATGGTCGAGGAGCGGCTCGATTGCGCAGGCGCGGATGGACTCGGCTTTGCCGCAGCGCTTTGAGTCGGCGCTGCAGGACGCATCGGTTTTTCCATGTCCGGAGAGGAAAGGGCCTGGGATGGCTGCGGACTGCGCTGCATCATGGAGGGCGGCTCCTGCGGAGCGCCGCCTCGGCGGCGCATCGCCGCTGCCGAATCGCCAGCGCGCCCAAGCCTGCCGGCGACGCCACCCTCCGCTTGCCCCGCCTCTACCCCGCGCAAGGCCACCACCAGCTGCACCGCCGGTCTATTCGGTTCGAACTGCCACGGCAGCCATAGCAGCCACAACAGCAAGCCATGCGCCAGCAGCGACAGCGGCAGGGCCCAACGCATCATCGCCTCAGCATCGCATTGCCGCGCGCGGACGGCTGTAATGCCACCATGCGATCACCATGCATAAGAGATAGAACAGGAAAAACATCGCGAACGCCGGCAAGAAACTGCCGAACCAATCCAAAGCCGAGCCGAAGGCCTTCGGAATGACGAAGCCGCCGAACGCCGCCATCACCGAGCTGACATTCATCGCCGACGCGCCGCGCCGGCCGCCGCGCAGATAGGCCTGCTGCAGGCTTTCGCCATGCTGTTGGGCATCGCGCCCGGCCAGGATCAGAAACACTTTGGGCGCCAGCTGATAAGACGAACCGTTGCCGACGCCTGCGGCAAAGAAAAGCAACTGGAACGTCGCCAGAAACAGCCAGAACGAACCGCCGCTGCCGGCGGACGGCATGCCCAGGTAAACGCCGATAGTGCCTGCCGCCATCAACAGATTGGCCGCGACGGTGGCGATGCCGCCGCCCACCTTGTCGCCCATCCAGCCGCCCAGCGGGCGCGACAAGGCGCACACCATGGGACCGACGAATAGATACGGGCTGGCGTCGATATGCGGGAACATCGCCCGCGCCAGCAAAGGAAACGCCGCGGAAAAACCCAGAAAAGTCCCGTAGCTGCCCATGTACAACAGGCAGATATACCAGGTGTGGGGGTCTTTCATCGCGTCCAATTGATCGTGCGGCGTGATGCGCAGCTTGGGCAGATCATGCGCGTACAGCAGGCAAGCCAGGGCGATCAGCACGATCAGGGGCAGCCAGATGTAGGCGGCGTTCTGCAGCCAGACGAAATGCACCTCGCCGCCGCGCCCCCACACTTGCGGCTCGCCGGCCGCGTATCCGAACAAGGGATAGAGAATGCACAGCGGAATCAGCAACTGCGCGACCGACACCCCTAGATTGCCGAGTCCTGCATTCAGCCCCATCGCCAGGCCCTTCTCGGACTTGGGAAAGAAGAAACTGGTATTCGACAGATGCGAGGCGCTGGCGCCGCCGCCTATGCCGCACAAGGCGGCCACCAGCAGCAACTGCCAGAACGGCGAGGCTATATCCTGCACCACCCGGCCGACGCCCCAAGCCGGCAGCAACAGGAACAGCGTGGACAGCCCCAGCCATAGTCCGCCGCCCACCCAGCTCCAGGCCCAGGAATAGATCAGGCGCATCAAGGCGCCCACCAGCGGCGGAATCGACACCAGCAGAAATTGCTGCTGGCCGGAAATCAGGAAACCCACCGCCGGCAGGTTGACCACCACCATGCTCCACATCATCCAGATGTTGAAGTTCAGGTGCAGCGAGAAAATGGACAGCCACAGATTGCGCCGAGCGATGCCGCGGCCGCGGCTCAGCCAGAAAATGACGTTTTCCGGCTCCCAACGTTTGATGCTTACGGTCATGAACGGATTCCACGATGGCGACACAACGCAGCCGGACAGTTACGACTCGTCCCAACAGCCGGCGGCGCAGTATGCCATCCTGCCGCCGGGCCGAACCTTGCGCCGCGTCAAGCCGACTATCAGGCTGTCTCGCGCATCTTCAGCGCCTCGACGATATCCACCGCCACGATGCGGCTGACGCCTTGCTCCTGCATCGTCACGCCCACCAGCTGCTCGGCCATCTCCATGGTCAGCCGGTTGTGTGAAATATAGAGGAACTGGGTGCGCTCGGACATCTGTTTGACCAAGTCGCAGAAGCGGCTGGTATTGGCATCGTCCAGCGGCGCGTCCACCTCGTCCAAGAGGCAGAACGGCGCCGGGTTCAGGCTGAACAGCGAGAACACCAGGCTCATCGCGGTCAGCGCCTTCTCGCCGCCGGACAACAGGTGAATCGTGCTGTTCTTCTTGCCCGGCGGCTGGGCGATGATCTGCACGCCGGCGTCCAGCAGGTCTTCGCCGGTCAAGACCAGCTCGGCGCGGCCGCCGCCGAACAGCGTGGGGAAAAACTCGCGCATCTTGGCGTTGACCGCGTCATAGGTGGCTTGCAGCATGTCGCGGGTTTCGCCGTCTATCTTGCCGATGGCCTCGACCAGCGTTTCCATCGCCTGGTTCAGGTCGTCGGACTGGTTCTGCAGGTATTCGCCGCGCTTCTTCGCCTCGTCCAGTTCCTGCAGCGCCGCCAGGTTGACCGCGCCCAGCCCCTCCAGCGCGCGCGCCAGGCGAGCGATCTCGGCGGCCAGGGCGTTTGGCTTGACGCCTTCGTTGAGGTCGGCCAGCAGCGCGGTTTCGTCGGCCTCGGCCTGAGCCAGCTCCTCGGCGAAACGCTCCATCGCCAAGCGGGCTTCCTGATGCTTGAGCAGCCAATCCGAGCGCGCCTCGCGCAAGGCTGGCAGCGCGGCATTGGCCTCGTGCTGACGCTGGCCGATCTCGCGCATCCGCTCGGTCAGCTGGTTCAGCCTGTCGCGCGCGGCGGACAGTTCGCCCTCGCGCGTTTCGCGCTCGGCCAGCGCCAGTTGCAGCGCCTCTTCCGGCACCGCCTCGTCTACCGTTTCCGATTCGCCGGCCAGCGCCTCCAGCCGCTCCTGCAATTGCTCGTCGCGGTCGGCGAGTTCGCGGCCTCGGCGCGACAACTCGGCCACTCTCTGCTCGGCGCTATGCAAGGCCAGCTTGATCTCGTGCAGCACGCGCTCCGCGTCGCGGGCCTTGTTGCGCGCCAGCTCCAGCCGGGTTTCCGCGTTCAGCCGCGCCAGCCGGACGTCCTCCAGCTGCAGCGCCAGCTCCTCCAGCGTCAGCGCCGCCTCCTCGCCCATCAGCTCGGCCTCGGCGATGCCCTCCGCCGCCAGCCGCCGCTCCTCGGCGATGCGGCCGCGCTCGGCCTCGATGGCTGAAAGACGCGCCGCGCCCTGGCGCGCCGCCTGGTCCAGCTTGACGTGCTCCAGCGTGGCGGCGTTAAGCTCGGCCTCCAGCCGGGTCAGCGAACCCTTCTGGCCGCGCACGGCCTCGGCCAGCATATTGCCCATGCTCAAGAGGCTGTCGCGCTTCTTCTGCAAGGCGTCGATTTCCGGCCGCAAAGCCTCGGCGCGGGCGGCGGCCTGATCCAATTGCTGCTTGCGCGCCATCAGGCCGTCGCCGCTGGCTTCGGCGTGGAAGCGCACGCTGACGGCATCCACGCGATGGCCTTCCGGCGTCAGCCAGCATTCGCCGGCCGCCAGCTCGCCGCGGCGCGCCAAAGCGGCGTCCAGCGTCTCGGCCAGATAGACGCCAGCCAGCCAGTCGCCCAAGGCCGCATCGAAAGGCGCTTGCGCCTTCGCTTCTGCCAGCAGCGACGGCCAGGCGCGCGCAGGCAGTCCGGCCGCAGCGGCGCGCTTGCCGTCCACCAGCGCCAGCGCGGCGGGCGGCGGCGTGCCGGGCAAGGCCGTGGCGCGGGCGGACAAACGCTCGCCCAGCACCGCTTCCAGCGCTTGTTGCCAGCGCGCGTCCAACTGCAGCGATTGCCATAGCTGCGGCGCGTCGGCCAAGCCATGCTTGTCCAGCCAGCCGGCCAATTGCTCGTCGGCCGCTTCGCGCTGCAGCAAGGCCGCCAGCGCGGCGGCCTCGGCCTCGGCGCGCGCCAATTCCGTGCGTTTGGCGGACAACTGCTGGTCCAGCTTTTCGCGCTCGGCGGCCAAATCCGCCTGCTTGGCCTCGTCCGCCACCAGCCTGGCGCGCACGGCGTCCAGCGCGGCCTTGGCCTTGTCGACCTCCTGTTTCGCCGCTTCCAGCGCGCCGTGCTCCGGCAGATTCAGGTCGGACAGTTCGCGCGTCAGCGCGGCGTCGCGCCCATCCAGCTGCTGCTGGCCGCGCTGCCAGTGTTCGATTTGCTGCCGCGACAAATCGCGTTCGCGCGTCAGATTGGCCTGCTGCGCGGTCAGCTGCGCTTGTTGCTGGTCCAGTTGGCGGAAAGCCGCCTCGGCGGTCGGCAGTTCGTCTGCGCCGTCCTCCAGCGCCATCTGCGCTTCTTCCTGCCGCAACTGCGCCTCTTCCAGCCGCGGCAGCCAGTCGTCCAATTCGGCCTCCACCTGCTGCCGGTTGTCCGCCAGTTGCTGGCGCTCGCTGCGCGCGGCGGCCAGATCGCGCTCCAGCCGCTGCCGGCTCTGCTCGCGGTGGCGCTGCGCCTCTTCCAGACGCGCCAGCTGGGCATTGGCCTCGAACAGCCGCTGCTGCGCCTCATGCACGGCGTCGCTGGCGGCGAAGTGCTGTTCGCGCACCGTTTCCTGCTCGGTTTCCAGGTGGGTGACCGCCGCTTCCAGCGCGGCTTCTTCGGTTTCGATGCGCGCCAGCTCGCCGCGGGCATGCGCCTCGTTGCGCGCCGCCTCCTCGCGCCGCGCCAGGGCCAGCAGGTTCTGCTTGTGGGTCAGCGCGCCGCGCATGTCGTGGTATTGCGCGGCCACTTCGGCTTGTTCGGACAGCCTCTCCACCTGGCGTTCCAGCTCCTGCCGCAGGTCGGCGATGCGCTCCAGGTTGGCGCGGGTGTCGGACAGGCGGTTTTCCGTTTCGCGGCGGCGCTCCTTGTACTTGGACACGCCGGCCGCCTCTTCCAGATAGGCGCGCAGCTCCTCCGGCCGCGCCTCGATGATGCGCGAAATCATGCCCTGCTCGATCACGGCGTAGCCGCGCGCGCCGACGCCGGTGCCGAGGAACAGATCGGTGATGTCGCGCCGCCGCACCTGCTGGCTATTGATGTAGTAGCTGGATTCGCCCTGGCGGGTCAGCACCCGCTTGATGGCCACTTCGGCGTACTGGCCCCAGGGACCGGTAAGCTGGCCGTCGGCGTTGTCGAACACCAGCTCGACCGAAGCGCGCGACACCGGCTTGCGGCTGGACGAACCGTTGAAGATCACGTCCTGCATGGATTCGCCGCGCAGCTGTTTGGCGGACGACTCGCCCAGCACCCAGCGCACGGCGTCGATCACGTTCGACTTGCCGCAGCCGTTGGGGCCGATGACCGCCACCAGTTGGCCCGGCACCGCGATGCTGGTGGGGTCGACGAATGACTTGAAACCGGCGAGCTTGATATGGGTCAGGCGCAAAACGTCCTCGCTGCGAAAGGGAGCAAACTGTTTATTTTATCAGGCTGCGACAGACTGCGGGTCGATGGACTATTTCGACCGAAAATTGTCGTGAAACGGGCTAGCCAGCGGCAAGGACACTTGTGCCATAATGCCCGTATGGAATCCTTATCGCTGTCCAATCACTTCCTGATCGCCATGCCCGGCATGGCGGATCCCCTGTTCGCCAAGTCTCTGGTCTATCTGTGCGAGCACGGTGAGCACGGCGCCATGGGGCTGATCATCAACAAGCCATCCGGCATCGCCATGGCCCAGTTGTTCGATCAGATCGATCTGCCGCTGGATGACGAAGACACCCGCACCGGCGTGGTGTACTTCGGCGGTCCGGTGCAGCCGGACCGCGGCTTCGTGCTGCATCAACCGGCCGGCAACTGGCAATCCAGCCTGATGGTGACCGACGATGTGGCGCTGACCACGTCCAAGGATGTGCTGACGGCGGTGTCTCAGGGCAAGAAGCCGGAGAGGCTGCTGATCTCGCTCGGCTACGCCGGCTGGTCGGCCGGCCAACTGGAGCAGGAAATCGCCGACAACGGCTGGCTGACGGTGCCGGCAGACCCGGCCATCGTGTTCGACCTGCCCTGCGAAGACCGCTACGACGCCGCCATGGCGCTGCTCGGCTTCGATCCCTCGCTGCTGTCCTCGGATGTCGGCCATGCCTGAGGGTTGCGCGCTGGCTTTCGATTTTGGCGAACGCCGCATCGGCGTCGCCGTCGGCGATACCCTGCTGGGCATCCCGCATCCCTTGGCCACCATTGACACGCCCGTCACCGACGAGCGCTTCGCCGCCATCGCCAAGCTGATCGCGGAATGGCAGCCCAAACAGCTGGTGGTGGGCCTGCCCATGCACCCGGATGGCGTCGAGCATGAGATGTCCGCGCTGTCGCGCCGCTTCGCCAACCGGCTGAAGGGACGCTTCGGCCTGCCGGTATGGCTGGTGGACGAGCGCTACACCTCGGTCATCGCCGAGCAGCTGCTGGAAGAGGCCGGCGTCAAGAAAGGCCGCAAGCAGAAACCGGCGCTGGACCAAGTGGCGGCGCAAGCCATCCTGGCCGGCTGGTTCGAGCAGCCCGGCACCGCCGTTTGATGCTGGCCAAGTTTCCGGCGCTGCTGTTGATCGCCATCGGCGTCGCCGGTTTTGGCTGGCTGTGGCGCCAGGCGCAGTTGGCCAATGCCGCGCAGGATTGGCCATCCACGATGGGCACCGTCGAACGCAGCGAGGTGGAATGGCGCGTGCGCCGCGGCGCCGACAACCACGATCAGCGCGAATACCGCGCCGCTGTCTCCTACCGTTATCAAGTCAACGGCCAAACCTACTCATCCAGCGCCATCCGCATCCCCGATATCGGCTTCGGCGGCAGCCAGACGCTGGCGGAAGACTTCGCGCGCCGTTACCCGGCGAGCGCTTCCATACCCGTTCGCTACAATCCGGCCAAGCCGGAACAGGCCTGCCTGGAAACCGGCGCGCACTGGAGCGTGCGGGCCGGACAACTGCTGATGCTGCTGTTAGCCGCGGCTGGCGTTTTTCTGCTGACCCGCAACTGAAAGCGCCTTTGGCAGTAGAGGCGGCGGACCGCGCCCAGCGCAACTGCGCCGCCCAAACGACAACAGGCCCGATTCCCGGGCCTGTTTGCTTTCCATCATGCCGACGGATCAGCGGCTGCCTTGCTTGCGGCCTTCCTTTTCCTTCAGCTTTTCTTCGCGCAGGATGGCGCGCTCGGCGGCGATCGCCTTGGCGCGCTTCTCCCACACCGCCCACTCGTCCGGGCGCTCCAGCGTGATGCGGCCGGTCTGGCCATCGCGAAAATCGGTCAGCACGATCTCGGCCGCTTTCTGCATATTGATGCGGCCGCCGGACAGCACCGCGCCGCGCCGCTTGCCGATCAGTTCCAGCGCCTGCCAGTCCTGCATGCCTTCCAGCGTTTCCTCATCCAGCTTGTAGCGGGCGGCCAGATCGGCGCGGTAATGGACCAGCAGGTATTTCAGCAGCTCCAGCGCCACTTCCTCCTCGTCCATCGCGTTGCGGCCGACCGCGCCGCTGGCGGCCAGATTGTAGCCGCCCTCTTCCACCTCGATCTTCGGCCATAGCATGCCGGGGGTGTCGTACAGCTCGAAATCGTCTTCCAGAATGATGCGCTGCTCGTTCTTGGTCACGCCCGGCATATTGCCGGTCTTGGCGATCTTGCGGCTGGACATGCTGTTGATCAGCGTGGACTTGCCGACATTGGGGATGCCGCAGATCAGCACGCGCAGCGGCTTTTCCAGGCCGCTGCGGGTCGGCGCCAGCGCGCGGCAGGCGGCGATCAGCCGCTGCGCCGGGGCGCGTTCGCCGGCATCCATGCCCAGCGCCTCGGTTTGCGTCTTGGCGCGGTACCAGGTCAGCCATTGTTCGGTGATGGCCGGATCGGCCAGATCCTGCTTGTTCAGGATCATCAGCCGCGGCTTGCCCTTGGCCATGCGCGCCAGCATGGGGTTGGCGCTGGAAGCCGGCAGACGCGCGTCCAGCAGCTCGATGACGACATCAATATCTTTGAGGCGCTCGGCGACATCCTTGCGCGCCTTGTTCATATGGCCGGGAAACCATTGGATTGCCATTGTTCAACGCTTTCTAATCGGGTCCAGCAGATAAGTCAGACCATTGTGGTCCAGTTCATGCATCAGTTGCAGCAGGCGGCCGATCTCGCCGGGCGGAAAGCCCTCGCGGGCGAACCAATTCAGGTAATTGCCCGGCAGCTCGCAAATCAGCGCGCCCTTGTGCTTGCCGAAGGGCATGGCGCGGGTGGTCAGGTTCAGCAGATCTTCGGCTTGCATGATGGCAGGTATAGATGGCGGTTGCGCATTGTGCCAAAGCCGGCGGCTTGCTGCCAGGCTTGACGTGGGACAAGCCGGCGGCGGGTTTCGCGGCGGCCCGGGCGTGAGCGGTTTAGCATGGCGTCACAGCAATCCGGGCCGGAAACTCGCCGGCCGCGTTTTACCGGTTCGCGCAGAGCCGTTTGCGGGCGCCACGGCGCCCGCCTTTTCATTGCAGCGGCAGCGGCTTGCGGTCGTTGAAATACAGAAAACCCTTCACCACGCGGTAGATGTACCACACCCACACCGCGAACAGCACCACGCCGCCGACCAACAGCCACAACGTGGCAAAGCCGATGACGTAGCCGAGCAGAGCCAGCCAGAAAGTGCGGATCTGCCACTCGAAATGGCTTTCATACAGCGTGCCGCGCACCTCGTCGCGCTTCACGTAGTTGATGATGACCGCGACGATGCCGGTCACGCCCACCAGCAGGCTCACCGCCTGCAGAATGTAGACGGTCAGCGTCAGATTGTTCAGCCTGCGTTCGTTCTCGTCGAGCAGTTCCAGCTCCATCGCATCTCCTTGGTGGTTAACGGGCAAACAAGGCGGCAAAGCGCGCCGCCACGGTGCGGCGAAACGCCAGGCTGGCCGGCACGGCCTGTTCGCCCTGCGCCGACGCCGGCGCGGCGCTCCAGCCCTGCAGCACGCCCTCGGTCCGGCCAGCCGGCAGCAACAACGGCAGCGTGGGCGTCCATTCCCAACCGGCGGCCTCGGCAAACTGCCGCGCGCGGAGGTTGGCTTCGTCCAGCAAGGACAGTTCGTCCAGGCCCACTGCCAGTTGCCGCCATTCCAGCAACAACATGCGCGCCGCCAGCCAATCGGCCGCCTCGGCGATGCGAGATGGCGTCCTGCCCCGCGGGAGGCCGCGGCGCAGCGCCAGATGCAGCGCCAATTGGCGGATTTCCGGCAGCAGCGACTCCAGCAGACACGCCGCTTGCGGCGGAAACTGAGGCGAGCCCGGACGATACGCCAGCCACTCGCCATCAGTCGCCAAGGCAACCGGATACCCTGTCAGCGGCGCGTGAGGCTGCTGGGCATGGGTGGCGAGAATGAGGGCGTCGCTGATTTCGTTCATGGCTCTGTCTCCTGGAGCGTGAAATCCGCCTGACCGGAGACCATGTGCTGCGTTGGAGCTTCAAACACAAATGCCGCCGGTGATCGGCGGCATGGTCGGGTAGTGCGCTCAGTCCTGATGACTGCCGAGCCTATCCCTGGCGCCGCCGGGAGGGGCGGTACCAATAATAGGCGTGGGCGAAAAATACATTTGGGGCGAGCATTCGACCATGCTGCCAACGATGGCGGCCGCCGTCAAGCCATTGTTTCGCAAGACTTGATCTGCAGCCATGCAAAAAGGCCGGGTTTTCCGACGGAAAGCCCGGCCTGGCGCGGCGACAAACCGCCCGATCACATATTCGGGTAGTTCGGCCCGCCGCCGCCTTCCGGCGTCACCCAATTGATGTTCTGGGTCGGATCCTTGATGTCGCAGGTCTTGCAGTGCACGCAGTTCTGCGCGTTGATCTGCAGCCGCGGCTTGCCCTCCTCCGCGCCCACGATCTCGTACACGCCGGCCGGGCAGTAGCGCTGCTCCGGCGCGTCGTACTTGGCCAGATTGATGGCGATCGGCACCGCCGCGTCCTTCAGCTTCAGGTGCGGCGGCTGGTCCTCGCTGTGATTGACATTGGCGATGAACACCGACGACAGGCGGTCGAAGGTCAACACGCCGTCCGGCTTGGGGTATTGAATGCGGTTGAACTCATAAGCCGGCCGCAGCGCCTCGTTGTCGGCGTGCTTGTGGCGCAGCGTCCACGGCGCGCGGCCGCGGAACAGGAAGGTGTCGATGGCCGAATAGATCATCGCCGGCCACAGCCCCCAGCGGAACGACGGCCGGATATTGCGCACCTTGTACAGCTCGTCATGGACCCAGCTTTGCTTGAACTTGGCGGAATAGCCCTTGGCTTCGCCGCCTTGCGCCTTTGCCTCGTCGCCCAGCAGCTCGTACACGGCTTCCGCCGCCAGCATGGCCGACTTCATCGCGGTATGGGTGCCCTTGATCTTGGGCACGTTGAGGAAGCCGGCGGTGTCGCCGACCAGCACGCCTCCGGGGAAGGTCAGCTTGGGCAGGCTCTGGATGCCGCCCTCGGTCAGCGCGCGCGCGCCATAGGACACGCGGCGGCCGCCCTCGAAGACTTTCTTGATCGCCGGATGGGTCTTGAAGCGCTGGAATTCCTCGAACGGCGACAGATACGGGTTCTGGTAATCCAGGCCCACCACGAAGCCGACCGCCACCAGATTGTCTTCCAAGTGGTACAGGAAGGAGCCGCCATAGGTGGCGGTATCCATCGGCCAACCCACGGTGTGGGTGATATGGCCGGGCTGATGGTTTTCCGGCAGCACTTCCCACAGCTCCTTGATGCCGATGCCGAAAGTTTGCGGATCGGAACCATCGGTCAGGTGGAAGCGCGACAGCAGCGTCTTGGTCAGCGAGCCGCGGCAGCCTTCGGCGAAGATGGTCTGCTTGGCCCACAGCTCCATGCCCGGCTCGCCGTCCAGATCGCCGTTCTTGCCGGTGCCGACGGCGCCGGTGGCCACGCCCTTGACCGATCCGTCCTCGTGGTACAGCACCTCGGCCGCGGCGAAGCCCGGGTAGATTTCCACCCCCAGGTTCTCCGCCTGCTGGCCCAGCCAGCGACAGAAGTTGCCCAGGCTGACGATATAGTTGCCCTTGTTGTGCATCTGCGGCGGCGTCGGCAGCTGGATGGACTCGGTTTCCGTCAGATAGAGGAAGCGGTCGGCTTGGGCCGGCGTGTTCAGCGGCGCGTCCAATTCTTTCCAGTTGGGCAGCAGCTCGGTCAGCGCGCCGGTTTCGATCACCGCGCCGGACAGGATGTGGGCGCCGATCTCGGAGCCTTTCTCCAGCAGACAGACGCTGATGTCGCGGCCTTGCTCGGCCGCCAGCTGTTTCAGACGGATCGCGGCGGACAGCCCGGCTGGGCCGCCGCCGACGATCACTACGTCGTATTCCATGTATTCGCGTTGCACCGTTTCTCCTTTGCGCCCGCTGGGACTTATTGATTTGATTGACATCATGCTATGAAGACGGCAAGACGTCAAAATCAAACAAGCGTTTAAACGGTGCCATTGTTGCGCAATGCGACAATGTCCGAATCCACGTAACCCAACGCGCGCAAGATCTGCTCAGTATGTTCGCCCAGATCGGGCGGGGCTAGATTGTACTCGACCGGCGTGCCGGATAGTTTGATCGGACACCCTACCATGGGAACTTGCCGCCCCTCGGCGTCGGTCATCGTCAGTTCCATGCCGCGCGCCTGCGTTTGCGGATCCTCAAACGCCTCGGCCACATCGTTGATCGGCCCGCACGGCACGCCGGCCTTGTCCAGCCGCTCCAGCCAGTAATCGCGCCCGTGATGACGGAAGGCCATCGCCAGCAGCGACACCAGATGCAAGCGGTTGGCGACGCGCTGCGGGTTGGTGACGAAGCGCGCGTCGCGCGCCCACTGCGGCTGGCCGATGATGCGGCATACATCGACGAACTGTTTGTCGTTGCCGCAGGCCAGGATGAAATGGCCGTCGGACGCGGAGAACACCTGATACGGCACGATATTGGCGTGGGCATTGCCCAGCCGCGGCGGCACCGTCCGTCCCACCAGCCAATTGGACGCCACATTGGCCAGCATGGCCAGCGAGCAGTCGAACAGCGCCATGTCGATATGCTGGCCCGCGCCGGTGCGCTCGCGGGCGATCAGCGCGGCCTGCACCGCGTTGGCGGCATACAGGCCGGTGAACAGATCGGACACCGCCACGCCCACCTTGTGCGGCTCGCCATCGGCCGGGCCGGTGATGCTCATCAGGCCGGACATGCCCTGCACGATGTAGTCGTAGCCGGCATAACTGGCATAAGGGCCGGTTTGGCCGAAGCCGGTGATCGAGCAATACACCAGCTTGGGATTGATCGCCTTCAAGCTGTCATAGTCCAGGCCGTACTTCTTCAAACCACCCACTTTGTAGTTTTCCAGCACCACATCGGCGTCCGCCGCCAGCCGGCGGATGATCTCCTGCCCGTCCGGCTGCGTGATGTCCACCGTCAGCGAACGCTTGCCGCGATTGGCGCACAGATAATAGGCTGCTCGCCCGTCCGGCAGGCTGGGCGGCGACCATTGCCGCGTGTCATCGCCGCTGCCCGGCTTTTCGATCTTGATTACCTCCGCGCCCAGGTCCGCCAGCAGTTGGCTGGCCCATGGCCCCGCCAGCACCCGGCTCAGATCCACCACCTTGATACCCGCCAACGCTCCAGCCATCGCGACTTCCTCCCCATTTCAGGATTTCGATGATGCCACCCGCTTGCGACCTATTTATGTCGCTCGGGCAATTCAGTGTAGCAAGCGCAGTTATTCCAGACAGTGTTTCTGACCCATTGCGCAATGCCCAGTAGAAAAAAAGCGGCCCGGCAAGCCGGGCCCACAAAGGACAGACAGGAATCAACGGCGCGGCCGGCCATCCGGCCGCGCCGGCTTATCAGGCAAATGCCTGAATACCGGTCTGGGCTCGGCCCAGAATCAGGGCATGCACATCGTGCGTGCCCTCATAAGTGTTGACCGCCTCCAGATTCATCACATGGCGGATCACATGGAATTCGTCGCAGATGCCGTTGCCGCCGTGCATGTCGCGGGCGACGCGGGCGATGTCGAGCGCCTTGCCGCAATTATTGCGCTTGATCAGCGAGATCATTTCCGGCGCGGCCCGGCCTTCGTCCATCAGCCTTCCCACGCGCAGCGCGGCCTGCAGGCCCAGCGCGATCTCGGTCTGCATATTGGCCAGCTTCAGCTGGATCAGCTGGTTGGCGGCCAGCGGCCGGCCGAACTGCTGGCGGTCCAATGTGTACTGGCGCGCGGCGTGCCAACAGAATTCGGCGGCGCCCATCGCGCCCCAGGCGATGCCGTAGCGCGCCTTGTTCAGGCAGCCGAACGGCCCCTTCAGGCCCTTGACGCCCGGCAGCAGCTGTTCGTCCGCCACCAGCACGTCGTCCATCACGATCTCGCCAGTGATCGATGCCCTGAGCGAGAACTTGCCGTGTATCTTGGGCGCGGACAGGCCCTTCATGTCCTTCTCCAGGATGAAGCCGCGGATTTCGCCTTCGTCATCCTTGGCCCACACCACGAACACATCGGCTTCAGGACTGTTGGTGATCCACATTTTGCTGCCGGACAGCAGATAGCCGCCATGCACCTTGCGGGCGCGGGTCTTCATGCTGGCCGGGTCGGAGCCGGAATCGGGCTCGGTCAGGCCGAAACACCCCAGCCACTCGCCGCTGGCGAGCTTGGGCAGATATTTGTCTTTCTGCGCGTCGGAGCCGTAAGCCCAGATCGGATGCATCACCAGCGACGACTGCACGCTCATCGCCGAACGGTAGCCGGAATCCACCCGCTCCACTTCGCGCGCCACCAGGCCGTAGGCCACATGCGACAGGCCGGCGCAGCCGTAACCCTCTATGGTGCAGCCCAGCAAGCCCAGCTCGCCCATCTCGTTGATGATTTCGCGGTCGAAGCGCTCCTCGCGGTTGGCCGTCAAGACGCGCGGCAGCAGCCGCTCCTGGCAATACTCGTGCGCGCTCTGCTGCACCAGTCTTTCCTCATCGCTCAACTGTTCCTGCAACAGCAGGGGATCTTCCCAACTGAACGCTGCGCGCTGCGTGGATGCTGCCATTTGACGTCTCCCACATGTTCCGCATTGCGGAATTAAATTTCACCATGCAAAATAGATTAAACACTCTGCCACGGGCTTGTAAAGCGATTTATCCGTCATGTGGCAAAACCGTTGCCATGATGAGGAACAAGATGCAACAGCAAGCAGACCGGCAATTCGTCACCGCCCTGGCGCGCGGACTGGAAGTGCTGGCGGCGTTTCGCCCCGGCGAAGGCGCGCTGTCCAATCAGGAGCTGGCGCGCCGCACCGGCCTGCCCAAGTCCACGGTATCGCGGCTCAGCTACACGCTGACGCGGCTGGGCTACCTGCAGCCGGAGGGCGATGGCGGACCGTATCGGCTAGGATTGGCGTTATTGGCGCTGGGGACGACGGCATTGGCCGGCTACGACTTGCGCTCGGCCGCCGCGCCTTTGATGCGCGAGTTCGCCTTGCACAACAATGTATCGATCAGCCTGGCGCTGCGCGACGGCAGCGACATGGTGTATCTGGAAACCTGCCGCAGCCAGGCGCGGGTATCGGTGCAGCTCAGCGCCGGCTCACGGGTGCCGCTGGCCACCACCGCCATCGGCCGCGCGTATTTCGCCGGCCTGCCCCAACACGAGCGGCAGGCGGTGCTGCCGCTGCTGGCCGAAAGATACGGGGCCGGCTGGCCGCTGCTGGAGACGCGGCTGCGCCAGGCCTGCGCCGACTACCAGGCCTTGGGTTATTCGGCGTCATTTGGAGAATACGAACCGGACGTGATGGCGGTGGGGGTGCATTTGCCGGCCCTGCTGCCGGGTCAGCCGGCCATGGCGCTGAATGCCAGCGGCCCCGCCTTCGCCTTCGACGAAGCCGCCATGCGGCAACGGGTGGCCCCGGCGCTGCTGGCGTTGCGCCAGCGTCTGTCCCCGGTTCAGGCGTAGAAAAACATCGGCCCGCAGCGGGCGGGCCGTCGGCATGGCGTAAGCGGGATCATTCAGGCGGACTGGATGTAATGGACCAGATGATTGATCACCTGCTCCTGCTCTTCTATGGTGGCCCGCACCAAGTCGCCGATGGACAGGATGCCCAGCACCGTTTGGTCTTCCATCACCGGCAGGTGGCGGATGCGTTTTTCCGTCATCAACGCCATGCACTGGTCCAGCGTTTGCTGCGGCGTGACGTAGACCACGCGGCTGGTCATGATGTCGCGCACCTTGGTGCCGGCAGAGGTGCGGCCTTGCAGTACGATGCGCCGGGCGTAATCGCGCTCGGAAAAAATGCCGACGATGTCGCCGGACTCCATCACCAGCACCGCGCCGATATCGCTTTCGGCCATCACCTGCAGCGCCTGGAACACGGTGCTGTCCGGATTGACGTACACCAGCGACCGACTCGGTTTGCTGTCCAGCAGTTGTCTTACGGTTTGCATGCTGCCTCCCCTTGTGCGCTGTGGAGCCATGGCGCGCCGCATGACGGCATGCGCCGTGGCATGCCGTCAATATAGCTCACTGTGGGTCGCCGCGACAAAACGCCATCAGGCGCGGATCATCGTGCCCACGCCGGCGGCGGTGAGGATTTCCAACAGCAAGGCGTGCTTGACGCGGCCATCGATGATGTGGACGGTGTTGACGCCGCTCCTGGCGGCATCCAGCGCCGAGCTGATTTTGGGCAGCATGCCGCCGGAGATGGTGCCGTCGGCGAACAGCTCGTCGATGCGCTGCGCGGTCAGGCCGGTCAGCAAATGGCCGCTCTTGTCCAGCACGCCCGGCGTATTGGTCATCAGCACCAGCTTTTCCGCTTTCAAGGTTTCGGCCAGCTTGCCGGCCACCAGGTCGGCATTGATGTTGTAGGCTTCGCCGTCCATGCCGACGCCGATGGGCGCCACCACCGGGATGAAGTCCTGGCTGTCCAGCAGCGACACCAGCGATGGATCGATGGACTCGATCTCGCCCACCTGGCCGATATCGATCGCCTCCTCGCCCTCCGCCTTCAGGAACAGCTTGCGGGCGCGGATGAAATGGCCATCCTTGCCGGTGACGCCGACGGCCTTGCCGCCGTGCTTGTTGATCAGCGACACGATTTCCTTGTTGACCAGGCCGCCCAGCACCATTTCCACCACTTCCATGGTTTCGGCGTCGGTGACGCGCATGCCCTGGATGAACTCGCCCTGCTTGCCGACGCGCGCCAGCAGATCATTGATCTGCGGGCCGCCGCCATGCACCACCACAGGATTCATGCCGACCAGCTTCAGCAGCACCACGTCCTTGGCGAAGCCTTCTTTCAACGCGTCGTCCGTCATGGCGTTGCCGCCGTACTTGATCACGATGGTCTTGCCGGCGAACTGACGGATGTACGGCAGGGCCTCGGCCAGGATGTTCGCCTTGTCGGCTGCGTCGATTGCCACTTTCTCTCTCCTTGTAGCGGGGCGTGTTTCTCCAGCAGTTAACGGCTGACTGGCGATTTGGATTACGGTGTTGCATTTTAATCACGTCAATTGCTGAATTGTAATTTATTAATTTACAGACAATCCGGTTCGCGCCTACAGTGCCGCCATTACTGAACCAAAATTCAGAAAGAAGACAATGGGAGAATCCGGCAACAGCCGCTGGCAGCGCAAGAAGGACGCGCGGCCCAGCGAAATCCTCGATGCCGCGCTGACGCTATTCGTCGACAAGGGCTACCGCGCCACCAAGATGGAAGACATCGCCCAGGCCGCGGGGGTGACCAAGGGCACGCCGTATCTGTACTTCCAGAACAAGGAAGACATCTTCAAGGCGGTGGTGCGCGAAACCATCGTCGCCCGGATGCAGGCGATGAGCGCGCAGCTGGAGCAATTGCAGGACGCCAGCGGCAGCCAGCTGCTGCACGCGGCGCTGGAAGACTGGTGGACCCATATCGGCGCCACCCGCTCGGCCGGGCTGTGCAAGCTGATGGCCGCGGAGGCCACCAATTTCCCTGAGCTGGCCCAGTTCTATTACGAAGAAGTCATCAAACCGGCCCGCCAGCTGCTGGGCTACATCGTGCAGCGCGGCATAGATAGAGGCGAGTTCCGGCCCGCGAATCTCGAACACGTCATCGACATGCTGACGGCGCCGATGCTGATGACGATGATTATGAGCCACTCCTTCGGCCTAGTGCCGGGCTGTTGCGAGAACATCACCCGCGATCCATTGGCCTTCCTGCAGGGCGCGCTGCGGCTCACTTTGCATGGCCTGCAATACCCCGTTTCCCAGGACTTGCCATCATGAAGAAATCCATCACCATCAGCCTGGCGCTGCTCGGCGCGCTCGCGCTTTCCGCCTGCCAGGAAAAAGCCAGCGCGCCGGAAGACATCCGCCCGGTGCGCTACATCGTGGCCGGCGACGCCGCCGCCTTGAGCGGCAGCAGCTATGCCGGCGAAATCCGCGCCCGCAATGAAACCCAGCTGGCCTTCCGCGTGGCCGGCAAAGTGGTGGCCAAACTGGTCAACAGCGGCGAGCGCGTCAAAAAAGGCCAGCCGCTGGCGCGGCTGGATCCCAGCGACTACCAGCTCGATCTGGCGGCCAAGCAGGCGCAATTGGCCGCGGCCGAATCCGACCTCGCCCAGCAACAGCTGAATCTGAAACGCTACCGCGAACTGCTGGCCAAGCAATTCATCAGCCAGGCCCAGGTGGACGCGCAGAGCAACGGCGTCAACGCCGCCCAGGCCAAGGTCAATCAGGCGCGCGCCGCGCTGTCGGCCAGCCGCAACCAGACCATCTACGCCACGCTGACGGCCGACGCCGACGGCGTGGTCAGCCAGATGCAGGCCGAGCCGGGCCTGGTGGTGGCCGCCGGCCAGCCGGTGGCCAAGCTGTCGCAGGACGGCTCGCGCGAAGTGGCGATCCAGGTGCCGGAAAACGCGCTGGAAGCGGTGCGCAAGGCCGGCAGCTTCCGCGTGACGCTGTGGAAGGGAGGCGCGCCGCTGGAAGGCAAGCTGCGCGAACTGGCGGCCGACGCCGACCCGGTGACCCGCACCTATCCGGCGCGGATCGCCCTGTCCGGCGACAGCCACGGCCTGCAGCTGGGCATGACCGCCGACGTAGCCCTGCCGGCGCAGGCCAGCCATCAGCTGCGGCTGCCGCTGAGCGCGCTGCTGGACCTGCAAGGCAAGCATTACGTGTGGACGATAGACGACAAGACCCTGCGCGTGAGCCGCAAGCCGGTTGAGGTTGCGGCCATCGACAGCGACAACGCCGTGATCGCCTCCGGCGTGCGCGCCGGCGACAAGGTCGTCACCGCCGGCGTGCATCTCCTGCACGAGCAGCAGCGCATCAAGCTGCTGGACCGATGAGGACATGGCGATGAAAAAACTCAACCTGTCCGAATGGGCGCTGCGCCACCAGCCGCTGGTGCGCTACCTGATGGTGATCCTGATGCTGGCCGGCGCCTGGGCCTACACCCAGCTGGGCCAGAAGGAAGACCCGGAATTCACCTTCAAGGCCATGCTGGTGCAGGCCAACTGGCCCGGCGCCAGCACGGAGGAGATGGAGCAGCAGGTCACCGACAAGCTGGAGGAAAAACTGCAGGAAATGGGCGAGATCGACTACGTGCAAAGCTACACCAAGCCCGGCGAGACCGTGCTGGTGGTGTCGCTGCGCGAGGATGTGCCGCCCAAGAACGTGCCGCAGCTGTGGTATCAGGTGCGCAAGAAGCTGGGCGACATCGCCTACACCCTGCCCGCCGGCGCCCAGGGGCCGTTCTTCAATGACGAGTTCGGCGACACCTTCGGCAATATCTACGCCTTCAGCGGCGACGGCTTCAGCTACGAGGAGCTGCGCCGCTATGTCGAATCGGCCAAGCAGGAACTGCTGCGCGTGCCGGACGTGGCCAAGGTGCAAGTGCTGGGCCGGCAGGACCAGCAAATCCATGTCGATCTATCCAGCGCCAAGCTGGCCAGCCTGGGCCTGGACAGCCGGACCATCTGGCAGGCTTTGCAGCAACAGAACGCGATGACGCCGGCCGGCACCTACGAAACCGCCAGCGACCGCATCTGGGTGCGCCCCACCGGCAAGTTCGATTCGGTGGCGGCCGTCGCCGCCACGCCGGTCAGTGCCGGCGGCAAGACCTTCCGCCTGGGCGACATCGCCACCGTCTCGCGTGGCTACATCGACCCGCCGACCAGCAGCGTGCGCTTCAATGGCAAGCCGGTGCTGGCGCTGGCCATCAGCATGAAGAGCGGCGGCGACGTGCTGAAGCTGGGCGGCAACCTGGACCAGACCATCGCCCATATCAAGGGCAAGCTGCCGCTGGGTGTGGAAATCCACGCCGTGTCGGACCAGCCCAAAGTGGTGCACGACGCCGTCGGCGAATTCATGCGCTCGCTGGTGGAGGCGGTGGTGATCGTGCTGGCGGTCAGTTTCTTCAGCCTGGGCCTGCGCACCGGCGTGGTGGTGGCGCTGTCCATCCCGCTGGTGCTGGCGATGACCTTCCTCGCCATGTACTTCTTCAATATCGATCTGCAGCGGATCTCGCTGGGTTCGCTGATCATCGCGCTGGGCCTGTTGGTGGACGACGCCATCATCGCGGTGGAGATGATGGCGCTGAAACTGGAACAAGGCTGGAGCAAGTTCCAGGCCGCCACCTTCGCCTACACCAGCACCGCCTTCCCCATGCTGACCGGCACGCTGATCACCGCCGCCACCTTCCTGCCGGTGGGCCTGGCCAAGTCCATGGCCGGCGAGTACGTGTTCAGCCTGTTCGCGGTGGTGGGCATCGCCCTGGTGCTGTCGTGGATCGTCGCCGTGGTGTTCACGCCGTATCTGGGCTATATGCTGCTGCCGGCTCATCCGCATCACGACGGCGAGCATGACGTCTACCAGAAGCCGTTCTACCAACGCTTCCGCCGCACGGTGGAATGGTGCCTGGACCACCGCAAGACAGTGATCGCCGCCACGCTGGCCGCCTTCGTCGTCTCGCTGCTGGCCTTCAAGCTGTTTGTCGCCCAGCAGTTCTTCCCCTCATCGAACCGCCCGGAGCTGATGGTGGACATGTGGCTGCCGCGCGGCGCCAGCTACCAGGCCACACTGGCGCAGGTGCAGAAGATGGAGAAACTGGCCAAGGCCGATCCCAATGTCGTCAGCGTCACCAGCTATGTCGGCAGCGGCAGCCCGCGCTTCTATCTGCCGCTGGACCAACAGCAACAGCACATCAACTATGCCCAGCTGATGGTGATGACGCGCGACGAGCATTTGCGCGAGGAAGTCAAACAACGCCTGGAGAAGATTTTCGACAACGACTTCCCCTTGGTGCGCGGCCGCGTCACCCGGCTGGAAAATGGCCCGCCGGTGGGCTACCCGGTGCAATTCCGCGTGATGGGTCCGGACCATGAGCAAGTGCGCCAGATCGCCGACCGCGTGGAGGCGCTGGTGCGCAAGCACCCGGCCGCGTTGCGCGTCAACCAGAACTGGGGCGAACAGGTGAAGGCGCTGCGCATAGCCATCGACCAGGACAAGGCCGCCGCGCTCGGCCTCAGCTCGCAGCAGCTGTCGCAGCAACTGCAGATGCTGATCTCCGGCTCAGCCGTCAGCGCCTATCGCGAAGGCAATCAGAGCATCGCCATCGTGGCGCGGCTAAATCCGGGCGAACAGAAAGATGTCGCCGCGCTGGGCAATTTGATGATCCAGACCGGCAGCGGCCGCTTCGTGCCAGTGTCGCAGATCGGCCATATCCATTACGAGCCGGAAGAAGGCATCATCTGGCGCCGCAATCGGCTGCCGGCCATCACCGTCAACGCCGATGTGGTGGACGGCGCGCAGGGCGCGGACGTATCCACTCAGCTGCAGCCGCAGATACAGGCGCTGGAACGCACGCTGCCGCTGGGCTACCACATCGAAACCGGCGGGGTGCTGGAATCGAGCGGCAAATCCCAACGCGCCATCGCCGCCGTCGCGCCGCTGATGATTGTTGTAGTTCTGACACTCCTGATGCTGCAGCTGCACAGCTTCCAGCGCACGCTGATGGTGGTGCTGACCGCGCCGCTGGGCATGATAGGCGTCACCCTCACGCTGATCTTGTTCCACGCGCCTTTCGGCTTTGTGGCCATGCTGGGCGTCATCGCCCTGTCCGGCATGATCATGCGCAATTCGGTGATCCTGGTGGATCAAATCGAACATGACATCCGCGACGGCATAGGCCGCTTCGAGGCCATCATCGGTTCCACCGTGCGTCGTTTTAGGCCCATAATGCTGACAGCATTGGCCGCCATCCTGGCCATGGTCCCACTGACTCGCAGCACCTTCTGGGGCCCCATGGCGGTCGCCATCATGGGAGGCCTGCTGGTCGCCACCGTGTTGACGCTGCTGTTCCTGCCGGCCCTCTACGCTCAATGGTTCCGCGTGTCGCGAGATGAAGAACGACCTGCCGCCGCGCAGTCGGAATAACGAACAAAAAAATGAGCAATCTGATGAAGAAGAACAACTTGACCCTGCCCGCCGCCCTGCTGCTGCTGGGCGCCTCTCTCCCCAGCCAGGCCTTTGATCTGGTCGGCGCCTGGCAAGCCGCCCGCGACTACAACGCCGATTTCGCCGTTTCGCGCGCCCAGCGCGACGCTGGGCAGGAAAAGCTGGTGCAGGGACGCAGCCAGCTGCTGCCGCAAGTCAGCGCCACCGGCACCTATGGCTACAACAATCCGCTGCAGCCTTCCAGCACCCCGACCTTAACCGGCGGCGCCCAAGCGTTGGGCCGCTATGAAAATCATGGCTACACGGTCGGCATGCAGCAAACGCTGTTCGATGTCGGCAAGTACACCGGCTACAAGAAGGGCAAACTCGGCACCGAACTGGCCGACACCACCTTCGACGCCGCCGAGCAGCAGCTGATTCTGGACATCGCCCAGGCCTACTTCGACGTGCTGCGCGCCCAGGACACGCTGGCCGCCACCCGCGCCAGCAAGAAAACCTATCTGAACCTGCTGCAGCAGGCCAAGACCGCGTTCGAAGTCGGCACCGCCACCATCACCGACACCAATGAAGCGCAAGCCGGCTACGATGGCGCCGTGGCGCAGGAAATCAGCGACGCCAACAATCTGGAACTGGCGCAAAACAATCTGAAACGGCTGACCGGACTGGACCCTGCCGGCATCCAGACCGTGCGCGACCAGCTGCCGCTGGACCCGCCCAAGCCGGCCGGCCTGGAAGCCTGGATCGACATGGCCTTGCGGAACAGCCTGAAGATCAAGACCGCGCAACAGAACCTGGACCTGGCTCACCAAAGCGCGATCGAGAAAAAAGGCAACCACCTGCCGACCGTCACGCTCAATGCCGGCTACAGCGATCAGATCAGCAACCAGTACGGCAACTACCCGCATACCCGCGGCAGCAATATCGGCGTCACCGTCAATGTGCCTTTGTTTGCAGGCGGCGGCATCAACTCCCAGGTGCGCGAGGCGTTGGCGCAGGAGGAGGCCGCGCGCGACCAACTGGAATCGACACGCCGCCAGGTGAAGGAAGACGTGCGCAAAGCCTTCCTCGGCGTGACCAATGGCGCGGCGCTGGTGCGCGCGCAGCAACAACTGCTGGTCTCGGCCAAGAGCAAGGTGGAATCCACCCGCATGGGCAAGGAAGTGGGCATCCGCACCAACATCGACCTGCTGCAGGCCGAACAGTCCTACTACACTGCGCTGACCAGCCTGGCCAACGCCAAATACAGCTACCTGACCGCGCGCCTGGCTCTGGCCCAGGCCGCCGGCCAACTGGAGCCGCAAGTACTGGCCGACGTCAACCGGCTGATCGTCCGCTGATCCCGGCGCTGGTTTGCCGACGCCTGTGCCGTCCGCGCCACAGGCGTTTAATTTTTTATACTCCGCGTAGCTTTTTGCTAAACACACTCATAGAATGACTCGTTGCCGCGCCGGCTTTCGCCAGCGCCATATCGACCCGCCGCGGCGGCGCCACGATCGCCCGGCCCCGAGGAGACTTCCATGAGCCAGCAGCAACTGATGCAACGCAAGGCCGACGCCACCCCGCGCGGCGTGGGTGTGATGTGCAGTTTCATCGCCGAACGGGCCAAAAACGCGGAAATCTGGGATAGCGAAGGCCGACGCTACATCGACTTCGCCGGCGGCATCGGCGTGCTGAATACCGGCCACCTTCATCCCAAAGTGGAAGCCGCCGTGGCGGAGCAGCTGTCGCGCTTCAGCCATACCTGCTATCAGGTGGTGCCGTACGAATCCTACATCAGCCTGGCGGAAAAACTGAACGCGCTGACGCCTGGCAGCTACGCCAAAAAAACTGCCTTATTCACCACCGGCGCGGAAGCCGTGGAAAACGCGGTGAAGATCGCCCGCGCCCACACCGGCCGCCCCGGCATCCTCGCCTTTGGCGGTGCCTTCCATGGCCGCACCCTGATGGGCATGGCCCTGACCGGCAAGGTGGCGCCGTACAAGCTGGGCTTCGGCCCCTTCCCCAGCGATGTCTACCACGCGCCGTATCCGAACGCGCTGCATGGCGTCTCGGTGCAGGACTCGCTGACCGCCATCGAAAAGCTGTTCAAGTACGATATCGATCCGGCCCGCGTCGCCGCCATCATCTATGAACCAGTCCAGGGCGAAGGCGGCTTTTACGCCGCGCCGGCCGAATGGGTGAAGGCGCTGCGCGAGCTGTGCGACCGCCATGGCATCCTCTTGATCGCCGACGAAGTGCAATCCGGCTTCGCCCGCACCGGCAAGCTGTTGGCCAGCGAGCACTTCGGCGTGGTGCCGGACCTGATCACCATGGCCAAATCGCTGGCAGGCGGCTTCCCGCTATCGGCCGTCACCGGCCGCGCCGACATCATGGACGCGCCGGCCCCCGGCGGCCTGGGCGGCACCTATGCCGGCAACCCACTGGCGGTAGCCGCCGCCCTGGCGGTGCTGGACGTGATCGAAAGCGAAAAGCTGGCCGAGCGCGCCCAGCGCCTGGGCGATGCGCTGAAGGAAAAGCTGAACAGCCTGAAGTCTGCCGTGCCGCACATCGCCGAAGTGCGCGGCCTGGGCGCGATGGTGGCCGTGGAATTCAATCAGCCCGGCAGCCACGCCCCGGATGCCGACTTCGCCAAGAAGGTGCAACAGCACGCGCTGGCCAACGGCCTGATTCTGCTGACCTGCGGCATCTACGCCAATGTGGTGCGCTTCCTGTTCCCGCTGACGATCGAAGATGAAGTCTTCGCCGAGGCGCTGGGCAAGCTGGAAGCGGCGCTGAAAGCCTGATCCCAACCGATTCGCGATGCGGCCCTCCCCCAGGACACGTGAGGGCCAGCGGGCCACAGCCCCGCATCCGCACAAGGACAACACCATGTTGAATCTGCAAGACCCGACGCTGCTGCGCCAGCAATGCTATTTGGGCGGCAAATGGCTGGATGCCGATGGCGGCCAGCACATCGCTGTGCATAACCCCGCCACCGGCGAACAGATCGCCAAGGTGCCCAAGATGGGTGCGGCCGAAGCCGAGCGCGCGGTAGCTGCCGCCGCGCGCGCCTTCCCGGCCTGGAAGGCCAAGAGCGCCAAGGAGCGCGCCGCCATCCTGCGCCGCTGGTTCGACCTGATCATGGCCCACCAGCAAGACCTGGCAATAATCCTGACCTCCGAGCAAGGCAAGCCGCTGGCCGAGGCCAAGGGCGAGATCGCCTACGGCGCCAGCTATATCGAGTGGTACGCCGAGGAGGCCAAGCGCATCTACGGCGACATCGTGCCGGGACCAGCCCTTGACCGCCGCGTGCTGGTGACCAAGGAGCCGATAGGCGTCACCGCCGCCATCACGCCGTGGAACTTCCCCAGCGCCATGATCACCCGCAAAGCCGCCCCGGCCCTGGCCGCCGGCTGCACCATGGTGGTCCGCCCAGCCAGCCAGACGCCGCTATCGGCGCTGGCATTGGCCGAGCTGGCCGAGCGCGCCGGCATCCCGCCCGGCGTGTTCTCCGTCATCACCGGCGGCTCCAGCGAAATCGGCGCGGTGCTGACCGGCAGCGATACGGTGAAGAAGTTCTCGTTCACCGGCTCCACCGAAGTGGGCCGCAAACTGATCGCCCAGTGCGCCGGCACGGTGAAGAAGGTATCGATGGAATTGGGCGGCAACGCGCCCTTCATCGTGTTCGACGACGCCGATCTGGACGCCGCGGTGGAAGGCGCGCTGATCTCCAAGTACCGCAACGCGGGCCAAACCTGCGTCTGCGCCAACCGCATCTACGTGCAGGACGGCGTCTACGACGCCTTCGCCGAGAAATTCGCCGCCGCCGTCGCCACGCTGAAGGTCGGCAACGGCCTGGAAGCCGGCGTCACCCAGGGACCGCTGATCGACCACAATGCGGTAGCCAAGGTGGAGGAGCACATCGCCGACGCGCTGGCCAAAGGCGGCACCCTGATCGCCGGCGGCAAGCGCCATGCGCTGGGCCACACCTTCTTCGAGCCGACGCTGATCGGCAACGTCAGCAGCCATATGAAAGTGGCGCGCGAGGAAACCTTCGGCCCGCTGGCGCCGCTGTTCCGCTTCAAGACCGAAGAAGAAGCCATCCGCCTGGCCAACGACACCGAGTTCGGCCTGGCCAGCTATTTCTACGCCCGCGACATCGGCCGCATCTTCCGCGTGTCCGAAGGCTTGGAATACGGCATGGTAGCGGTCAACAGCGGCCTGCTGTCCAATGAGGCGGCGCCGTTTGGCGGCGTCAAGCAATCCGGCCTGGGCCGCGAAGGCTCCAAGTACGGCATCGAGGACTATCTCGAAATCAAGTACGTGCTGCTGGGCGGGCTGGATCGCTAAGCTGCCGACACTGCCGCCGTTCCCAAGGCCATCCTCGCGATGGCCTTTTCACATTTCGCCGCAGACTGGCACACAAGCGACACACAAGGCCGGCCACTCGTCATGCGAGCAGGCATAGAATGACGTTTTGACCGAAACCCCAATACGCTCATGCCTCACCTTCTCGTCCATGGCGGCGCGCCATTGCGCGGCCGCATCACCCCGTCTTCCAACAAGAACGCCGTCCTGCCGATTCTGTGCGCCACGCTGCTGACCACGGAGCCGGTCACCCTGCGCGGCGTGCCGGACATCACCGACGTGCGCAAGATCCTGGCGCTATTCCGCTCGCTGGGCAGCCGCATCGACGGCGAACTGGCCAGCGGCACCTTGACCCTTTGCCACGCCGGCGCCCGCTTTGACGCCGAGCGCGACCATCTGCCGGAAGAGATGCGCTCCTCCATCATGCTGGTGCCGCCGCTGCTGGCCCGCTTCGGCGAGGCCAGGATAGAAAACGACGTGCAGGGCTGCACCTTGGGCGTGCGCGAGATCGACCCGCATATCGACGTCTTCAGCGGCTTTGGCGCGACGGTCAGCCGCCTGCCTGGCCGCATCCGCGTCAATGCCGTATCAGGACTCAAAGCCTTTGATCACTGGCTCGACTACGCCTCGGTCACCACCACGGAAAACTTCGTGATGTGCGCGGCCTTGGCTAACGGCAGCGCCACCTTGACCAATGCCGCATCCGAGCCGCATGTGCAGGAGTTCTGCCGCTTCATGACGGCAATGGGCGCGCGCATAGAAGGCATAGGCACCTCGCGCTTGACCATCCATGGCGTGGAACAATTAAGCGGCGTGGATTTCAGCTTTGTCGAAGACTTCCATGAAGTCGTGACTTTCCTGGCGCTGTCCGCCATCACCGGCGGCGATATTCAGGTCAAGAATGGGGCGCCGGAATTCTTCCCGCTGATCGACCGCACCTTCGCCAAGTTCGGCATCCATATCGAGCATGCCGACGGCTGGTCACGCGCCCGTTTCGACAAGCTGAAAGTCGTCGAACCGTTCACCCCGAACATTCTGCCCAAGATCGAAGCCGCGCCCTGGCCCTATCTGCCGGTGGACCTGTTGCCTATCTTCATCGCGCTGGGCGTGAAGGCCGAAGGCAATATGCTGTTCTGGAACAAAGTATATGACGGCGCGCTGGGCTGGACCTCGGAGCTGGGCAAGTTCGGCGCCCACGCCTTCCAGTCGGACCCGCACCGCGTGGTGATCTTCGGCGGCAAGCCGCTGACGCCGGCCGAAGTGGACAGCCCCTACATCATCCGCGTCGCCATCGCGCTATTGATGATCGCATCCAGCATTCCCGGCAGTTCGCGCATTCTCAATGCCACGCCCATCCGCCGCGCGCATCCGCGCTTCGTCGAAAACCTGGTCAGCCTGGGCGCGCGTATCGAATGGCAGAATGAGGACGACTGACCCCTAGCAGCGCTAAAGCCCTGCGCCGCAGCGCTGAACTTCCGCTGCCATCCGCAAACCTTTTCCTTCCCCGCGGTCTAAACAGCGGGGATTTTTATGGATTCGCTATCGAGGACAGGCATGAAATACAACCACATCGGGATACCCACAACGGAGAGGTTCGACAATGAAATCGACTTGCCGCATCTGAAAATGACCGTCAGCGACCATACAGACAATGCCTTCGGCATTCAATGGCAGCGCTACTGGGAAGATGCGCCTTACCCGGAACGGGTAAAACAGCTCCCGCACATCGCATTTGAAGTCGATGACCTGGCCAAGGCGCTGGAAGGACAGAAGATACTGATCGCCCCTAACAGCCCAAGCGAAGGACTCACCGTCGCCTTCATCGAGGTCAACGGCGCGCCGGTCGAGCTGATGCAATACTGCTGAAACGCCAACGCCCCGACAAGGACTGTCGGGGCGAGTTGGGGCGGCGTTTCGCCGGCGCAAAGCACAAAGCCCAGCTCGGTTGAGCTGGGCTTTGTC
>NZ_JAUCGU010000008.1:0-137607 GCF_059916625.1 Chromobacterium sp. CCUG 76385
TTGTTCCGCGCTGGCAGAGAATGACTATGCGGCGCGCGAAACGCCTCGATTCGGCGCAAAACGCATCCCGGCGCGACAGCTCACTAAACGTCAACAGCCCCTAGAGCTTGTGAACCTGAAAGCGGTATTGGATGAGATACCTTCCACGCCTCAAGAAATCATCCAATGGCTTCGGCATGAAGCAAAGGAAGTCTTGCGGGAAGGTTTGGGGCTGTCGTCAGGCGATGTTTCAGAAATGATCATGCTGCGCAAACAGGACTTGAAAACCCTGATATCGGAAGGTTCTGGGGCGCCAGCGGATTTCATGAAGCTGGAAGCCAGTTTGGAGCTGCTTGATGCTGCTGCCGCGAAGACTGACAAGCAGAGGTGCTAGTGCGTGTTGGATCGGGCCGGCGAGATCGATTTGGAGTGGCATGGCTGTATGCATTCATATCAATGGTATTTGTTGTGCCGCTGGCTACTCGTGAGGCCCACTGTCTCGCAATGTCGCGCTAAGCTTTCTTGGATGAGAAAACCCGCCTTGGCGGGTTTTCATATTGCTGGTCCTGCGAGCAGAGTCAGGCGAGAGCAACCGAGTGATTGATCGGTTTGCCGTTAGCAGTGACGCCGTTTTCAGTGATGCTGATGTTATCTTCAGGGAAGACGATGTAGGCGGTGCTCTTGCCGCGTACTTGCAGCGACATCACGAAGCCGCGAAAGTCAGTGCGGTCCCAGCTGTCGTTTTTGCCGGGAGTCAATGCAAAATAGCTGGTATCGCCGCCGGTACCCCATTGGTTGATCGCGACTTGGTAGGTTTCGTTCGAGTTGTTGGTGACTTTGATGGTCATGATTCAGCTCCAGAAATAAAGTTGGGTGGAGAGTGCTACGGTGAAGCGCATGTGTTCATCCCGACTGAGCACATTCGCGGGCAACTCTTAATCAACCATCCTCACATCACACTTGTAGGTATGGGTGCCTACAGTGAATTGGCCTTGGCCGGTCCAGTCAGCGCCGAGACCGAAGCTGGCGGAGAAGGGGGCGAGGTAGGTGCCGATCGCCGGCGGGGCGACGGATACAGCGGCTTCGCCATGAACGGCGCCAACCCTGGTGATGTGGCCAAAGCCAGTGCTATGCATGGCGCCTGTGGCCGGGGAGCTGAAGGTTGGGGAGTGCTGCGTGCCTTCCAGGATGGAGCCATGTGCTTGGCCGTGTAGAGCGCCGGTGGAAGCATTGACCGTTACGGCCAGCGTCATGGAGCCTGCGCCAGTCATGCCTTTTTCGGGAGTGAAGCTCAGCTTAAGCAAATACAGGCCTGTCTTTTCCATAAGAAAATCTCCATTGAATTCAACAGCGTTGATATGACTTTCAATCGTCTTTCCAGGCTGAGCAGATGCCGATTAGGCCTGCTTGGTTCAGCCGGAACATACGATGCTGCCCCCTCGTACTGCCAATCTGAATCGCATCAGCCACTCGCAGGGTGGCGATGGATCAAATGCTCTCCCCCAGGGAGGGGAGGTGGTTCGCCCCCTCGCTTATCGTGATAAACGAGAGGGCATTTCTTGAACTCTTACTCCATGGCCAAGGTGAGCTGACCATTCTGGTTGGAAATATCCAGCAGGGAAGCGGCCTGTGTGGCGTCGAACGTAACGGACGATTTCACAAGCTGGCCCGCGATGTTCCGGCATGAGGCATTGATGGTGATGGACACCGGCTGACCAGTCAGGATGTAGCTGCCTGCAGGTATGAAGGGGTTGCCACTCGGCGTCGGCATGCTGGGCGTCGCGCCCGAGGCAGCAAGAGCCAAGGTCAGCTCGCCGTTCTGGTTCGATATGTCGCAAAGCCGGACGGCTTGGCCCGCGGAGTAGGTAATGGACGTGGTAACCGGGACGCCGGCAACGCTGAAGCAACGAGCTTCAAATGTGACCGAGATATCTTGGCTGGAGAGGTTATAGCTGCCGGCTGGCACAAACGGGCTGCCGCTGTGGGCCAGCGCGGCCGATGAGGCCATCCAGTTGATGGCCAAAGCCAATGCCGCATTCTGGCTATTGCTGACGTTGTCGGTGTAGAGGATGTTGGGGTAACACTGGCTGGTCAATGACGGCCACAGCATGCTGGGCAGTGCCGGGTTGGCGGTATTGGCCAAGTCCAGGATGCTATCGATACCAGGCAAAGTGAAGCAGGTCGCGGCTTGGGTATCGCTTTGGGTCAGAGTCCAGGACAGCAGGAACGGGTTGGAGTTTTGGCTCGTTCTTTGCTCCTTCATCTTGGTCATTTGGTCCGACGACATGTGGTTCAGGTCGTTCGTGCCTGTGTAGCTGTCGTAAACGTTCAGGTTCTTGTTGGTGTAGAAGCCTTGGGAGGCGAAGTTGCCAAGCGTGATGGAGTTATCGCTTGGTTGAACAATGATCAGCACGCGCGCCTGCCGATTGCCGATGTACGCGCCAAGGGTTTTGTTGCTCAGGTCAACGGTTGTCGGATTGGGGTCGATGTAACGGTTGTTGATGCCTTCCAGAGCGGTCAGCAGAGCGTTCCACTCACTCTGATTGAATGACCTGTAACTGCCGTTGCCCACATCCGTGTTCAGGTCGTGAGACAGATTCAAGATCACCAGCTCGCTGTTTGATGCGGTGTATGCGTTGACGTCGGAAATAATGGAGGCGATCGACTGACCGTTGGCGCCTTGCCAAGAGCTCAATGCGCTGATTTCAGAGTAATGGCCGGTGTAGTACTCGCCGCCGCTGATCACTGGGCGGAGATCGAAGTAACGCGCGCCCTGCGTGAGCTGGCCAAACAGGTTAAGCGTTTGCGTGATGGTATTGCACGGCTGGCCGAAGGCGGTGTGGGAGTGGTTCTGGCTCATGCCGGAATCGTGGGAGCCTGGGAGGCAGAGCTGGCGCAATGTCCGCTGTCGTAAGAAGATCAGGTTGCTCTGCATCCATGATGTCGGCGGATTGCTGGATGTGAAGGATCCAACTTGCCCGGCTAGGATGAAGTTGACGTAGCCATCATGATCCCAGCCTAGCGGCAGGACGCTGCCTTGGGGATTGTTCTGCGTGGCAATGCTGAGGAAAGCGATTTGCAGGTTGAAGCCATTGCTGGCGCGTGCTTGTACTTGGAAGGAGAGAGGGATGCCTCCGGCGTTCATGGTATAGGTCGCTTCCCCTCCGTCGTCGCTTGTGTGGTGGAAGATGTTCTGATCCCACTCCACGTAAACGGTTGCAGCCGTTCCCGCAGGTATGGTTTGCGGGAAGGACCAGCTGTTCATTTGATACGAGTGCTCATAGCTTTTATTCCAGTCGTAACTGGTGCTATTGACGAGGGTAATGCGGCCACCTTGACCCATAATTCTCTCCTTGACTCGTTTGATTGCAAAAATTCAAGATGCCCTGAAATGAAAAAAGACCGCAATTAGATGATGCGAGCTTTTTAATCCACGTACTCACAAGAACAGCTTGTGTATTCCAGCTTTGTGTTTACGTATACGTGGCATGACTTTTCATGCTTATTGTTTTTGTAGAGCCTAACGGTTAGGTGAGTATTTTTGTCAGTTGGAGTCTCATGCGGGCCAGCTACAACCATTGCGCCGGAGGTTTGTCCGGCCATGCTGTAATAGGCTTTGACGGTGCTGCATTGCATGACCACATTGCTAGCGGCTTTTTTGGACATGGGCTTTGTCGATGGCGCATCCCAATTCGAACTGAAATCCAAATAGCCCGCCATGGCATTGTGAGATGCCATCAAAAAAAGAGTGGCGATTGCCGGTAGGACAATTTTTCTCATGCGAGCGCAATCCTTGGCTTGGTTCAAAGGCGACTTGGATGTGTCTTGGAACTGGGCGTCAGGCTAGAGCTCGGCTGGGAGGGTGTCAAAAAGGGTTGTGATTTTCCAAATCACGACATTTTGTCATGCATTTGAATATTGGGTTGGGTGGTTTATATTTGCAGTTTGCGTCGACTCATAGCGCAGATTTCTTATGACCTCCCCCGGAGGCCCCTTCGGCTCGGCGTAAGCCGAGTGCATCGCCTGCTCAAGTTGGCTAACGTTCTTCTTGCCGTAGCGATGCAGGGTGGTGTGGTGGACGCCGTGGCGGTCGCCCAGGTCGCGGCAGCTGGGGCCTTTGCCGGTGGCCCATTTGCGGATGATGTCCCGGTCGGTTTTGAAGCCGTACTTGCAGAGCGTGTGGGGGGTAAATCATTTCGGTTTCGCGCTGGACGTGCAGGGCCCATAGCATGGCGCGCTGAAAATTGAGCAGCCGGTTGATCTTGGCCATGATCATGGCGGCCTGGGCCTTCTTCTCTTGCATCGTCAGCGCCTCGAATTCGGGCGGTTCGTACTGGCCAAAATGCTGGGTCTTCAAAAGCAACGTGGTTTCCATTTGGAAGCACAGCCCCGCCAGGTTCTGAATCGTCGATGCGTGCATCTCGCCCCTGCTTGCTCAGCATGCGGCCTGGGCGTTTTCGATCGGCTTGATCGTGATCTTTACCCCTGGTTGTTCTGCGTACCCATGTCAATCAGTCCCGGCCGGCCAGATTGAGCTCATCCAACTGATAGTCCGCGAGCTGACCGAAAACGGCGTGATGGAGCCGAGCCGCTTATTCGAATCGCCGTTTACCAGCCTGAGCGCGACCGGGCCAATGGCGATTTTCCCGGCAGCTACGGTCCAGCGCATCATCGCCGTGCTGGGCGACATCAAGCAGAAGGCGGCGGGGTAGGCGTGGCAGTCGATCTGCCGGAATCTATACACACATAAGCAAGATTGCAGAGAACATTTTTGTGTGTAGTTAATTGGATGATGGCGTGTTTGCCGTGGCGGGGGCGAATGGCAAAGGCCCGGACGATCTATCCGGGCCTTTTGTATTGGCGGAGGCTGTGGGATTCGAACCCACGGACGGTTGCCCGTCGGCAGTTTTCAAGACTGCTGGTTTAAACCACTCACCCAAACCTCCAAAATCTCAAATTTTCCGGCTTATCCAAAACCATGGCATGAAAACAGCTTTGCCTGGTTGCGGAATCGGTAAGAGGCGGCAATTCTAACCGGAATCGCCGCGCTTGGCTAGAGGGCGGCGGCGTTGGCTGCCAGCATTTCCGCGGCGTGTTCGCGCGTGGTTTGGGTCAGTTCGGCGCCGCCCAGCATGCGGGCGATTTCCAGCACGCGCTGTTCGGCGTCCAGCGGCGCGATGCGGCTGAGCACTTGGCCTTTGTGTTCGCGTTTGCTGACCTGCCAATGGTTTTTGCCGCAGGAGGCCACCTGGGGCAGGTGGGTGATGCACAGCACCTGATAGCGCTGGCCCAGGTCGCGCAGCATGTGGCCGATGACCTCCGCCACGCGGCCGCCGATGCCGACGTCCACTTCGTCGAAGATCAGCGTGGGCACGCTGGCCACCTGGCTGATCACCACCTGCATTGCCAGGCTGATGCGCGACAGTTCGCCGCCGGAGGCCACCTTGGCCAGGGGCCGCAGGCTGGTGCCGGCATTGGCCGCCACCAGGTATTCGATGGATTCCATGCCGTGCGCGCCGGGCTCGGCCAGCGCGGACAGTTCGATGGCGAAGCGGGCGCCGCCCATGGCCAGCTTTTGCATCTCTCCGGAGATGCGGTCGGACAGTTCGCTGGCGGCTTGGCGGCGCTTGCCGGACAGCGCTTCGGCCAAGGTGCGGTAGCGCGCCAGGCTGGCGGATTCGGCCACGCTCAGCGCTTCCACGTCCACGCTGGCTTCCAGCGCGGCCAGTTGCCGCTGCCAGTCCGCCAGTTTGTCGGCCAGGTCGGCCGGCTGTACCCGGTATTTGCGGGCGGTGCTCATCAACAGGTCCAGCCGGCGCTCCATTTCCACCAGCTGGCTTGGGTCCTGGTCGATGTCGCTGGCGTAGTCGCGCAGGCTGTACACCACTTCGCGCAGCTCGGCGTCCACCGAATCCAGCAGAGACAGCGTGTCGGCCAGCCTGGGGTCCAGATTGGACAGCTTGGACAGGCGGTTCTGCACATGGGCCAGTTGGCTCAGGCAGCTATCGTCGTTTTCTGACAGCACGTCTACCGCCTGCAGGGCGCTTTGCACCAGTTCGGCCGAGTTGGCGAGCCGGGTGTGGCTTTGGTTCAGCACCACCCATTCGTCCGGTTGCAGATTGAGTTCGCTCAGCTCGCCGATCTGCCAGGTCAGGCGTTCGCGCTCCACTTCCGATTCGCGCGATAGCCGTTCGGCGTCCTGCCGGGCCTGGCGCGCGGCCTGCCATTCCTGCCAGGCCTTGTGCACATCGCGCGCCAGGGCGGCGGAGCCGGCGTAGGCGTCCAGCAGCTGGCGCTGGGTTTCGCTCTTCATCAGTGACTGATGCGCGTGCTGGCCGTGGATGTCCACCAGGAATTCGCCAAGCTGTTTCAACTGGGCCAGGGTGGCGGCCTGGCCGTTGACGAAGCTCTTGGAGCGGCCGTTGCGGTCGATCAGCCGGCGCAGCAGCAGTATGCCTTCGTCGCCGGCCAGCTCGTTTTCCGCCAGCCAGGCGTCCACTTCCGGTCGTTGCGCGATGGAGAATTCCGCGGTGATTTCGGCGCGCTCGGCGCCTTCGCGCACTTGGGCGCCTTCGGCGCGGTCGCCCAGCAGCAGGCCCAGCGCATCCAGCATGATGGATTTGCCGGCCCCGGTTTCGCCGGTGAGCACGGTGAAGCCGGGTGTGAAGTCCAGCGCGATGCTGTCGACGATGACGAAGTCTTTTACGGTCAGCGAGAGAAGCATGGTGTGTGGTGTGCCGGTTAGATCAGCCGTTCGCCCCAGTGCAGCTTGTGGCGCAGCATGTCGTAGTAGTTGTAGCCCTCGGGGTGCAGGATGCGCAGCGGATTGCGGTAGCGGCGGATCAGCACCCGGTCCATTTCCATCAGGTCGCAGTGCAGCTGGCCGTCGAAGTGCACGCGCGCGTCCAGCCCGCGGGTGAGCATGAATTCCACCTCGCAGGAGTCGTTGACGGCAATCGGCCGATTGGACAGCGATTGCGGGCAGATCGGCACCAGGGCGATGGCCTGCAGCGTGGGGTGCAGGATGGGGCCGCCAGAGGCCAGCGAGTAGGCGGTGGAGCCGGTGGGGGTGGACACGATCAGGCCGTCCGAGCGTTGGCTATAGACGAACTGGTTGTCGATGAACACTTCAAACTCGATCATCGACCCCACCGCGCCGCGACTGAACACCACGTCGTTGAAAGCCAGCGCGCTGGCCACCTCGGCGTCCTCGCGGATGACGGCGGCCTGCAGCAGGATGCGGTCTTCCGGCACGAATTTGCCGAGCAGGATGGCGTCTATCGAATCCAGCATCTCGTGCAGCGGGATGTCGGTCATGAAGCCCAGCCGGCCCTGGTTGATGCCGACCAGCGGCACGCGGTACGGCGCCAGTAAGCGGGCGATGGACAGCATGGTGCCGTCGCCGCCCAGCACGATGCACAGATCGGCCAGCTTGCCCATGTCGTTGCGGTCGATCAGCGCATGGCCGCCGGCCTCGTCCGCGGCGATGCTGTCCTTGTCGATCAGCACCGTGGCGCCGCCGGCTGCCAGATGATCAGCCAGCTGCAGCAATGAGGGCGTGATGCCGGGTTTGCTGTGGCGCGCTACTAGACAAATGTGTTTGAACAGTCTTTGCATGCGACGATTTTACTGGTTTGGCGGCGGTTCGTTGAAAAAAACGTCGTCGCTGCGTTTTTTGCCGGTGGCCTCCAACGCCTTGAGGTAGAAACGCACCAGGTCGGCCAGGGAGTCGACGCCGAGCTTGCTGAACAGGTTGGCGCGGTGAACCTCGATGGTGCGCGGCGACAGGTCCAGTTCGCGCGCGATTTCCTTGCTGGACAGGCCATCCGCCACCAGCTCCAGCACTTCGCGCTCGCGGCCGCTGATGCGGGAGAGCTGGCTCATGACCTCCTGGGTTTCCTCTTCCTGCTGGTGCTGCTGGATGCTGATGCGGATGCCGCGGCGCAGGCTGGAGATCAGCCGGTTCTGGTCTATCGGCTTGGTCAGGAAGTCGATGGCGCCGGTCTGGAAAGCGCGCCGGCATTGTTCGATGTCGCCATGGCCGGTGATGAAGACGATGGGGATGTTGATGTCGCGCTCGATCAACTGTTCCTGCAGCGCCAGGCCGGTGATCTGCGGCATGCGGATGTCCAGCACCAGGCAGCAGATCTGGTTGCCTTGGTAGGCATCGAGGAATTCCATCGCGTTGGGATAGCTGACGGTGCGCATGCCCTGCGCGGTGATCAGCATGGCGAGCGAATCCAGCACGGCGGGATCGTCGTCGACGATGAAAACGGTAGGGGTGGTATTTTGCATCAGGCTTCTACTCCGGATGGTGCCGCCACGCAGCTTGCGGCGCATGGCAGGTCGATGATGAACTCCGCTCCCGAGCCGGGTTTGTTGCCGGCGATCAGCTTGCCGCCAAAGGCTTCGATCGCTGTCTGGCAGATGGCCAGACCCAGGCCCATGCCGTTTGGCTTGGTGCTGAAAAACGGGTCGAAGATCCGGTCCAGCGTGTCCGGGGGAATGCCGCAGCCATTGTCGCCTATGATCAGCTGCACCCGGTCTCCCTGTTTGCGGGTGGTGATGCTCAACCGTCCCCAGGGGCGGGTCTGCTCCATGGCTTCTACCGCATTGCGAGCCAAATTCAGCACCACTTGTTCAAGCTGGATAGTGTCAGCGTATACCAACGGCAACTCATGTGCGAAGTTTTGCTCGATATGGATGTCGTGATCATGCAGCTCGTAATCCAGCAGCGATAGCGCATTGTGCACGGCCTGATTGAGCTGCAACGGCACCAGCTGCTGGTTTTTGCGGGTGACGAATTCGCGCAGGCGGTGGATGATGCGGCCGGCGCGGTCGGCCTGGTTGACCGACGAAGTGAGGGCACGGCGCAGCATGGCCATATCGGTTTCGTCGTCATCCAGCAGGCTCAGCGCGGCCTGGCAATAGCTCATGATGGCCGATAGCGGCTGGTTGATCTCATGGGCGATGCCGGAGGCCATTTCGCCCATGGTGTTGATGCGCGCCACGCGGGCGAGTTCCATCTCATGCTGGCGCAGACGGGTTTCGCTGGCCTCCAGCGCGGCTAGCATGCGGCGCCGGATCGGCGCCGTGTCGCGGAAGGTCAGCACGGTGCCGATCAACTGGCCGTTGCGGCCCAGCAGCGGCGACACTGAACCTTCTACCAGCAGCTTTTCGCCGCCGCGCCGCTTCAGGTAGCAGTTTTGCGCCAGGTATACCACTTGCAGCGTGGCTACGGCTTGTTCCACCGGGTCGCGCACCGGCTGGCGCGAGAACTCGTAATGCAGCGGCGCCACCTGCTGCAGGCGCCGCTGCAGCGCCTGGGCGGCGGGCAGGCCCAGCAGCATTTCCGCGGCCGGGTTCAGGTACTGGATGATTTGCTGGGTGTCTATGCTGATGACGGCGTCGCCGATGCTGCGCAAGGCGACGCTGGCGTATTCGCGTTCGCGGTAGATATCGTCCTGGCTGCGTTCGCGCGCGCGGCGTTGTTGTTCCAGCAGCGCCAGCGCCAGCCACAGCAGATAGGCCGGCAGCAGGGCGAACAAGCCGCATAGCGCGGCTTCGCCCCATGTGGCGCGTTCGAAGCTCAGCTGTCGGCTCAGCAGCAGGTCATAGGGCAGGCCGGGCAGGCTGTCCTGGCGTTGCAGCATGGGCAGCCATTCGCTCAGGCCGTTTGCCAGGCGTTCCCGCGCCAAGGGCAGCGCGGCGGGCGTTTCGCCATCGCGCCGCAGCAATTGCACGGTGTAGCGTTGGGCGGCGGCGTCCGGCAAGGTCAGCAGCGGTTTCAAATAAAGAATCTGCATGACCACGCCGGCCGATTGTTCTATCCGCACCATGGGCACCGGCGAGGGCGGCTCGACGCGGTATACGGTTTGAAATAGCGCCACGCCGGGTTCGCCATTGTAGAGCCGCAGCGTGGGGGAGATGGCCTGCATGTGGCCCAGCGCCTGGTGGATTGAGGCGCTGAGCACGCTGTCGTCCAGCAGGTCCAAGCCCATTTCGCGCCAGTCCGGGGAGGCCAGCCCCGGTTCCGCCATGCTCAGAGGCAGATAGCGGGAGCGGGCGGGGGCCTCGCGCCAGGCTGCCGGATTGCGCCAGCTGTTGTTCTGGTCGTGCAGGTAGTCCTGTATGCGATAAGGCTTGCCCAGCGCGCGGGCCTGTTGTTGTTCGAAGCGCTTGCGTTCCGGCTGGCTGATCAGCGGCTGATAGCCGATGAAGTAAAGTTGCGGTTGGTTGGGCGCAGCCGCCTGGGCCAGTTCGCGGATTTGGGATTGGCTATTCTGCGGCGCGGCGGCGGCGATCTCCTGCGCTCGGTTCTGCAGGCGCAGGCTGTCGCGCAAGGCGCGATCGGCGCTTTGCCGCAGCAGGCTGGCGGTTTCGTGGAATGCCTGGCGCTGTTGCCGGATATCCTGCAGCAGGGTGTGGCCAAACAGCATGCCGAAGGCCAGCAGCCAGCATAAGGCGCTCAGCCATTTGCTGCGGCTTGAGGCGTCTCGCAGCAGTTGCAGATGAGTAGACAGTGCGCAGAGGGCAGAGGAGCGGGGCACTTCAACGTCTGGCATGCTTCTGGCTTCGGTGGGGGCAAGTATGTGGGCGGAATGTCAATGCGGTTGGGCGCGCGCCATTATACCGGCCCCGCCCGGCATTGCGCCTAGCTGTTTTGCAATAAATGCGAGAATTTTTGCCTAATCTTGCTCAGTTTGGGCGAAATCACCAGCTGGCAATAGTTTTGCTGCTGGTTTTGCGCATAGTAATTCTGATGATAGTCTTCTGCGGGGTAGAATGTGGCCGAGCCTTCCAGCCGGGTGACGATGGGCGCGTCGAATACGCCGTCCTGCTCCAGCTGGCGCATGGTTTCCACTGCGACGGCGCGCTGCGCGTCGTTCTGGCAGAAAATCACCGAGGCGTACTGGCTGCCGACGTCGTGTCCCTGGCGGTTCAACGTGGTCGGGTCATGCACGGCGAAGAAGACTTGCAACAGGGTGGCGTAGTCGATGACCGCCGGGTCGAAGGTGACGCTCACCACTTCCACATGACCGGTGGCGCCGCCGCAAACCTGTTTGTAGCTGGGGTTCGCTTCCTGGCCGCCGCAATAGCCGGATACCACGCTGCTGACGCCGCGCAGCGGCGCGAAAGCCGCTTCCAGGCACCAGAAGCAGCCGCCGCCCAAAACCGCCTGTTCCATGTTTTCTCCTTCAGCTTCCATTGATTCGAGACGCCGCGGCGCGCAGTTCTGCGTCGCCAAAGGCGGCACAAGCCAGTCTGACGGTTTCCGCCTGGATTGTCACGGTGTCTTCTATCGGAACGGCGTAGCCGCCGGCCATGGTCAGCGCCAGCGCGGCATCATGGCGGCGGCATGCATCCAGCACCATGCGGTCACGCTCGGCCAAACCCTGCTTTGATAAGCCCAGTCGGCCTAACCGGTCGCCGTGGTAGGGGTCGGCGCCTGCCAGGTAGAACACCAAGTCTGGCCGGGAGGCCTCGAACACCTGCGGCAGGGCACGGGCCAGCGTGGCCAGATAGGCGGCGTCGTCCGTATTGTCCGGCAGGTCGATGTCCAGCGTGCTGGCCTCGCGGCGGAACGGGAAGTTGCGCGCGCCGTGCATGGAAAAAGTGTAGATGCGGGGTTCGTCCGCGGTCATGGCCGCGGTGCCGTTGCCCTGATGCACATCGAGATCCACCACCAGCACGCGGCGCACGCGCGCCTCGCTCAGCATCAGCATGGCGGCGACGGCGACGTCGTTGAACACGCAGAAGCCGCTGCCCTTGGCGCGGGAAGCGTGGTGGGTGCCGCCCGCCAAGTTGACGCCGCATCCCTCGAGCAGGGCGCAGCGGCTGGCGGCGATGGTGGCGCCGACCGAGCGCAGGCTGCGTTCGACCAACTCCGGCGACCACGGCAGGCCGATTTCGCGTTGCAGCCTGGGATTGAGCGTGCCGCTCAGCACGGCCTCTATGTAGTGCGGATCATGGGCTTGGGCCAGTTCCAGCCGCGTAGCGGCCGGCGCCGGCTCCATCCATGGCGCGGCGAAGGCCGCCACCCTGTCGGCCAGCAGCCGGTATTTCTCCGCCGGGAAGCGGTGGCCTGCCGGCAGCGGCAGCGGAAACTGGTCGGTGCGGTAGAGGCGCATCGCACGCTCAGAGAGGCTGGATCAAGGCAAAGCGCGGCACGACACGGCCTTCGTGCTCCACCGTTTCGGTGAACATCGCAGCCGGCCGCGCCCACAGGCCGTATTCGCCGTACAGCGCGCGGTACATCACGATAGGTTCATTGGTTTCCGTGTGCATGGCGACGTCCAGTACCTGATAGAGCTGGCGATTGCGGAAATGTTGATAGATGCCGGGAGCGGGCATGCTGGCCTCCTGCTTGGGTAGAACGGGGGGCGAGGATGCCGCAAGCCGGGCGGCAGCGTCAAGGATGCTCGCTGTTCCAGTAGTAGACCCGGAAATCCCGGTCCAGGGTAAAGCCGGTGCGCTCGTACAGTTGTTGCGCAGCATGATTGTCGTGCGCGGTCTGCAGCATGATCTCGCCGCCGCCCAGATCGCGGGCGTATTGCTGGCAGCGCTGGATCAGCAGCTCGCCGATGCCGCTGCCGCGCGCCTCCTGCGCGACGTAAAGGTCGTGCAGCACCCAGCAGGGTTTCAGCGTCAGCGAGGAAAAACCGGTGTACAACAAGGCAAAGCCCTGCGGCTGTTCGTTTTCGCTGGCGACGAAGGCCACGGCCTGGCGGCGGCGCAATCTTTCGCTTAGATAGTCCTGGCAAGCTTCGGCCGGGTGGCTGACGCGGTAAAAGCCCAGATAGGCCGTGAACAGCGGCAGCCAGTCCGCGACGGATTCCGGAGTGGCAATGGCGATGGAGGCGGGCATCGGTCAATCTCCCTGATGTTTATGTTGGTGTTGGGTTACAATAACGCCCTTTTTCTCAGCAGGTTAGACAATGAAGCTGGTCCTCGCCCCCATGGAGGGTCTGGTCGACGATGTGATGCGCGATGTGCTGACCCGCATTGGCGGCATCGATTTGTGCGTCACCGAATTCGTCCGCGTCACTTCCGTGTTGCTGCCCACCCGCACCTTCATGCGGCTGGCGCCGGAGCTGGCCCATGGCGGCAAGACCCGCGCCGGCGTGCCGGTTCGCGTGCAACTGCTGGGGTCGGATCCTGCCTGTCTGGCTGAAAACGGTGCCAAGGCCGCCGCGCTGGGCGCGCCGGGGGTTGATTTGAATTTCGGTTGTCCCGCGCCGACTGTCAACCGTCATCGCGGCGGCGCGGTGTTGCTGAATGAGCCGGAGCTGCTGCATCAGATCGTCGCCGCCACCCGGCGCGCGGTGCCGGCCGACATCCCCGTCACCGCCAAGATGCGGCTGGGCTACGAAGACAAGAGCCGGGCGCTGGAGTGCGCGCAGGCCATCGCCAGCGCTGGCGCCGACGAATTGACGGTGCATGGCCGCACCAAGGTGGAGGGCTACAAGCCGCCGGCGCATTGGGACTGGATTGCCCGCATCCGCGAGGCGTTGACGATTCCGGTGATCGCCAATGGCGAGGTCTGGACCTTGGACGACTATCGGGCGATCCGCGCGGAAAGCGGCTGCGACACGGTGATGATAGGCCGTGGCCTGGTGGCCTGTCCGGATCTGGCGGCGCGCATCATTGCCGGCGCGCCGGCGCAGCCTATGGCCTGGGCTGATATGCTGCCATGGGTGGAGGACTTTTTCCGCCAATGCTGGCAGAAGTCCGCAGAGAACCGTTATCCGGCGGCGCGGCTGAAGCAGTGGCTAGGTTTGCTCAAGCGCAGCTGGCCGGAGGCAGCGGAGCTGTTTGAGCAAGTGCGGCGCGAGCAAGAGGCTGAAAAGATTGAGGATATTCTAAAGTCAAAATTGGGTAAGTAGATATACTCATATCGCCAGCGGGATGTTGTTGATAACATCAAATGGCGTTGTGCTTTGGTATAAGCGCAACGTTGTAAATTCTGCCGGCCGCCTGGCTGCGGAACTTACACTTCCCCGATACCTTGCACCCTCCCTTAAAACGGGAGGGATTTTTTTTGTACTCTGTCATGAACTATTAATAAAACAAAAGTCGTGACGGAAAATACATGGAATCTCTTCCTGCGGTCGGCTGGCTGGAAAGCCTGATGTCCATTGCCTGGCATGGATCGCTGGCCTTGTTTGTCGGCGTGACGGCCTTGTTCGCCGCGCTGCTCTATGCCTTGCGCCACGATAGCCGCACACGCGTCGCGCGCTCCATGGGAATCGCGCTGTTTTGCCTGTTGCTGATCAACTTCAACCTGACTGGCGTTGTCGGCCAAGTGCTGCGTCAGGCAGCGGTGGTGGTGGTGGGCCTGGCGCTGATCCGCGTATGGGCCATGCTGCTGTTCCGCTTGCTGATTCCTGTCCTCAGGCTGCATCCATCGCGGATTCTCGAAGACATCGTCGTGGCCATAGGCTATGTCGGCTGGGGCTTGGTGTTATTGCGCCTGGCCGGTCTGGATCTGAGCCACATCGTCACCACGTCGGCCGTCATCACTGCGGTGCTGGCCTTTTCCATGCAGGATACGCTGGGCAATCTCCTGGCCGGGCTGACTCTGCAGTTTGACAACTCCGTCGATATCGGCGACTGGGTCAAGGCTGGCGATCTGATCGGGCGAGTGGTCGAAATCAATTGGCGCGCCACCATTCTGGAAACGCGCAACTGGGAAACCGTGGTGATTCCCAACAGCGTGCTGGTGAAGAACCACTTTTCCATCCTCGGCAAGCGCCATGGCGCAGCCAGGCAATGGCGGCGTTGGATCTGGTTCAATATCAATTGGGAGACGCTGCCGACGCAGATCATCAGCGTGGTGGAGCATTCCTTGCGCGAGGCCCAGCTGCCGGGCGTCGCCCAGTCGCCGGAGCCGAGCTGCATCCTGATGGCCTTTGAAAACGGCTTCAGCCGCTATGCGGTGCGCTATTGGCTGACCGATCTGTCGGCGGACGACTATACCGACTCCATCGTGCGCACCCATATCGACGCGGCCCTGCGCCGGCATAATATGCGCATGGCATCGCCGTTCTTCAATGTGCTGACGATCAAGGAAAACGAGAAGTACATCGAAGCGCGGATGAAGCGCCACCTGGAGGAACGGGTGCTGGCGCTGCGCAAGGTGGAGTTGCTGTCGGGCCTGAACGATGAAGAGATGGTGATCCTGGCCGACCGCTTGAAATTCACGCCGTTTGTCACCGGCGACATCATCATGCATCAGGGGGCGGTGGCGCACTGGCTGTACATCATGCTGTCCGGCGAGGTGGAGGTGTGGGTGACGCTGCCGGACGGCCGGCGCAAGCTGGTGGATGTGTTGAAAGCCGGCAGCTTCTTTGGCGAGATGGGCTTAATGACGGGGGAGTCGCGCAGCGGCACGGTGATCGCCCGGTCCAATGTGGAGTGCCTGAGGCTGGACAAGGAGGCGTTTCAGGCCATCCTGGTCTCGCGCAAGGAATTGGCCGAGACGATTTCCTCGATTCTGGCGGAACGGCTGGAGGAGCGCCGCAGGAAAATGCCGGAAGCGCTATTGGACGAGACAGAGGGGGTGCCGCATGGCGGCGAATTGGTGGAGCGCATCCGCAATTTCTTTGGGCTGAACAAGCATTGACCCGTCCTCCTGCCTGCCATTCCTGAGCCGCGCCTTGTCATTTGCCAGGACTTCCGGCCTGGCGAGGTTCAGACAAATTGCACCGGCACAAACACATGGCGGCCGGTGCGGCTGGTCAGCACCTGGGGTTGGCCTTCTATCATGGCGCGATAAGGGCGCGGCAGACGCTTCCAGTCGTTGAACTTCATCTTGATGTGATCGCTGTGCTTTCCCATGGAAGATCTCCTGTTTTTGCTTGAGCTGACAAAACAACGAGCTGTGCATTTGCTTGCCGATAGGCGCCGCTAAGCACGCCGTGATCCTGGGTTGCGCATTCTTGGCTAGCATGCGCTGCGAGGCGTGATTGGCGACGATTAGTCGACTTTGTGGATGACATTGGTCACCACGCCCCAGATATGAAACGAAGCGTCTTCCGGCACGGTTATCGGCTGATAGGCCGGATTTTCCGGCAGCAGCCGCAGGCCATTCGGGCCGCGTTCCAGCCGTTTTACAGTGAGTTCGCCATTGAGCGCGGCCACCACCACTTTGCCATTGCGCGGTTCGCTGACGCGCTCCACCAGCAGCAGGTCGCCATCATGGATGCCGGCGCCCTGCATCGAATCGCCCTTGACCCGCACCATGAAGGTGTCGCCCGGGCGGCTCACCAGGTGCGTGTTCAGGTCGATGTCGGCTTCCTTCATATCGTCCGCCGCCACCGGCGAGCCGGCGGGCACGCTGCCGGCGAACAGCGGCAGCGACAGCTCGCTCAACTGCGCGCCCAGCGTGCGGAAGTCGAAGGCTTGCTCGCTGTTGACGGTGCGCCAGCTGCGATAATCCTCCAGCCATTGCTGCAGAATGGCGCGCAGCGGCTCCGGCACGCGGACGGCGACGGTTTTGTCGCCGCCGAAGGCGGACTTGCGGCCGGCGCCTGAGCGTTTTCCGCCGTGCTGATTGGGCTTATCGGTTTCCATGGTTTGATTTTGTACAATTTCAAATGCAATTGCAAGCGGCCTGAACGGAAATGGCGCGGCAAACCGCGGAATCGTTGAGAATACAGGCTTGCACGCTGTGTGATTCCAGCCACAGCCCGGGCTGGGGTGGCGTGTCTCAGCGATTTGGCGCTCAGGCTAGGCCTGCGGAAGGCATTTCGGCTTGATGGCGATGCTTGCCAGGGTGGTTTTGCATAGCTAATATATGTTTCATATATTAAACGTATATCGAGAACCACATGGGCATCGTCAAGATTTCCGAGCAAATGCATGACAATCTGCGCACCGCCAGCGAGGCGCTGAGCCGCTCCATCAACTCCCAGGCCGAGCACTGGCTGCGCATAGGCATGCTGGCGGAGCTGCATCCCGACTTGCGCTACAGCGAAATCTGCCAGCTGTTGCTGCGCGCCAGCCAAGGCGGCATGGGGCTGGACCTGCAGCGGCAGGGCGAGGAGGTGGCGCGATGAGCCGGGTGGTGATCAAGTCCCCGGCCGAGGTGTCCAAGGCGCGCGAGGCGGGCAAGCTGGTGGCGGAGCTGCTGGCCATGATAGGCGAGCACGTCAAGCCCGGCGTCAGCACTGAGGAGCTGGATGCGCGCTGTCACGAGCACATCGTCAAGGTGCAGCGCGCCAAACCGGCCAATGTAGGCTATTACGGCTATCCGAAGACCATCTGCGCCTCGGTCAACCAGGTGGTGTGCCATGGCATTCCGTCGCCCAAGCAGATTTTGCGCGACGGCGACATCATCAATATCGACGTGGCGGTGATCAAGAACGGCTGGCATGGCGACAGCAGCCGGATGTTCTATGTCGGCACGCCCAGTCCGGAAGCGAGGCGTCTGGTGGACACCTGCTATGACGCGATGCGCGCCGGCATCCGCGCGGTGCGTCCGGGCGCTTCGCTCGGCGACATCGGACACGCCATCCAGACCCTGACCGAGGGCGCTGGCTTCAGCGTGGTGCGCGAATATTGCGGCCACGGCATCGGCAAGGTGTACCACGAGGAGCCGGAGGTGCTGCATTACGGCCGTCCGGGCATCGGCATGAAACTGAAACCAGGCATGGTGTTCACCATCGAGCCGATGATCAACGCCGGCCAGGCGTCCACCCGCCAGCTGGGCGACGGCTGGACGGTGGTGACGCAGGATGGTTCCTGGTCCGCCCAGTGGGAGCATATGGTGGCGGTCACCGAGCATGGCTATGAGGTGCTGACGCCATGGCCGGACGGGACCAACGGTTACCCTGCGATAAGCTGAGCCATGGCGCGTTCCGAACGACTGCTTGACTTGCTGCAGCTGCTGCGGCGCTATCGCCTGCCGGTGACGGCGCAAGCGCTGGCCGACCAGCTCGGCGTCAGCGTGCGCACCGTCTATCGCGACATCGCCAGCCTGCAGCTGCAGGGCGCGAATATCGCCGGCGAGCCGGGCATGGGCTACCAGTTGCGGCCGGGCTTCCTGCTGCCGCCCTTGATGTTTGCCGAAGAGGAGATCGAGGCGCTGGTGCTGGGCATGCGCTGGGTGGAAAAGCGGGCCGATGCGCGTCTGGCCCGCGCCGCCGGCAATGCGCTGGCCAAGGTGGCGGCGGTGCTGCCGGACGATCTGCGGCGGCGGCTGGAGGATGAAACCTTGCTGGTCGGGCCGGCGGAGGGGCCGCAGATGGCCGTGGACATGGCCGCGTTGCGCGACGCCATCCGCCAGCAGCGCAAGCTGGCCTTGTGTTATCGCGACATCAAGGGAGACGATAGCCAACGGATCGTGTGGCCATTCGCCGTCGGCTTCTTTGAAAAAGTGCAGGTGCTGGCGGCATGGTGCGAGCTGCGGCAGGATTTCCGCCATTTCCGCTGTGATCGGATTCAACAGTGCGACAGCCTGAATGAGCGCTACCCGCGCCGCCGCCAGGCTTTGTTAAGGGAATGGCGGCAGCGTTTGGGAATCGCCGCCGATGCGGTTTGACGACATGTCAACGTAGTGCCGCCCGCACAGAGGCCCTGAGCCAAGGCGCGCGACAAGGAGGCAAGCTAAGCCCGCTTGCGATGCTCGGCGGCGTGCATGGCCAGGTAGGCATCCAGGTCGGCGCCGCCGAAGCCCAGCGTATTGAGAATTTCAGCCATGAAACTCACCGGCGCGGTGCCCGGGGCCGTGACCACGCCTTGGTCGGCAACCGCGTAAGGCACATCCTGATAGTAAGCGGCGCCCGCGTAAGCAAGCGCAGACAAGTTGTCCGCGGAGTTCGAAGTGTGGCGGACCTTGTCTAGCACGCCGGCTTGCGCAAGCACGCGGGTGCCGTCGCAAATGCCGGCAAGCACAATGTTTTGGGCATGGGCGGCGGCCAGCAAGGCAGTCAGGTCCGGCGCTTGATCGGTTTGCCAGATGGTGCCGCCGCATACGATGAGCAGGTCTAGCCCATCGAGTTGAATGGACTCAATGGCCAGATGCGGGGTGACCATCAACCCGCCGGAGGAGGTGACGGGCGTGCCGCCGGGTGTGGCAAAGCGCACCTCGCAGCCATAATAAAAACGCAGCGAGGAGTTGATCAGGGCTGTTTCCCAGTCGGAAAAGTGCTCGGTGAGGAGGGTAATGGCGCGCGTCACAGGATTGTCCTTGTCAAGTTTTGGATGGCCCGGGGCTGTGCCGGGTGTCCGGAATGTAATCCATGACGCGGTCAGTTTCTGTCAGTAGCCCTGTTGGTCCTGCCGCCAGCCGCTTCGCTCTGCCCATTGTTCCGCCGCCAGGTAGATCAAGTCCACCGCCGGATCCTTGACGTCGGGATAGGTTTCCCAGTCCTCCAGGCTGTTTGCCAGCCTGCGCTTCAGTTCCCCATAGGCGGCCGCCATGGCCGGCTGCGCGCGCAGGTAGTCGCGGAACAGCAGGGCGTAGCGCTGGTTGGCGCTGCCGGCGCGGCGCACATGGATATGGGCGCGGCGTTGGCCCGCGGGTTCGCGGAAAAAGAATTTTGCCCATTGCTCCGGCGCATCGTCGCTGCCTGGCGGCAGATGGTCGCGGTGGAACGGCTTGCGTTCGAAACCGGCTGCGCTCAGGCGGCTGGCCGCGGTCTCGTCCAACTCCGCCACCGTGATCTGTACGTCGATCACGTCCTTGGCGGCCAGGCCGGGCACCGCGGTGGAGCCGATGTGGTCGATGCGCAGCGCCAGCTGGCCCAAGGCAGCGCGAAGCTGGCTGGCGAGGGCTTGGAACTCCGCGGCCCAGCGGGCTTGATGCGGCACGATCTCAATCATGTCGCAGGCTTTCCGAGAAGTGGAAGGCCACTATGTCCATCTTGCGGTTCAGATAGAAACGATGGGCGCGATGGCGCTGCACGCCGGAGTCCAAATGGATTTCGCTGCAGCCCTGATCCTTGGCCAGCTGGCGCAGCCAAGCCATCATCGCCGCGCCGTGGCCATGGGAGCGCGCGCTGTCGTCGGTGGCCAGGTCGTCAACGTACAGGCTTTTGCCGGCCACCAGCGTGCGCTGGATACGGAAGCCAGCCACGCAGGCTACGGCATCGCCATCTAGCAGATAAGCCAGCTGGTATCCCTCCGCCATCTGCGCGCGCACGATGGCGACAAAGTTCTCCGCCTGCAGATGCGGCCGCAACTGGCGCATCACGGCGAAGCAGCGTTCTATTTCCTGGTCCTCTGTGGCCAATTGGATCATCTATCTCTCCTGTATATGGCTGTACATCCAGAAGTCGCGCGACGGGCCGCGCACCTTGCGATAGCTGCGCAGCAGCCCCTCGCGCTCGAAGCCGTTGCGCTCCAGCACCTGGATGGAGCGTTGGTTGGCCGGCAAGACCGTGGCCTGGATGCGGGCGAGGCCGATGCGAGTATGTCCCCAGGCCAGCAAGCTGGCGCAGGCCGCGAAGGCCAGGCCGCGCCCCCAGGCGGCGGGGGAGAGATCATACGCCAATTCCGCGCTGGCATTGACGGGCATGACGGTATGGAAGCCGGCGGTGCCGAGCAGGCGGTCGTTGCCGCGGTCGGCGATGGCGAAGCGCAGGGCGCTGCTATCGGTGAAACGCTCCGTTTGCCAGGCGTAGTGCTCCAGCTCGGCGGGGGACTGCACATTCCAGCTGGTGTGCTGGTAGACAGCCTCCTGCGTCAGATAGTCGAACCAGGGTTGGATATCGTCCTGACGCAGCGGGCGGAGGATGGCTTGTGGGTGGTTGAGGATGGGCATCTCAGTGAACAGCATGATGGTTTCTCCTCTGTTTTATCGCTTGCAGCTACGTTATGCGCCTCGGTGTTGTTTTAAATCGACGGCGTAGAAATATTCGATCGAACCATCCTTGTTGACGCCGGCCAGCTCGCCGACCTTGCGTCAGCCCAAGTCCGTGAAGATTTTCTGGCTGGCGAGGCACCAGTCTTCAGTGGAGGAGAGCAGCATTCTCCCTCTGGCCTGCCTGTATGGTTTCCACCAATTGCTTGGCTATGCCTTGTCCGCGCATGGCGGGTGCGACGCAAAGATAGGTCAGCAGCGGCTGGCCCAGCAGCCCGGCGGGCTGATAGCTGGCATAGGCCACGACTTGATCATGTTGTTCCGCCACCAGGCAGCAGCCACTGGCGATTTCTTGTTGGCGGTTGCCGCCCATTTCGTCAAAGCCAGCGATGTGGGCCTGGTCGCTTTCCTCTGCGTGGCGGATAGCGATATCTGGTGCTGTTTCGGATGCCAATTGGGTTGGCGGTGAGTCGCATGGGCTGGACGGAAGGAAATCAACAGATAGGTTTGGCATGGTTGGCGAGGTGCGGAAAGTGTCAGAAGTAAAAGCATATTGTCATATCTAAATTGTGCGCACTACTGACAAAATTTGACAGTGCCATGGCTTAGCATGAACGCATGCCGGGACCTGACCGGTGTTCAGCCAAGGAGAGTCGCCATGCAACACCCCAATTTTGTGATCCTGTATGTGGACCAGCCGGCGCGCAGCGCCCGTTTCTATTCGCAGTTGTTTGATCTGCAGCCGATTGAGGCGTCGCCCACCTTTGCGATGTTCAAGTTCGCTTCCGGCATGCGTTTGGGCTTGTGGTCGTGCCATACGGTGGAGCCGGGCGCCAAGGTCTTGGGCGGCGGAGGGGAATTGATTGTCCAGTTCGAGGATGCCGCCGCGCTGGAGGCGGGGCTGGCGCGTTGGCAAGCCTTGGGTTTGCCCATTTTGCAGCCTATGACCGATATGGACTTCGGCCGCACTTTTGTGGCCTTGGACCCGGATGGGCATAGACTGCGGGCTTACGTGGCGGCGGAGTGAAAACGGGCCGGCTTGGCCGGCCCGAGGCGAGGCTGCCGCGCGGGCGGATCAGTCGCGATGAAAGCATTGGCCGCATACGGCGCGGTAGCGCGCCTCGTCGCCGATTTCCACTTGCGGGCCTTCTTTTACCCGGTGGCCTTGGCCATCGATGCGGATGTGCATCGTCGCTTTGCGGCCGCATTGGCAGATGGTCTTGATCTCTTCCACGTCTTCCGCCAGCGACAACAGCCAGGCGGAGCCGGGGAAGGGGTGGCCGCGGAAGTCGGTGCGCAGGCCAAAGCAGATCACCGGAATATGGCGGGTGTGGGCCAGGCGGTGCAGTTGCTGCGCCTGCTCCGGCGTCATGAACTGCGCTTCGTCCACCAGGATGCAGGCCGTGTCGCCGTAGTCCTGCGCCAGAAAGTCGAATCCGGCGTCGAAGGTGTTGGCCTCGCGCTGGATATTCAGCCGCGAGGTCACCATGCCCACGCCGTAGCGGTCATCGATGGCGCTGGTGTACAGCGTCACCGCTTTGCCCATGGTTTCATAGTTGTTGGCGATCTGCAGCAGCTGCGTGCTTTTGCCGCTATTCATCGCGGCGTATCGAAAAAACAGTTTGGCCATGCTGATGGTAGGGAGTGCGAGTGCCGGGGCGCGCAGCATACCATGACGCGCCATGCTTGTGAGGCCCAGGAAGACGCGCAGCGATCTGCGCGGGCGGTTTTTTTCCAATATCGGGCGCGGTGTTGGAATGCGGGCAGGCGAATGATGAAACGATTCGCAGGGGCGAGAGAGGCGAAGAGGGCTGGCGCTGGCAGATAGTGTCATGACTGGGTCATGACGCGGCCGATTTGACGTGATTTTTCGAATGGAGAGGTAGGGATTTTCATTGCAATGCAAACGGAATTATGCGCATGAGTAGCTTTTTGTCATGTAGTTTTGTTTCACATAAAGAAACTTCAATTGAAGATTTGCCCATGAAAAAACGCGCCCTTGGCGCGTTTGGGGCCCGCTAGCGGTTTTTATAGATCGCCGCCGGTTTCCAGCACAAATTTAGCCTTGGCGTCCAGGCCCAGGTGCTGCACCAGGTAAGGCAGCGTTTCGTTCAAGGTTTGCGGCAGCGTCCACGGCGCGTTGAGGATGAACATGCCGCTGCCGTGCATGCCGAAACCATCGGCTGACGGGGCTTGCACATGCAATTCGGCGCGCAGCCAGTTCTTGGCCGGCAGCTTTTTCAGCGCCGGCAGCATTTCCTTCATTTCCACGCGCTGCAAACACGGATACCACACGGCGTAGACGCCGGTGGCGAAGCGTTTCAAACCTTCCTTCAGCGCGGTTTCCACGTTCTGGTAGTCGCGCTTGTCCTCGTACGGCGGGTCGATCAGCACCAGCGCGCGGCGCGGCGGCGGCGGCAGGACGGCCTTGATGCCGTCGAAGCCGTTGGCTTGCTGGATTTGCACGCGGCGGCCGGCGCCGGCGAAGTTCTGCTGCAGGATTTGCGCGTCGTTGGGGTGCAGCTCGAACAGCCGCAGCTTGTCGCTTTCCGGCATCACGTCGGCCGCGCACCATGGGGAGCCGGGGTAGAACTTCAGCTCGCCGTCCGGGTTCATGCGCTTGACTACGTCCACGTAGTTGCGCACCGCTTCGGGCAGATCGTCGCGCTGCCACAGCCGGGCGATGCCGGTTTCGAACTCGGCGTTTTTGGTGGCGTAACCCTCGGTCAGCGAGTAGGCACCGGCGCCGGCGTGGGTGTCGATATACCAGTAGGGTTTGTCTTTCTGGCCCAGATAATTCAGCAGTTCGATCTCGATCAGATGCTTGAGCACGTCGGCGTGGTTGCCGGCGTGGAAGGCGTGGCGGTAGCTGAGCATTTCTCTTGTTCTTTCAGATGGTTAATTCAATGCCGGCGGCCTGGGCGGCGGCGCTCCAGCCCAGGCGGGCGATCAGCGCGGAGAAGCCGGCTTCCAGCGGGCAGGCGATGCGCAGCGGCGCGCCGCTGACGGGGTGGGTCAGCTCCATTTCCAGGCAGGCCAGCAGCATGCGGCGGCAATCCAGCTCGTCGGCGAACATACGGTTGTGGCGGCCTTTGCCGTAGGTGGAGTCGCCGATGATGGGGTGGGCGATATGCTTCAGGTGGCGGCGCAGCTGGTGGCGGCGGCCGGTCAGCGGCTCCAGCTCCAGCAAGGCGTAGCGGCTGCTGGGGTAGCGTTCCACCATGATGGGCAGTTCCACTGTGGCTAGCGTGCGGTAGCGGGTTTGCGCCGCTTGCGGCGCGGTTTCCACCTTTTCGCCTATCCATTCCAGATCGTCCGGCCGGCGGCTCAGCGGGTGGTCGATCACCCCTTCGGCGTCGGGGTGGCCGCGCACCACGGCGAGATAGCGCTTCTGCACTTGCTGGCGCTCGAACTGCCACGACAGTTCGCGGCCGGCGTCCTTGTCCAGCGCGAACAGCAGGGCGCCGGAAGTGCCCTTGTCCAGCCGGTGCACCGGATAGACGCGCTGTCCTATCTGGTCGCGCAGCAATTGAACGGCGAAGCGGGTTTCGTGGCGGTCCAGCACGGTGCGATGCACCAGCAGATTGGCCGGCTTGTGGATGGCGATCAGCAGATCGTCCCGATACAGTATTGGCAGCATGGAAATGACGGTTTTGTCCAGGCGGCGATTTTAGGGCTTGCACGGTGCTTTGGATATAGACGAATTGCTTTGCTTTGAATCAATTTGAACATGAAAAATCAATATGCGAAACCATGACTATGGAATAAATCATGATTTGACGCGGCTTGCGCCAAATCGGGATTCTTTACGTAGAGCAATGTTTGCGACACGGTATTTCAAAGTCGAGAGGAAAATGTTTACAGCCCGGTTAACGGTCATTACAATTCGCCGCGCTCAGAAGAACGACAAAGTGGTGTCTGCAGCCGGTTTTTGCATTGCGCAGGGAGCGGTTCAGGCCGCTTCGGCACAGCTGAGGTTGTAGTTGGCAGGTTACATGCCGTCTGCAATTTCAGCTGTCACCATTCAAGTCCAGTCACTGTTGCACTCGCCGCGCCTGCATGGGGCCATGCGCGCGTTGACCAACTCAAGCCAAGAGTTATAGAGATGACCATCCAACTGAAACGAATCAGCTTCGCAGTGGCTGCCGCGGTTCTGTCCGCCGCCGCTTGCGCCAAGGACTTCACCCCCGCCGTGATCTACGATCAGGCCGGCAAGTTTGACAAGAGCTTCAGCGAAGCCGCTTACAACGGCGCCGAGCGTTTCAAGAAGGACTTCAAGGTCAACTACCGCGACGGTCAGATTTCTTCCGACGCGCAGAAGGAACAGCTGCTGCGCAAGATGGCCAGCCGCGATACCGACATCGTCGTCGCCGTCGGCTTCAACTTCGCCCAGGCCGTGGAAACCGTGGCCAAGGAATTCCCCAAGGTCAAGTTCACCCTGATCGACGCCGTGGCCAAGGGCCCGAACGTGCAGAGCATCGTGTTCAAAGAGCAGGAAGGTTCCTTCCTGGTGGGCATGGCCGCCGCGCTGAAGTCCAAGACCGGCAAGGTCGGTTACATCGGCGGCATGGACATCCCGATGATCCGCGCCTTCGGTTGCGGCTATGCCCAAGGCGCCAAGTACGCCAACAAGAACGTCACCGTGCTGCAGAACATGACCGGCACCACGCCGCAAGCCTTCAACGATCCGGCGCGCGGCACCGAGCTGGCCAAGAGCCAGTTTGACCGCGGCGCCGACGTGATCTTCGTCGCCGCCGGCGGCACCGGCATGGGCGTGCTGCAGGCTGCCAAGAACGCCGGCAAGTACTCCATCGGCGTGGATAGCAACCAGAACTATCTGTTCCCGGGCTCGGTCCTGACTTCGATGGTGAAAAAAGTGGACGTCGCCGTCTACAACACCTTCAAGGAAGCCAAGGATGGTTCCTGGAAGTCCGGCGTGAAGGTGCTGGGCCTGAAGGACCAGGCAGTGGATTGGGCGCTGGACAAGAACAACCGTCCGTTGATCACGCCTGACATGGAGAAGAAGATCGCCGATGCCAAGGCTGAAATCATCAGCGGCAAGATCAAGGTAGTGGATTACCGCGCCAACAATAGCTGCCCGGTGCAATAAGCGGAGCAGCCCTCTCCCCGGTCGGTCGGGGGCGCAGCCGCGGTGACTCGTTCATCGCGGCTGTTTGCTGTTGGCGCCGGCGATGGGGATATAAACGAAGATCGGGAACAGACAAAGCATGACCGAGTTTGCCATTGAGCTGACAGGCATCAACAAGAGCTTTGGCGCGGTGCAGGCCAACCGTGATGTGACGATGAGTGTGCCCAAGGGCAGCATTCACGGCATCATCGGCGAAAACGGCGCCGGCAAGTCCACCTTGATGAGCATCCTGTACGGCTATTATCAGGCCGACAGCGGTTCCATCCGCGTCAATGGCCAGGATGCGCGCATCCGCAACAGCCAGGAAGCGATCCGTCTGGGGATCGGCATGGTGCATCAGCACTTCATGCTGGTGGATACCTTCACTGTGCTGGAAAACATCGTGCTGGGCGCCGAAGGTGGCCGCTTGCTCAAGGGCGGCATGGACCAGGCCCGCGAGCATTTGAAGGAACTGAACAAGAACTACTCGCTGGAAGTGGATCCGGACGCGCTGGTTGGGGAACTGGGCGTCGGTCTGCAGCAGCGGGTGGAAATCCTCAAGGCGCTGTATCGCGGCGCCGACGTGCTGATCCTGGACGAGCCGACTGCCGTGCTGACGCCGCAGGAGGCCGACCATCTGTTCCACATCTTGCGTTCGCTGAAAGCGCAGGGCAAGACGGTGATCCTGATCACCCACAAGCTGCGCGAAGTGATGGACAGCACCGACAACGTCAGCGTGATGCGCGCCGGCACCGTGGTGGGCAATGTGCGCACCTGCGATGTGGACAAGGAAAAGCTGGCCGACCTGATGGTGGGCCGCAAGGTGTCGCTGAAGGTGGACAAGGCCGAGCGCGCGCCCGGCGCCGTGGTGCTGGACGTCAAGGGCCTGTGTCTGACCGACGAGCGCCAGGTCAAGCTGCTGGACAACCTGAATTTCCAGGTCAAGGCCGGCGAGATCGTCGGCATTGCCGGCGTGTCCGGCAACGGCCAGTCCGAGCTGCTGGAAGTGCTGGCCGGCATGCAAGCGCCGACCGCGGGCAGCATCGCCTACAAGGGCGAGGACCTGCTGAAGCTGCCGTGCAAGCGCAAGCCGCGCGCCGCCGTCTACCGCGAACGCGGCATCGGCCACATTCCGGAAGACCGTTCGCGCGAAGGCTTGGTCAAGGCGTTCTCCACGTTTGAAAACGCCATTCTGGGCTACCAGAACGACAAATCGCTGCGCAGCGGTTTCCTGTATTCGCGCAAGAAACTGGTGGAGCGCACCCGCGACTTCATCTCCCAGTTCGACATCCGTCCGGGCAATCCGCTGCTGCGGGTGGGCCTCTTGTCCGGCGGCAATCAGCAAAAAGTGGTGCTGGCGCGCGAGATCCACGCCAATCCTGACTTGCTGCTGATCGGCCAGCCGACGCGCGGCGTCGATATCGGCGCGATCGAATTCATCCACAAGCGGCTGGTTGAGCTGCGCGACGAAGGCAAGGCCATCTTGCTGGTGTCGGTGGAACTGGAAGAAATCCTGGCGCTGGCAGACCGCATCCTGGTGATGGCCGGCGGCCAGATCACCGGCGAAGTGGCGGCCAAGGACGCCGACACCATTTCCCTCGGCCTGCTGATGGGAGGGCACAAACATTGAAATTCGGACAACCTTCCACTTTGCCGCGCTGGGCGCAGCTTACCGTGCTGCCGGTGCTGAACCTGCTGGCGGCCCTGCTGGTGACGGGCTTCGTCACCTGGATGATCGGCGAGAATCCGTGGGAATGCCTGAAGCTGCTGGTTAGCGGCGCCTTCGGCTACGGCGAGGGCGTAGGCTACACGCTGTTCTACACCACCAGCTATATCTTCGCCGGCCTGGCGGTGGCCACCGCCTTCCATGCCGGGCTGTTCAATATCGGCGGCGAGGGCCAGGCTTATCTGGCCGGCCTCGGCGTGACGCTGGTGATGCTGGGCTTCGACCACACCCTGCCGTCCTATGTGCTGATCCCGCTGGCGGTATTGGCGGCAATGGGCTTCGGCGCGGCCTGGGCCTATATCCCGGCCTACCTGCAGGCCAAGCGCGGCAGCCATATCGTGGTGACCACGATCATGTTCAACTTCATCGCCTACTCGTTGATGTTGTACCTGATCAGCCACCAGTTGATCGAAGCCGGCTCGCAAAATCCGACCACCCGCATGTTCTCGGAAACCGGCTGGATTCCGCAGATGCATCTGCTGATTCCGGGCATGCCGAACTCGCCGCTGAACCTGAGCTTCGTGTTCGCCTTGCTGGCCTGCGTGCTGTTCTACCTGATCGTATGGCACAGCCGCTGGGGCTTCACGCTGCGCACCGTCGGCACCAACGACCACGCCGCGCGCTACGCCGGCATCAGCGTCAGCGCCGTCATCATCATCGCCATGTGCGTGTCCGGCGCTTTGTCCGGCCTGGCTTCGGTCAATGATCTGCTGGGCTCCTCGCACCGCATGAACGTGCTGTTCACCAACGGCGTCGGCTTCGTCGGCATCGCCGTGGCGCTGATGGGACGCAACCACCCGGTGGGCATCGTGCTGTCCGCGCTGCTGTTCGGCGCGCTGACCCAGGGCGGTTCCGATCTGTCGTTCGAGAAGCCGCTGATCACGCGCGAGATGATCCTGTTCATCCAGGGCCTGATCATCCTGTTCTGCGGCGCGCTGGAAAACCTGTTCGAGCCGTTCATCGCCGGCCTGTTCAAGCGCAAGGACAAGTAATATGGAAATGTTCTTCAGTCTTCTCGATTCCACCGTGCGCGTGGCCACGCCGCTGGTGCTGGCCGCGCTGGCCGGCATGTTCTCCGAGCGCTCCGGCGTGGTGGACATCAGCCTGGAAGGCAAGATGCTGGTGGCGGCCTTCGCTTCGGCCGCCGCCGCCTACCTCACCCACAGCCCGTGGCTTGGCCTGCTGGCCGGCATCATGGCCGCGGTGTCGATGGCCATGGTGCATGCCTTCGTTTCCGTCACCTATAACGGCAACCAGCTGATCTCCGGCATGGCCATCAATACCGTGGCCTCCGGCATCACCCCGGTGCTGGGCCTGGCCTGGTTCCAGCAGGGCGGCAACTCGCCGCAGCTGCCGGAGGACGCCCGCTTCCACGAGATCGTGCTGCCGTTCGCCGACGCCTTGCGCGATGTGCCGGTGCTGGGCCTGGTCTACAGCAAGCTGCTGTCCGGCCATTCCATCCTGGTCTACATCACCGTGTTCATTGTGATTCCGTTGGTGGCCTGGGTGCTGTACAAGACCCGTTTCGGCCTGCGCCTGCGCGCGGTGGGCGAGAACCCGCATGCCGCCGATACCGCGGGCATCTCCGTGGCCAAGGTGCGCTACACCGCCTTGCTCTGGGGCGGCGTGCTGTGCGGCATGGCCGGCACCTATCTGTCGGTATACCAGACCGGCAGCTTCATCAAGGAAATGACCGCCGGCAAAGGCTTCCTGGCGCTGGCGGCGCTGATCTTCGGCAAGTGGCGTCCGGTGCCTGCGGTAATCGGCTGCCTGCTGTTCGCCTTCGCCGACGCGATCCAGATCCGTCTGGAAGGGGTGGCGCTGCCGGTGATCGGGCAGATCCCGTCGCAGGCCATCGCGGTGATTCCGTATGTGCTGACCGTGCTGCTGCTGGCCGGCTTTGTCGGCCGCGCCGTGGCGCCGAAGGCCATTGGCGTGCCTTTCGTCAAATCGCGCTGATCCCGCCGTCGCGTAGGCATCGCCAAGCCCGTCGGCCTGCGCCGGCGGGCTTTTTGCGTCTTAGCGCATGCTATGATGCCAACTGCGAGCGGCGGGAAGGGGTCCGCCGCCGGACAGAACAGGAAACACGATGCTGAGCTATCAAGAGGCGCTGACCTGGCTGCTGGAGCGCGCCAGGCCGTTGAACACCCACCAGAATCTTTCCCTGCTGCAGGCTGCCGGCCGCGTGCTGGCTCAGCCGGTTACCGCCGCTATCGACGTGCCGCCGCATGATAACAGCGCGATGGACGGTTACGCCGTGCGCTGCGCCGAGAGCGGCGCCCCTTTGCCGGTGTCGCAGCGGATTCCCGCCGGCAGCGCGCCGCAGCCGTTGGCGGCCGGCAGCGTCGCCCGCATCTTCACCGGCGCGCCGATCCCGGCCGGCGCCGACGCCGTCATCATGCAGGAGCAGGCCTTGGTGGGCGAGGATGGCCAGGTGGCCTTCAGCGCCGCGCCGCAGGCCGGGCAGAATATCCGCCGCCGCGGCGAGGATATCGCCGCCGGGCAAACCATCCTGGCGCCGGGCCGCAGGCTGACGCCGGCCGATCTGGGCCTGGCCGCCTCGATCGGGCTGGCGCGGCTGCCGGTGCGTCCGCAGCTGCGCGTCGCGGTATTCTTTACCGGCGACGAGCTGGTGGAGCCGGGTCAGCCGCTGGCCGCCGGACAGATCTACAATTCCAACCGTTTTTGGCTGATCCCGGCCTTGCACAAGCTGGGCTGCGAAGTGATAGACCTCGGCCATGTCGGCGACACGCTGGAGCCGACGCGGCAATTGCTGCGCGACGCGGCGGCGGTGGCCGACGTGATCGTCACCTGCGGCGGGGTGTCGGTGGGCGAAGAGGACCATGTCAAGGCGGCGGTGGAGGCCGAGGGCGAGCTGACGCTGTGGAAGCTGGCGATCAAGCCCGGCAAGCCGCTGGCCTTCGGCAAGGTGGGTGATGCGGACTTCATCGGTTTGCCGGGCAATCCGGTGTCCGGCTATGTGACGCTGCAGACCTTGCTGCGGCCATTTTTGCTGCAGCGAATGGGATTGATAGAGACCGCGCCGTTCGCGCCGCGTTTCCCGGCTGCCTTTGTCTGGGACCGGCCCGATTCCAAGCGCAGCGAATTCCTGCGGGTGCGCAAGGTGGCGGGCGCGAGCGGCTGGGAGCTGCAACTGTATCCGCAGCAGGGCTCCGGCGTGCTGATGTCCTGCGCTTGGGCCGATGGCTTGGCTTGGGTGCAGCCGGGTCAGCGCATTCAGTCCGGCGATGAGCTGCCGTATCTGGAACTGGCATGACGCGCATCCGCTTCGTCAGCGACGGCGGCATGCTGCTGAATGAGAGCGAGGCGATGGCGGGCGACAACCTGCTGGACGTCGCCCGCTTGGCCGATGTGCCGCTGCACTGGCGCTGCGGCCAGGGCACCTGCGGCACCTGCAAGGTGCGCGTGGCCGGCATGGCCATGCCGCAGCGCCCCGGGCGCAAGGAGCGCAACGTGCTGCTGCGCGCCGGCGCGATAGACGCCGCGCTGGCGGCGCAGGACGAGTGGAACGAACCCATGCCATGGCGGCTGGCGTGCCATTTGGCGGTGGAGGACGGGCAGGGCTGGACAGTGTCTTGCCCGGATTATTGATGTCGTAGGGCGGAAGCCCGGCTATACCGGGCGTTCCGCCTTGCGCGCGCGGGTTTGGAGGAAGGGCAATGATGCCGGATCGCCCCGCTAGCGGGGCATCCGACCTGCGGCAGGTCAACCCTGCTCGCCCTCGCTGCTGATTTCTTCCACTTCCTCCCGTTCCAGCCAATGCCGCAGCATGGTCAGGCCCACAGCCAGCAGCGTCGGGCCGATGAACAGGCCGATCACGCCCCAGGCGATCAGGCCGCCGATGACGCCGAGGAAGATCACCGACAACGGCATCTGCGCGCCCTGGCTGATCAGCAGCGGCTTCAGGATGTTGTCTATGGTGTTGATCAGCAGGAAGCCCCACACCATCAGGAAGGTGCCCAAGGCCGTATGGCCGGTGTAGAACACCCATGCGGCGGCCGGCAGCCAGACGATCAGCGTCGGCAACTGCGCCACCGCGATGATGAAGCACAGGAAGCCCAGCACCAGCGAGCCGGGCACGCCGGCAATCAATAGGCCGATCACGCACAGCACGGTTTGCGCCAGCGCGGTGCCCACCACGCCGGTGGTGACGCTGCGTATGGTGCGGGCGATCACTTCCGGCAGCTCCCCGGCGGTTTCTCCGCCCAGCTTCAAGACGATGCGCTCCACCAGCTCCCACAGCTTGTCGCCGTTGATCAGCAGCAGGCCGGCCACCACGATGGCCAGCACGATTTCCAGCAGGCTCAGCCCGAGGTTGGCGCCGCCGGACAGCAGGAACAGCACGGTTTCGTTGACCGCGGGGCGAATCTTTTCGAAGAAGCCCGGCAGGTCGGCCTGGGTGCTTTGCCACATCTTGTTCAGACTTTCGCCTATCACCGGCAGGCTGGTCAGCCAGGCCGGGGCGTTGGGCAGGCGGAAATCGCCGAGTTCATGCGTCAGATTGGCCAGGTGCGGCAGAGTGTCCGCCAGCGTCAGCGCCATCAGGCCGATGGGGATGGCCAGGGCGCAGGACAGCCCCAGCACGATCAACAGCGCTGCCAGCTTGTGCCGGCCGCGCAGCCGGATCTTGAGCCGGCTGTACAGCGGCCAGGCGGAAATGGCGATGATGGCCGCCCAAGTCAGCGCGCCGAGAAAAGGTTGCAATATCTTGATGCAGGCCAGCACCAGCATGGCCAGGATGGCGATCTGGAAAACATTGAGGATGCTGAGGCTGGATCGGCCGGGAATGGGCAGCATGGTGGTATCCGCAAGGTGAAACGGGGCAGGCCGGCGGCATGCCGGCCCAGATTCGCGCTAGTGTGCCACCTGAGCCAGTTGGCTGGCAAACGTCTCGGCCGGAGTGAACCCGACGATGCGTTGCGCCTCCTTGCCATCGGCGCCGAACAGAATGATGCCGGGCGGTCCGAACAGGCCGAAACGCTTCAGCAGCGCCTGGTGTTCGGCGCTATTGGCCGTGACGTCGGCGCGCAGCAGCACGAATTGCCCCATCTTGGCGGCCACTTGCGGCTGCGGAAAGACCTCGGCTTCCATCTCCTTGCAGGCGACGCACCAGTCGGCGTAGAAGTCCAGCAGCAGCGGCTTGCCCGCGGCCTTGGCCTCGGCCAGCTTGGCATCGAGCTCCGAGGCGGAGCCGATGGCCTGGAAAGCATGGCCGGCGGAGCCGTCGGCGCTGCTGGCGGCGATGAACTTCAAGGGATAGCGCGGATTGTCCGCGCCGGACAGCAGGCCCACCAGCTGGGCGCCGCCCAGCAGGAACAGCAGCAAGCCCAGCGCCTTGCCCAGGCGGGCGCTGGCCTTGGCGTTTGTCGCCAGACTGTCGAACGCGCCAAGGAACACTGCCGAACCTATCAGCAGCGCCGCCCACAGCAACATCACCAGCGCGGCCGGCAGGAAGGGGGCGGCCAGCCAGATGGCCAAGCCCAGCATGACCACGCCAAAGGCTGATTTCACCGCCTTCATCCAGTTGCCGGCGCGCGGCAGCACATGGCCGCCGAAGGTGCCGATGACGATCAGCGGCAGTCCCAGTCCCAGCGCCATGGCATACAGCGCCGCGCCGCCCAGGACGGCGTCGCCGGTGCTGCCGATATAGCCTAGCGCCAGCGCCAGCGGCGGCGCGACGCAGGGACCCACCAGCAGGGCCGATAGCGCGCCCATCAGGAATACGGTGACGGCCTTGCCGCCGGACAGCTGGTTGGAGGTGTCGGCCAGCTTGGATTGCAGGGCGCTGGGCAACTGGATGGTGAACAAATCGAACATCGACAGCGCGAACACCACCATCAGCACGCTCGCAGTCAGCACCACCGCGGGCTGCTGCAGCCACACGGTCAGCAGCGAGCCGGTCAGGCCGGCCACCACGCCGACGGCGGTATAGGTGAGCGCCAGGCCTTGCACATACAACAGGGACAGCAGGAATCCGCGGCCGCGGGTGAGGGTTGCGCCCTGGCCGGCAATCAGCGATGAAACGATGGGCAGCAGCGGGTACATGCAGGCGGTGAACGCCATGCCCAGACCCGCCAGCAAGAAAGTGCCCAGTGTGGTCAGCCAACCCTTGGCCGCCAACTCGCTGTTACCGGCCGGCGATTTTCCCGCGGTGGCGGCGCCTCCGAGCCAGGCATTCGCTTTGCCGCCGGCCTCGCCGCTGACGGCGCCGATCTTCAGCTTGTGGGTATACGGCGGGTAGCAGACGCCGGCCTCGGCGCAGCCCTGCAGCCGCACATTCAGCTGGAACTCGGCCGGCGCGCCGGCGTTCAGCGGGACGACGATCTGCTGTTTGCCATGGTAAATCACCTGCTTGCCGAAGTACGGATCGTTCTTTTCCTGGCCGGTCGGCAGCGTCGGCTTGCCGGTCAGGTCGGCCGGCGTGGTGCTGATGGCGATGCGGTCGCGGTACAGGTAGTAGCCGGGCGCCACATCCAGCGTCAGTTGCAGCTTGTCGCCGCTGCGGCTGACCTCGGCGGCGAAGGCTTTCTCCGGCGGCAGCAGGTCGTCTTGGTTGACCGCGTGGGCGGGCAGCGCAATGCTGAGGCAGGCGACGAACGCCATCAGCCATTGCCATGCCAGGCGGTGAATGGAGTTGAGGTATGCTTGCACTTGCAGACTCTGGTTGGGGTTGCGATGAAAGTTAAGACGCGGCGGGCGCGGTACGGTTCCGTTTTGTCTCAGCGTGATGCAATATGCATCAAATTGCCTGGCGCGGCAAATGCGAAACCGCGCATTCCGCCAGCAGACGGACGGCTGCCAGTATATCCGGCGGAACTCCGCGCCGACAGCGCAGCGGATATGAAAAATAAGAATGACGTTATGCATGAGGGGTTATGCGAGAAACCATACATTTTGCCCATGCCAATAGTTTTCCGGCTTCGGTCTATCGCAAGATGCTGAACAAGCTGGCAGAGCGGCATGAAGTCGGTTACCTGGACACCATAGGCCATGATCCGGCCTTCCCGATTACCGATTGCTGGCCTCACCTGGTGGATGAGAGCATACGGCACATCGAGCGCAGCTATGCCCGGCCGGTGGTCGGCGTCGGCCATTCGCTGGGCGGTTTTCTGATGTTCTACGCGGCCAGGAGGCGGCCGGATTTGTTCCGCGCCGTCGTGATACTCGATTCCCCGCTGATGGGGCCGCGCCGTTCCTTCGGCATCTGGCTGGCCAAGCGGCTGGGCTTCATCCAGAAGGTCACGCCGGGCGGCAATACCCTGAAGCGGCGCGACAACTGGGCCTCGGTCGACATGGTGCATGATTATTTCGCGCGCAAGCCGATGTTCGCCCGTTTCGATCCCGAATGCCTGGCCGACTATGCGGAGCACGGTACCCAGGACGACGGGCAGGGCGGACGCAGGCTGAAGTTCCGGCCGCGGGTGGAGCATGATATCTACGCCACTTTGCCGCACAATTTCCCCTGCCACAAAGGCCGACAAAAAGTCCCGACCGGCTTCATCGCCGGCGCGGACTCCGATGTGCTGAGCGATGCCGACATCCATTACATGCGCCGGCATTTCGGCATCGAGGTGGAGTCCCATCCTGGCGGCCATCTGTTTCCGCTGGAGCGGCCGATAGAGACGGCCGAGCATATCCTGGCATTGGTGGAGCGTTTGCGCCATGGCTGAAACACGGTGCGCTTCGGGCGGGCAGCTGTTCGGTTCTGGCGATTGGCTTGGCGTCTGGCTGGTACTGTTGTCCGCTTGCGGTTTTGGCTCGATGGCGCTGTTCGCGGAACTGGCCTATGGCGATGGTGTCGATACTGCCAGCCTGTTGGCCTACCGCTTTGTCATTGCCGCGCTGGTCTTGGCAGCTTGGGGCCTTTGGCGTGGATGGCCCTGGCCTAGAGGGCGAGCCGCGATGGCGTATGGCCTGATGGGGGCGGTCTATGCGGCCATGGCCTGGGCATATTTTTCCGCGCTGCATTACGCCGCCTCGGCCACCGTGGCGCTGGTGCTGTACAGTTACCCCGCCCTGGTGGCGTTTGGCGGCGCAGTGCTGGGCTTGGATCGTTTCGGCCGGCCGGAGGCGCTGACCATTGCCTTGGCGAGCGCCGGTTTGGCTCTCATGCTTGGCGGCGGCCTGTCTGGCAGCCCGTGGGGATTGGTTTTGGCCTTCGGCGCCGCGCTGTGTTACGCCGGCTATATCCTGCTGGGCGGCGGCATTCGTTCCGATGCCCATCCGGTTTGCGTTTCTGCCCTGGTATTATCGGTGGCCGCAGCTATCTTCTCCTGCTTGGCAATTGGCCAGGGCCTGCGGTTGCCGCATACCTTGGCCGGCTGGGGTGCGGTCACCGCGCTGGCCTTGCTGGGCACCGCAGTCGCCATCGCGGCTTTCATTGCGGGGCTTATCCGCATTGGCCCGACCTTGGCCTCGGTGGTGTCGACTCTGGAGCCGGTGGTGACCGTGCTGCTGGGCGTGCTGTTTCTGGGAGAGTCGCTGGGGCTGCGCGGCCTGCTGGGCGGCTTGCTGATTCTGGCCGCCTCCCTGTCCCTGGTCTGGTTGCGCGGGCAGGCTGCGGCCGGCAAGGCTTGCGATGGATAGGGTTCTCGCGGAAACTATGGTTATTCCTCCATTAGCCGCATGAAAGATCCCTGCCCGTGACGATGGAACACCTGCTCAAGCAACACCGCGACGCCATCGACGCCATCGATGTCGAAATCCTCACTTTGCTCAACCAGCGCGCCAACCATGCCCGAGAAATCGGCGAGATCAAGGGCGGCGGCGTGATTTACCGTCCGGAGCGCGAAGCCCAGGTGCTGCGCCGCCTGAAGGACTTGAACCCCGGTCCGTTGCCGGGAGAGTCGATCGCCCGCTTGTTCCGCGAGGTGATGTCCGAGTGCCTGGCGCTGGAAAAGCCCTTGTCCATCGCCTATCTGGGGCCGGAAGGCACCTTCAGCCAGTTGGCCACCATCAAGCACTTCGGCCATGCCGCCCGCACCGTGGCCTGTAGCTCGATAGACGAGGCTTTCCGCCAGGTGGAGTCGCGCGCGCTGGATTACGTGGTGGCGCCGGTGGAGAATTCCACCGAAGGCGCGGTTGGCCGCACGCTGGACCTGATGGTCAGTTCGCCGCTGAAGATTTGCGGCGAGGTGGTGCTGCGCATCCATCATCATCTGCTGCGCGGCGCCGAGGGCATGGAGGGCATCCGCCGCGTTTATGCCCACGCCCAGGCGCTGGCGCAGTGTCACGAATGGCTGAACAAGAATCTGCCGGCCAGCGTGGAGCGCGTGTCCGTGGCCAGCAATGCCGAGGCGGCGCGCATGGCGGCCGAAGACGCCTCGGCGGCGGCGATAGCCGGCCAGGCCGCGGCCGAGCGCTTTGGTCTGCTTAAGTTGGCGGAGAACGTCGAGGACGAGCCCAACAACACCACGCGCTTTCTGGTGCTGGGCTTGCAGGATGTCGGCGCCACTGGCCAGGATAAAACGTCCATCGTGGTGTCCGCGCCAAACCGTCCGGGCGCCGTGCATTATCTGCTGGAGCCGATTGCGGCTAATGGCGTATCGATGAGCAAGTTCGAGTCCCGCCCTTCTCGCGCCGGCCTGTGGGACTATGTGTTCTTCATCGATCTGGAAGGCCATCGCCAGGACGAGAAAGTGCAGCAGGCGCTGAAGGGTCTGCAGGAGCGGACATCCTACGTCAAGATTCTGGGCTCCTATCCGGCGGCGGTGCTGTGACGGGCTGTGTATGATCCTGGGCCGGTTTTCCGGCCCTTATTGTTTTGGAAGCTTGGGAAGAAAAAGCAGATGAAATCGATTTGTTTGTTTTGCGGCTCCAACAAAGGCGCCAGGCCGGAGTACGAGGCGGCGGCGCGCGAATTCGGCCGCACGCTGGCAGAGCAGGGCGTCACGCTGGTCTACGGCGCCGGCAACGTAGGCCTGATGGGCGTGGCGGCGGATGCCGCGCTGGCCGCGGGCGGCCGCGTGGTGGGGGTGATCCCGGAGTTTCTGAAGGCTAAGGAAGTGGCGCATGTGGGCTTGAGCGAGCTGCATGTCACCGAAACCATGCATCAGCGCAAGGCGCTGATGGCGGAGCTGTCCGACGGTTTCATCGCCTTGCCGGGCGGTTTCGGCACGTTTGACGAATTATTCGAGATCCTGACCTGGGCGCAGCTGTCGGTGCATGACAAGCCGGTGGGGATGCTGGATGTCGGCGGTTTCTTCAAGCCGCTGCAGGCGATGGTCGATCGCGCTGTTGAAGAGGGCTTCGTGCCGGCCGGCAACTTGAACCTGTTCCAGCGCAGCGAAAGCCTGCCGGCGCTGCTGGATTGGATGCGCGAGTATCGTCCGCAGCCGGTGCCCAAGTGGCTGGACCTGAGCAAGACCTGATGCCAAGGCCCTCGTCGATGTCGTCCAAATCCGGCATTTGGCCGAGATGTCGGCGCGCCCTGGCTTGGCCGCTAGCCTTGTTGCTGGCGGCCGTCATCGTGTTTGAAGAGTACGCCTGGGACGAATTGGCCGGCGCAGTGGCCTGGTTGGCCAAGTGGCCGCCGCTGTCTGCGCTGGAGCGCCGCATCGCCGCCAGCTCGCCAAAGGTGGCCTTGGCGCTGTTTTTGGCGCCGGCCCTGGCGCTGTTGCCGGTGAAACTGGCGGCGTTGTTTCTGATCGAGCAGGGGCATGCCCTGCTGGGGCTGGCGGTGATTGTGCTGGCCAAGCTGGGCGGCACCGCGCTGGTGGCGCGCTTGTTCACGCTGACGCGGCCGGCTTTGATGCAAGTGCCGTGGTTTGTGCTGCTATATGATGGTTTTCATCGCTGCCGCGCCTGGGTGTTTGAGCGTCTGCATGCGTCCTTGCCGTGGCGCTGGGCCCGGATTGCCCTGTTCAAGCTGCGGCGGCGTCTGCCCCAGCCTTCGGCCTTGTCCAGGTTGGTGCGGCGGGTGGCGCGCAAATGGCGCAATAAGATGGATGCTGGCGGGCGGCATCATGGTGGAGTGCGGAAATGATCATCGTAATGAATGGCTCTGCGACGGATGCCGAGATTGCCGCCGTGGTGGCGCGCATCGAAGCGCAGGGCTTGACGGCGCATGTGTCGCGCGGCAGCGAGCGTACCGTGATCGGCGCGGTGGGTCAGGAGCGCGGCCTGGAGCCGGCCTGGTTCGAATCGATGCCGGGCGTGGCCCGCGCCTTGCGCGTGGTCAGCGATTACCGCATCGTTTCGCGCGAGGCGCAGCCCGAAGACAGCATCGTGCGAATCGGCGATGTCGCCTTTGGCGGCGGCGCGCCGGCCTGGTTGGGCGGTTGCGGCCATGACTGGACCCGCGACTCGCTGACCGCCGCCGCGGCCCGGGTCAAAGCTGCGGGCGGCCGCTTGTTATTCGCACGCCGCGGCGGCCATGACAACCCATATCGTTACCGCCCCATGGGCGCGGCTGACCTGGAAACCTTGAGCGAGGTGGCGGCGGAGCATGGGCTGGTGGCCGTGGCGGAGCTGCGCGATTTGCGCTTGCTGGATGTGTATCTGGAATTGCAACTGGGCGGCTTGCTATTGCCGCCGCATTGCCTGCAGCAGGTGGAATTATTGCGAGAAGTCGGCCGCATCAACAAACCTGTCATCTTGCAGCGGAATAATCGGGTGAGGCTTGGCGAGTGGCTGCTGGCGGCCGAGCATGTGGCGGTGGGCGGCAATCATAGAATTATCCTGTGCGACTGCGGGAGCGAGGGCGAGGCGGCAGGCCTGAATGTGGGCGAGCTGGCCTGCTTGCGGCGCGAAACGCATCTGCCCGTGATGGTGGCGCCCGTGGCGGCGGGCGGCGCGAACTTGGCGCCAGTTTTGGCCGCTTCGGCCTTGCTTGCCGGCGCATGCGGCGTGTTGATGGAAATGGATGCGGCCGAGGCGCTGAATTTGGACGCAGTGCTTGCGGGCATGGCGAGGGCTGCTTTACTGGGCCATGCGCATGGCTGAGCCTGTGGAGGCGCTGCTGCTGGATATCGCGGCTTGCCGGCACTGTGAGGCGTATTTGCCGCACAGTCCGCGCCCGGTGCTGCGGGCTGCGCCGAATTCCCGCATTCTGCTGGCGGGTCAGGCGCCGGGGCGCAAGGTCCACGAAAGCGGCATTCCCTGGCAGGATGCGAGCGGCGAGCGTTTGCGAGATTGGTTGGGTGTGGATGCGGCGCAGTTCTATGATGCAAGCCGCTTCGCCATTGTGCCTATGGGTTTTTGCTACCCGGGCGCCGGGCGCAGCGGCGACCTGCCGCCCAGGCCGGAGTGCCGGGCGCTGTGGCATCCGAGGCTCATGCCTTTGCTGCGCGATGTCAGGCTGGTGCTGGCCGTGGGCGAGTATGCGCAGGCCTATCATCTGCCGCAGCGCAATAAAACGCTGACCGAGACGGTGGCGGCCTGGCGCGAATACTGGCCTGCCGTTGTGCCGCTGCCGCACCCCAGTCCGCGCAATCAGTTGTGGTTGCGGAGAAATCCCTGGTTTGAGAGCGAGTTGCTGCCGGCGTTGCGGATTTTGGTGAGAGAGACGTTGGCTGGATAGGCCGGCTGCGCCGGGCGCCATGAGCAAAAACTCTAAAAATGTGGATTTTCCGTTTTTTGCGGGTGATAATCCGCCCCAGCACTTAGGGGAGAGCCGTCAAAATGAAGTGTGTTGATGATTTTCGCCTGCAGCTGGGCAACAAGCAACTAGTGCCGATCATGATCGGCGGCATGGGGGTGGATATTTCCACTGCCAGGTTGGCGTTGGAAGCTGCCAGGCTTGGCGGCGTCGGCCATATATCCGACGCGATGGTGCCGACGGTGACGGATCGCCGTTTCGACACCAAGTTCGTCAAGACCAAGCTGGCGAAGTACAAATTCAATGTGGACAACCCGGATAAGTCGGTTGTCCAGTTTGATCTGGGCGTGTTGGAAGAGGCCACGCGGCTTCACGTCGGCAACGCCATGCAGCAGAAGCAGGGCGATGGCCTGATCTTCATCAATTGCATGGAAAAGCTGACCATGAACGCGCCCAAGGAGACGCTGCGGGTGCGCATGCGCGCCGCCTTGGATGCCGGCATCGACGGCATCACGCTGGCGGCCGGCCTGCACCTGGGTTCGTTCGCGCTTATCGAGGATCATCCGCGGTTTCGCGATGCCAAACTCGGCATCATCGTGTCCTCGCTGCGCGCCCTGCAGCTGTTCCTGAAAAAGAACGGCCGTTGCGGCCGGATGCCGGATTATGTGGTGGTGGAAGGGCCGTTGGCCGGCGGCCACCTCGGTTTCGGCATGGACTGGGCCGAGTACGATCTGGCAAGCATCTTTACTGAAATCCGCGACTGGTTGAAAGCCGAGCAGCTGGATATCCCGCTGATTCCGGCTGGCGGCATTTTCACCGGCAGCGACGCTGCGGGTTTCTTGGAAGCCGGCGCCGGCGCGGTGCAAGTGGCGACCCGTTTCACGGTGACGCGCGAATGCGGCTTGCCGGAGAAGGTGCAGCAGGAGTATTTCAAGGCCGACGAAGACGATATCGAGGTCAATCAGCTGTCACCCACCGGTTATCCGATGCGGATGATCAAGGGTTGTCCGGCGATTGGCGACAGCATCCGACCCAATTGCGAGGCTTACGGCTATCTGCTGGATGCGAAGGGTGGCTGCTCCTATATCGAGGCTTATCATAAAGCGCATGAAGCCCATCCGGGCGAGCGCCGCGTGCCCGTTTGGGAAAAGACCTGCCTGTGCACCCATATGCGCAATTTCGACTGCTGGACCTGTGGCCACTATGCGTATCGTCTGAAGGACACCACGCATCGTCTGGCGGACGGCAGCTACCAGTTGCTCAGCGCGGAACATGTATTCCACGATTACCAATACAGCACGGATCATAAGATTGCGCTGCCTAAGCGCGAGGTATGCCTGCTGGCCGGTTGAGCCTCAGTGCATGCAGTCAGAACGGCATTCGCTTCCATGCAAGCGGATGCCGTTTTTCTTTGACCTGCCGCATGCGGCGCGTCAAGGACTGTTCATGCCAAATCATTTTGTTGATGTTCGCGGTCTACTTATATAGCATTGACGTTTTGAGCGAGTTGCCCGGGAGAAAGCCGCTGGCGTAGCCGTGGATGCGGGTTGCGGATGGCGAGGTTTGCATGCCGTCATCAGCTGCACTACCATCGGCTCACTATGCCAAGCTGGCTATGAAGAATTCAGGCCCGATGCTATCTTCCGCCATGGGTGATTGGTGTATATTCGAAATGATTTCCATTTTCTTGCGAACTAATAATCAACAATGAGCAAAACCGACAAGCAGAACCAGCCGGAATCCGTTTCCCAAAAGATTCGCTACCGTTTGCAAGAGGCCGGCGCGCGTTTCCATGCTAACGATAATATCGCCGACTATATCGAAGACGGCGAACTCGATGCGCTACAAGACGAAGTCCAGGCTAAATTGAAAACAGTGTTGGAGAGCCTGGTCATCGACATCGAGCATGATCACAACACGCATGAGACGGCCAAGCGCGTGGCCAAGATGTTTGTGCGCGAAGTGTTCCGCGGTCGTTATGTGCCGATGCCGCCCAGCACCGAGTTTCCCAATGTGGAGCGCTTGAACGAATTGATGATCGTTGGGCCGGTGACCGTGCGCAGCGCCTGCTCCCATCACCTGTGCCCCATCATCGGCCGGGTGTGGGTAGGGGTGATGCCGAACGAGAATTCCAATCTGATCGGCTTGTCGAAATACGCCAGGCTGATCGAGTGGGTGATGTCCCGCCCGCAAATACAGGAAGAGGCGGTTTCGCAAATCGCCGACCTGCTGATGCGCAAGCTGCAGCCTAATGGCCTGGCCATCGTGATGGAGGCCGACCACTTCTGCATGCACTGGCGCGGCGTGAAGGACAGCAATAGCAAAATGACCAATAGCGTGATGCGAGGATCGTTCCTGACGGATGCCACGCTGCGCCGGGAATTCCTGTCGCTGATGCATAAATGATCGAGGAGCATGGCCATGCTGGTTCGCCTGATTTACTGCAGCCGGGCGCAACAACCGATAGAACAGGCGCTGGTGGATGATATTCTGCTAGCGGCGCGCAAGTATAATCCGCCGTTGGGCATCACCGGCCTCCTGTGTTACAGCAAGGATGTGTTCGTGCAGGTGCTGGAGGGCAGCAGGGTCCATGTCAGCCGTCTGTATCTGAAGCTGGCGCGCGACGCCCGCCATCATTCGCTGACCTTGTTGTCGTTCGCGGAAATCGAGCAGCGCAAATTCGCCAATTGGAGCATGGCCGAGGTGGCGTTGGATCAGTTGAACGCCTCCATCCTGCTGCGCCACTCGTCCTTGCCCGTGCTGAACCCGTTCATCATGCCGGGCGCCAGCGTCGAACGCCTGCTGGAGGATCTGGCCGAATCCGGCACGATTCAGTACCGCTAGCGGTGGCTGGCGGTGTTCTTATATTTTTCCCGATGAAGGAGTTATGTTGCTGAACCGCATTGTTCCCGCTCTGGCGCTGCTGGCGCTCGCCGCATCGGCCCAGGCCGCAGCTACGCAGACCTTGCCGTCTGGCGTCACGGTCGAAATCCTGAGCCAGGGCAAGGGCGTCAAGCCCAAGCCCACCGATACCGTCAAGGTCAACTATCGCGGCACATTCAAGGATGGACGCGAGTTCGACAGCTCGTACAAGAATGGCGGCCCGATCAGCTTCCCGCTGAATCGGGTGATTCCGTGCTGGACGCAGGGCGTCAGCGCCTTGACCGTGGGCAGCAAGGCCAAGCTGTTCTGCCCGGCGGCCACCGCTTACGGCAGCCGCGGCGCTCCAGGCGCGATTCCGCCGAATACCGATCTGTACTTCGAGGTGGAGTTGCTGGATATCCAGAAATAATCGCGGAGCGATCCATGCGATGAAACAGGCCCGCTGCTGGCGGGCCTGTTTCATTATCGTGGCGGCGTGTCAGGCCGGGAATAAGGCGCCCAGCGGCGCTACGATGCGTTCCAGATAGTCGGCATCGATCTGATCGAAACTGGCCAATTGGTCGGAGTCGATATCCAGCACCGCCACCACTTTGCCGGAGGCGTCGCGCACGGGCACCACCACTTCGGAGCGGGCGCTGGATGAGCAGGCGATATGGCCGGGGAAGGCGTCCACGTCCTCCACCAGCTGCGTGCGGTTCTGCGCCCAGGCGCTGCCGCAAACGCCGCGGCCATGCGGGATTCGGGTGCAGGCGATCGGCCCCTGGAAGGGGCCGAGCACCAATTGCTCGCCCTTGACCAGATAGAAGCCGGTCCATAACCAGCCAAAAGTCATGGCCAGGGCGGAGGATAGGTTGGCCAGCGCGGCGATGACGTCGGTTTCGCCATCAATCAGGGCGTGCGCCTGCGGCAGCAGCGTCCGGTACTTGTCTTCCTTGTTGTCGCCTTCGATGATCAGATTTTCTGCCATGGGTATTGCGCATTCGGGTTGGGGAAGGCAATAGCATACACGGGTTGGCCAAAAAGAAAACGCCGCCCTGGGCCGGGCGGCGTGTCAGTGTGCGGAGCCTTGGCGGACTTACATCATGTGTTGGCCGCCGTTCATCGCGATATTGCTGCCGGTGATGAAGCCGGCGTGTTCGGAGCTGAGGAAGCCGACCAGCGCGGCGATCTCCTCCGGCTTGCCAAGACGGCCGACCGGAATCTGCGCGATGATCTTGTTGCGCACGTCTTCCGGCACCGCCATGACCATTTCGGTGGCGATGTAGCCCGGGGAGATGGTGTTGACTGTCACGCCCTTCTTGGCGACTTCCTGCGCCAGGGCCATGGTGAAGCCGTGCATGCCGGCCTTGGCCGCGGAGTAGTTGGTCTGGCCAAACTGGCCTTTCTGGCCATTGATGGACGAGATATTGATGATGCGGCCGAAACCGGCTTCCAGCATGCCGTCCAGCACCGGCTTGGTCATGTTGAACACCGAATCCAGATTGGTGCGGATGACGGCGTCCCAGTCGTCCTTGGTCTGCTTCTTGAAGCTGGCGTCGCGGGTGATGCCGGCGTTGTTGACCAGAATGGAAACCGGGCCGAGATCCTTGACGATGCGCGCCACCATGGACTGGCAGGCGGCGAAATCGGCAACGTCGCACTGGTAGCAGTGGATGTCGGTGAAGCCCAGGCCTTTCATGTCGGCCAGCCAGGCTTGTTCACGGCCTGATTTGCTATAGGTGGTGACTACGGTGTGGCCGGTTTCGGCCAGAGTCTTGCAAATGGCGGTTCCGATACCGCCCATGCCGCCGGTGACTAGCGCGATTTTTTTCGTCATGATGCTGGCTCCTCTTTTGGTGTTGAGTTTATGCTTGCGTAATACTGAACCCCTTTTCTTACAGAATATTTAGCGCGATATAAAAAGTAAATAAGAAGTGTGTGCTTGCTTATTTACAAAGGCGCTTTCGACAGCTCCTGCGTCAAACGCTGCAATAAGCCCAGTCTATGCGCCGCAATCTCGCCTTTTTCCGCGGCATTCATGATCGCACAATTAGGTTCGACCCGGTGCGTGCAGTTATGGAAACGGCACTGTCCAATATACCTGCGCAGCTCCGGGAAATAATGAGTCAGATCAACTGCTTTAAGGTGCTTCAAGCCAAATTCTTGCAGGCCGGGCGAATCAATCAGATGGCTGCTTTCGTCCAGGTGGTAAAGCGTGGCGTGGGTGGTGGTATGACGACCGGAATCCAGCGCGGTGGAGATGTCGCCAATGCGGGCGTTGGCCTCAGGCAGCAGGGCATTGGTCAGGGTGGACTTACCCATTCCGGATTGCCCGACCAAAACGCTGGTCTGCCCTTGCAGCAAGGGTTTCAGCGGGGTGAAGTCCTGTTTGGCCGACAGTGTAACCAGCTTGTATCCAAGTTTCACATACAGTTGCAATTTTTCCAGCAGCGCGGCGGTTTCCGGCAGGTCGCATTTATTGACGACGATGACAGGCTCGATGTCTCCGGCCTCGGCCGCGATCAGGCAGCGGCACAGCAGCTCCTCATTCGGCGAGGGCACGGCGGCGATGACGAACAGGATGCGCGTGACGTTGGCCGCGATGACCTTGGTCTTCCAGTCGTCCTGGCGGTATAGCAGGCTGCGCCGCTCGTGAGAGCGCTCGATCACCGCCTGTTCCTGGTTCTGTACCAGGATGTCCACGATATCGCCGCAAGCGTAGTCGACGCGCTTGCCGCGGGTGGTGCAGTCATAGGTTTGGCCGTTGGCTTCAACGATGAAGCGACGGCCGTGGCTGCGGATGATTTGACCAACGCTGGCTGTCATGGGCGCTTGATCAAGGCTTCGGTCTTGGCTGCGCAGATGAAGTCGTTCAGTGTCAGCCCGCCGGCATCGTGAGTGCTGAAGTTCACGACGACTCGGTTGTAATGGACTGACAGATCCGGATGATGGTCTTCCTGATGGGCGATCCAGGCCAGCGCGTTCACAAAGGCCATCGTTTCATGGTAGTTGGCGAAACGATAGGTCTTGTTCAGCTCGATGCCGGCGATCTGCCATTCCGGCAGCGAGGACAGCAGTTGCTTGACCGTGTTGTCAGCCAGCGGGCTCTGGCCGTGTTGCGGGGTGCAGGACAATTCCAGCAGATTCATGCGTGGTTTCCTTTCAGATGTTGGATGCGCAGCGCGGCGGGCGGGTGCGAATCATAGAACATGGAGTGGATAGGGTCCGGCGTCAGCGTGGACGCGTTGTCGCGGTACAGTTTGACCAGAGCGCCGATCAGATCGTCGGCGCGGGTCTGTTCCGAGGCGAAATCGTCCGCCTCGTATTCATGCCGGCGCGACATGCGGCTGGACAGCGGCGTCAGCGGGAAGGTGAACGCCGGCGTTGCGGTGAAGAACAGGATCAGCGCCATCGCGGTGCTCGGCACGGTGACGCCGAGTCCGGCGTAGAACCACGGCGCGTGCAGCAGTTGGCCCAGCGCCCACAGCAGCGCCAGCGACAGGCCAAAGGCCATGGCGATGCGCTTGACGATGTGGCGGCGTTTGAAGTGGCCCAGCTCATGCGCCAGGACGGCCTCGATCTCGGCGTGGCTGAGCTGCGACAGTAAGGTGTCGAAGAACACGATGCGCTTGGCGGAACCAAAGCCGGTGAAATAGGCATTGCCATGGCTGGAGCGGCGCGAGCCGTCCATGACGAACACGCCCTGGCTCTTGAAGCCGGCTCTTTGCAGCAACGACTCGATGCGCGTCTTCAGCGCATCGTCCTGCAGCGGCTGGAACTTGTTGAACAGCGGGGCGATCACCGTGGGGAAGATGGCCACCATCAGCAACTGGAAAGCCGACCACACCAACCACACCCACAGCCACCATAGCGGCCCGGAAATGTCCATCAGCCACAACACCAGGGTCACCAGCGGCAGGCCGATGAGGGCGCCGATCAGCAGTCCCTTGACCTGATCCATCAGGTAGAGATCGATTGTCGTCTTGTTGAAGCCGAAGCGGGCCTCGATGCCGAATGTGCCGTACAGGCTCAGCGGCAGCGAAACCAGGCCGCTGATCACGGTAACGGCGGCGATCAGCGCCAGGCCGGACAGCAGCGGCTGGGCAAACCATTGCAGCGTGTGGACGGCCAGCCATTGCAGGCCGCCGCCGAAAGTCAAGCCGGCGATCAGCGCGGTGTCCAGCCAGGCCGACAGCAGGCCGAGCCGGGTCTTGGCGATGGTGTAATCGGCGGCATGGCTGTGCTGCTCCAGGGTGATGCTGTCGCGGAAGGCCGCGGGCACCTGCTTGCGGTGGCGGGCGATATGGCGGATGTGTCGTCCGCCCAGCCACAGTTTCAGACTCAACGTCAACGCCAGCGCGCAGGCGAACAGTAGGGAAAATGCGTCGGTCATGGGTATCGATATGGGTGTCGGGTTTGCCGCCGCGGCGGCAATGAAGGAAAATGGCAGGGTTTTCTCAAGATTGGCTAGTATGGCACAAGATACCAATAACCTCATCTGGCTCGACATGGAAATGACGGGCCTGAATCCGGATACCGATCGCATCATCGAAGTGGCGATGATCGTCACCGACAGCCAGCTGAATGTGGTGGCCGAGTCGCCCGTGCTGGTGATCCACCAGCCGGACGCCGTGCTGGACGCGATGGATGACTGGAACAAGAACACGCACGGCAAGAGCGGGCTGATCGAGAAGGTGAAAAACTCCGCGGTCAGCGAGGCCGAGGCGGAGCAGGCGCTGCTCGAGTTCATGATGCAGTATGTGCCCGAACGGACCACGCCGATGTGCGGCAACACCATTCATCAAGACCGCCGCTTTATGGCGCGCTGGATGCCCAAGCTGGAGGCTTACTTCCACTATCGCAATCTGGACGTATCCACCCTGAAAGAGCTGTGCAAGCGCTGGAAGCCGGAAGTGGCCAAGGGCGTGGTCAAGCGCGGCAAGCATGAAGCGTTGGCGGACATCCTCGAGTCTATCGAGGAGATGCGCTACTACCGCGAACATTTCCTCAAGCTATAAGCGCGAGGCAAGCCATCGGTGAGGGGCCGGCCCTTGGGCCAGCCTTTTTTTCCATTCTTGATATTCCATCGGCAGAAAACATGGCCGCACACCGCCACATCGACATCAATAGCACGCCAACCTGGGCCAAGCTGCATCAGCATCAGCGGGCGACGCGCCAGATGCATATGCGCGAACTGTTTCAACTGGACCCGAACCGCTTCCAGCGCTTCTCGTTGGAGTTGGACGGCTTGTTGCTCGATTATTCCAAGAACCGGATCACCGAGCGCACGCTGGAGTTGCTGTTCGATCTGGCCCGGGCGGCGGATCTGAAAGGCTGGATGGAGCGGATGCGCGATGGCGCGCGCATCAATATCAGCGAAGACCGCGCCGTGCTGCATACCGCGCTGCGCCTGCCGGAAGACGCCAGCCTGGTGGTGGATGGCCAGGATGTGGTGGCGGATGTGCATCGGGTGCTGCGGCGGATGCGCGATTTCAGCGACAAGGTGCGCGACGGCGCTTGGCTGGGTTTTGACGGCCAAAGGATTCGGGATGTGGTGAATCTTGGCATCGGCGGCTCGGATCTGGGGCCGCTGGTGGTCAAGGAAAGCTTGTCCGCCTATGCGCATCCGGAGTTGAATGTCCATTTCGTGTCGAATGTCGATGGCCAGCATCTGGCGCGGACGCTGGAGAAGCTGCATCCAGCCACCACGTTGTTCATCGTGGCTTCCAAATCGTTCACCACGCCGGAAACGCTGCTGAACGCCCAGGCCGCGCGCGGCTGGTTCCTGCAGGCGGGGACGGAGGCCGATATCGCCCGCCATTTCGTGGCCGTGTCCACCAATGAGCCGGCGGTGCGGGCTTTCGGCATCGATCCGCAGCATATGTTTGGCTTCTGGGATTGGGTGGGGGGACGCTACTCGGTGTGGTCCGCCATCGGCTTGCCGGTGATGCTGTCGGTAGGCTACGACCATTTCCGGGCCTTTCTCGACGGCGGTCACGCCATGGACCGGCACTTCTTCGAGTCGCCGTTCGAGGCCAATATGCCGGTGCTGCTGGCGCTCATCGGCATCTGGTACAACACCTTCTATCGGGCGCATACTCATGCCATCATGCCCTACGATCATGGCTTGCGGCGCTTGCCGGCCCACATCCAGCAACTGGATATGGAGTCCAACGGCAAGCGGGTGGGGCGCTGCGGCGAGGTGCTGGATTTCGACACCGGGCCGGTGATCTGGGGCGAGGAGGGCGCCAACAGCCAGCATGCCTTTTTCCAACTGCTACACCAGGGCACGCGCTTGGTGCCGTGCGACTTCATTCTGCCGCTGAACAGCCATTATCCGCTGGGCAATCAGCACGATGTGCTGGTGGCCAACTGCCTGGCGCAGACCGAGGCCTTGATGCGCGGCAAGAGCGAGGCCGAGGTGATGCAGGAGCTGGGGCATTTATCGGGCGAGGCATTGGACATGCTGCTGCCGCAGAAACTGTTTCCGGGCAACCAGCCCTCCAACACGCTGGCGCTGGACAAAGTCACGCCCTATGCCCTGGGCATGCTGATGGCTTTGTATGAGCACAAGGTGTTTGTGCAGGGGGTGATCTGGGGCATCAACTCGTTTGATCAGTGGGGGGTGGAGTACGGCAAGCAGCTGGCCAGGCGCATCCTGCCGGAACTATCCGGCGACACCGGCGCGCTGTCGCACGACTGCTCCACCAACGGCCTGATCAGGCACTACAGAGAACGACATGGCAAATAGCAGACAACTGGCCGCCGACCTCGGCGCGCTGCTGCTCGGACGCGGCGAAAGCATCGCTACGGCCGAGTCCTGCACGGGCGGACTGATCGCCGCCGCCATCACCGACATTCCGGGCAGCTCTGCCTGGTTCAGTCATGGCGTGGTCAGCTACGGCAATCAGGCCAAACAGCAGTTGCTGGGCGTACAGGCGTCGTCGTTGATGGATCACGGCGCGGTCAGCGAACGGGTGGTGCGGGAAATGGCCATCGGCGTGCAGACGCTGGCCGATGCCGACTGGGCTGTGGCGGTTTCCGGCATTGCCGGGCCGGATGGCGGTTCGCCGGAAAAGCCGGTGGGCCTGGTCTGGCTGGCCATCGCCCATCCCGGGGGGCAGACGGAGGCCTGGAGTTGCCACTTTGGCGGCGACCGCGAAGCCGTCCGGCGGCAAACTGTGGAAGAAGCGTTGGCGCGGCTGCTGCAGCGCATCCATGGCCACGCGCGAGCGGCTTAATTGTCTTCGTCGGTGTCGGGTTTGGCGGGCGCTTGCCGCGCCCGGGGGTGCGCCTGGTCATAGACCTTGGCCAGATGCTGGAAGTCGAGCGCGGTGTAGATTTGCGTGCTGGACAGGTTGGCGTGGCCCAGCAGCTCCTGCACTGCCCGCAGATCACCTGAGGACTGCAGCAGGTGGGAAGCGAAGGAGTGGCGCAGCATGTGCGGATGGACATGCTGGCTGGCGCCGGTTTTGATGGCCCAGTCGCGCAACCGTTTTTCTATCTGGCGGCCGCCCAGGCGGCGGCCGTGGCGGCCGGTGAATAGCGCCGGCTCGTCTATGGCTGCCTGGCGTTGCGCCAGCCATGCTTGCAGCCGGCGCATCGCTTCCGCGCCTATCGGCGCCAGTCTTTCCTTGCCGCCTTTGCCGCGAATCCGCAATAGCTGATCGGAGAAATCCACGTCTTGCAGATTCAGGCCCACTGTTTCCGACAGGCGTAGCCCGCAGCTGTAGATCAGCTCGAAGATGGCGCGGTCCCGCGCATCCAGTTCGTCATCGCCTTCCATCCTGTCCAGCAGCGCCGCCGCGCCATCGACCGGCAGCGCCTTGGGCAGCAGCTTGTCGCGTTTCGGCGCGCGCAAGGCGCTGGCGGGGTTGTCTTCGCGTTGTCCGCTTTGCTGTAGCCATTGATAGAATTGGCGCCAAGCGGAAAGCCGTCGCGCCAGGCTGCGGCTGCCCAGGCCGCGGGCATGTTGTTGCGCCAATGCTTTGCGCAAGTCCGTTGCTTGGGCTTCGGCCAGGATTTTGGGCTGCAACTGGCCGGTCAGCGTTTCCAGATCGGCGCGATAGCCCGCCAGTGTGTGCGGGCTGCGGCCGGCGACGGTCAGGTGGTCGATGAAGCGGGCGATGTCGTCGCGCATGTCAGCGCCGCAACCGCGCCATCTGCATCAGTCGATCAAACAATTGCAGATCCTGTTCGTTCTTCAGCAGCGCGCCGGCAAGCGGCGGCGGCGCGTTGCGCTCCTGCCGCGCGGCAAGCTCGGTTTCGCTGATGGCTTCGCCGGTCAGTAATTTCAGCCAGTCCAGCAGCTCTGAGGTGGTGGGTTTCTTTTTCAGGCCCGGCAGCTCGCGGATGGAGAAGAACACTTCCAGCGCCTGCTGCACCAGCTGCTGGCGGATGTTGGGGAAGTGGGCGTCGACGATGGATTGCATCGTCTCGGCGTCCGGGAAGCGGATGTAGTGGAAGAAACAACGGCGCAGGAAGGCGTCCGGCAGCTCCTTCTCATTGTTGGAGGTGATGATGATGATGGGGCGTTGTTTGGCGCGCACGAATCGCTGCGTCTCGTGAACGAAGAATTCCATCTGATCGAGTTCGCGCAGCAGGTCGTTGGGAAACTCGATGTCCGCCTTGTCGATTTCGTCGATCAGCAGCACTGGCGCTTGATCGGCTTCGAAGGCCTGCCACAGCTTGCCCTTGACGATGTAGTTGGCGATGTCGTGGACTTTCGGGTCGCCCAGCTGCGAATCGCGCAGCCGCGACACGGCATCGTATTCGTACAGGCCGTGCTGCGCCTTGGTGGTGGACTTGATCGGCCAGACGATCAGCTCCCGGCCCAGGCTGGTGGCGACTTCTTCGGCCAGCATGGTTTTGCCGGTGCCGGGCTCGCCCTTGATCAGCAGCGGGCGTTGCAGGGCGATGGAGGCATTGACGGCCATCATCAGGTCGTCGGTGGCGATATAGCGTTCGGTGCCAGTAAAACGGGTATTCATTGAGTCAACTATGGCAATGGGTGAGAGAAAGGGGCGCGGCTGCAAGGCAGGCGCCCCGGGCATGCGGATCAGCGGGCGAACTCGCGCTCCAGGTCGTCCAGCGTGATGCTCCAGCTTTTCATCATGTGGCTGAGCAGGGCCATTTCGCTGTCGCTGATGGTGCCGTCGGATTTGGCGATGTCCATCGCCAGCACGCAGGTCAGGATGCGCTTGCGCCGGTCGCTAACCTCGGCCAGCAGGTTGTCTACCCGCTCGCGATCCAGCAGGCGGATGGAGCCGTCTTCGCCGGCTTCGTCGGAAAGGTCGTCGCAGTAGTCGCGCAGCACTTGGGCAAACTGTTTGCGCGGCAGATTGATCAGGTGGTAGACGTGCAGCTTTTCCAGCAACTCGAGTTCGCGCGGGTCCATATTGCCGTCTGTGATCATGAACATGGCCAGGAGCCTGGCCATCGCCTCTGGGCTGTTGGGCGAGTAATTTCTCATGGCGCTATTCCTTATTTGCTATTGGCTAAGCTTTCCGGTAAAGGCTTCCGGCATTAGGGCGACTTTGCGTGTCTGATAATCGAAGAAGACGACACCTGTTTTCAATCTTGCCACTTCTTTGCAGCTGTTGTCATCGACTGCCTGATAAATCAGATCGAAACCATGACGGTTGATGTCGTCGGCGCCGAGGCGAAAGCGCAAGGCATCGCCATGAAAGGCCTCGGCGCGGTAGCAAATGGCGGTGTCCGCCACGATCAGCCCCAGTCCTTCCACTTGCAGCTCATGCCGGTAGCCGAGCGATTTCAGCCAACGCAGCCGCGATTCGTGGGCTAGCCGCAGCACCGCGTCGTTGCCCAGATGGCCGGCGTAGTTGATGTCGCTGATCCGGATGTCCAGCGTGGTCTCGAAAAACATGCGCTCTGGAAGTTCAAGTTTGATGCGTGCCATGGCTTGGTATACTGAAAAGGTGAGAGGCGGATATGGCCTTTATGTCTATAAGACCTAATCTGTGTCAAACATCATGATGCGGGTCTTGATAGACTGGGAGTGTAAGCCAAATTCATATAGGAGCTGCATGTCATGTATCAGAAAATCTTTGTGCCGGTGGATGATAGCGACACCTCCATGATGGCGCTGATTGAAGCTTGCAAGCTCGCCAAGGCGTTCGCTTCGACGGTTCGGCTGGTTCATGTTGTCGATCTGGCGCAGTTTGGCTGGGGCGGTACCGAGTTCCTGGATGCGACGGAGCTGCAGAAGTCGATCAAGCAGGCCGGGGAGCAGGTGCTGCAGCAGGCGGTGGAGAGGGCGAGATCGCTGGGCGTCGAGTCGGAGTGCCAGATTCTGGAGAGCTGGGGCGACAAGATCGCCTTGGTGTTGGCCGATGACGCCAGCGCCTGGGGCGCCGATCTGATCGTGATGGGCACGCACGGTTTGGGCGGACTGATGCATTTGCTGATGGGCAGCGTGGCTGAGGGCGTGCTCAAGGTGGCGGATGTGCCGGTATTGCTGGTCCGTTATGCCGGGGAGTAGGCGGCGTCAAGCGGCAAAAAAGCCGACGCGGGTAGGCCGCGTCGGCTTTGTTTCTCTTATATTTATGGCAATCAGTTGGCGGCCGCTTCGGCGCCGCCTTCCTGAGCTTCGATCTTGGTGCGAACCGCTTTGCGCAGGCTCTTGTACAGATCGGGGTGGGTTTCCTTCAGGTATTCCACAATCTCGAAATCTTCGCGGCGTACCTTGGACAGGTCGATTTGCTCGACGTGAACCAGGCGCAGCAGCTCGCGTACCGGTTTCGGCATGTTGCGGCCGCTTTCGTAGCGGGAGCCGCCGGACTGGGTAACGCCGATGCGGCTCCAGAACTCTTGCTGATTCAGGCCGAGCTTGCGGCGGATTTCCCGCGGGTTCGGGATCTTTTCAAACAGTTTCATGAGTGTTCCTCTCGTATCTGAAACAAATGGTTCTAATATTTTTTAGGACTTCGCCCTGCTTACTAAAAATAGCAAAAAAAATCCAACAGGAATATTTATGATGCAGGGAAATTAGTGAAGTTCCATGAATTTGAAAATTCAGTTTTGCTAATGTTAGCGCAATCTTATTGTCAAGGACAATGGGATTTTGCGAGGTCGGCGAAAAAAGACGCCTGACTGTCGCAAATCTGCAATCATCTTGACGGGTAATTCTGGGGGAGGGGTGGCGAGCCTGAACCCCGGCACTTGCACTAAGTAACTGTGGCTGCTTCCTTCCGGACCTGACCAGGTTCGCTACCGTGCAATGCGGGGAGGCCCGCCATAGAGAAAACGGATTGTATTCAATATTCGACTATTTGACAAGCATTTTTATGCGGCCGCTCTTGGCGCAGATGCGAATGATTCGCCGCTATTGCCGACCGCCGGGCTTGGGTGCAGACTCAACGGCAACGCCATATCCAGAATTCGCCGAGTCCGACTATGAATCCAACCGTTGTCCCGTTGCTGGCCGAACTGATCCGTTTCGATACCACCAGCCGCCACTCCAATCTGCAATTGATAGAGTGGGTGCAGGCTTATCTTGCCGGCTTTGGTCTGGCCTGCAGGCTCACCTACGATGATGATGGCGGCAAGGCCAATCTGTTCGTGCGCATCGGCAAGCCGGGATTGCCGTTGATCGTGCTGTCCGGGCATAGCGATGTGGTGCCGGTTGATGGGCAGCAGTGGCGCTACCCGCCGTTCGAACTGACCGATGGCGGCGATGGCCGGCTCTATGGCCGCGGCAGCGCGGATATGAAGGGCTTCATCGCCTGCGTGCTGGCGCAGGTGCCTTTGTTTGTGCAATTGGCGAATGAGGACCGATTGAGGCAAGGCATAGGCATTGCCTTGTCCTACGACGAGGAGGTGGGTTGCCTCGGCGTGGGGAGGCTGATCGATGGGCTGCTTGCCGATGGCGAGTCGATTGCCGGCTGCCTGGTCGGCGAACCCACTTCGATGCGTCCGGTCATCGCGCACAAGGGCATTGCCCATTACCGTTGCAAGGTGAAGGGGCGCGCCGCGCACTCCTCGTTGACGCCGCATGGGGTCAACGCCATCGAATACGCCGCCAGGCTGATCACCCATGTCCGCAAGCTGGCCGACGCCGAAGCCGCGTTCGGCCATCAGCAGCCGCTGTACGATGTGCCGTTCACCACCATGCAGACAGGGTTGATCCATGGCGGCGTGGCGTGCAATATCGTGCCGGCAGATTGCGAATTCATGTTCGAGTGCCGCTGGCTGCCCGGCGACGAGCCGCAACGCTTGGTCGCCTCGGTAGCGGATTATGCCGAGACGCTGCTGGTGGAGATGCGTCAGGTCGCGCCGGAGGCGGACATCGTGATCGAGCCTGTGGTGTATAGCCCGGCATTCGAGTCCGACCCGGCTTCGGAAATACGCCATTACGTGGCCAGCCTGTGCGGTTGCGAGGGCGGCGCAGGGGTGGCTTACACCACCGAGGCGGGGTTGTTCAGCCAGGCGGGCATGCCATGCGTGGTGCTGGGGCCGGGCTCGATAGAACAAGCGCATCGACCGGACGAGTATATAGAGAAGACCCAGTTATCGGCCTGCTTCGACTGGCTGGGAGCGTTGACTAGCAAGCTGATCAAATAGACTCAAAAAAAGTTTTGCCTGGAGCTGCGTTAGGCCTCAAAATCCCGGCCTTGTAGTATCGAAGGTCAATGAGAGCCCGCCCGGACGACCTCCGCGCGGGCTTCTTTCTTAGGTGGTAGAGAGAAAAACAATGAGTCAGGACAAAACAAAATCGGGTGGAGCGGCCAAGGCGCGTGACGGATTCACTTCCAGCTTCGGCGTGCTTGCGGCCACCTTGGGGTCAGCGGTCGGTCTGGGCAATATCTGGAAATTCCCATATCTGACCGGCACCAATGGCGGAGCAGGTTTCTTGGTGGTGTATGTGCTGGCCACGCTGGTGGTCGGCTTGCCGGTGATGATTTCCGAGATCATGCTGGGCCGCAAGGCCAAGCGCGACGCGGTGACCACGTTGGCGACGCTGGCCCCGAAGGGGCAGCCGTGGTGGTTGATCGGGGCATTCGGCGTGTTTGCCGCCTTCCTGATCATGGCCTTCTATTCCGAAGTGGCGGCCTGGGTGTTCGCCTACATCTTCAAGGCCATTGGCGGCGATATCCTGTCGCGCGATCCCAAGGTGACGTCGGGCGCATTCACCGCCTTGATTTCCGATCCGGTGCAGTCGCTGCTGTGGCAGTGGCTGGTGCTGGCGTTGATCGGCGGCATTCTGCTATTGGGCGTTTCCAAAGGCATTGAGGCGGTAACCAAGAAGCTGATGCCGCTGCTGTTCGTGCTGCTGGTGGTGATAGGCGTGCGCAGTTTGATGCTGCCGGGCGCCAGCCAAGGCTTGGCCTTCCTGTTTACGCCTGATTTTTCCAAGATCAGCGCCGGCGTGGTGCTGACGGCGGTGGGTTTGGCCTTCTTCAAGCTGTCCATCGGCATGGGCACCATGATCACCTACGGCAGTTATTTCCGCGACGATCAGAACATCCCGGCCACTACCTTCCGCGTGATGTGCGCCGACTTGTTCGTGTCCTTGCTGGCCGGCATCGCGATCTTCCCGGCGGTATTCGCTTTTGGCTTCCAGCCGGCGGCGGGGCCGTCGCTGCTGTTCATCACCATTCCGGCGGTGTTCGCCAGCATGCCGCTGGGCCACGTCTTCATGGTGGTGTTTTTTGTGCTGACGGCGATTGCCGCCACCGGCGCGATGCTGTCCATTCTGGAGGTGCCGGTATCGGTGCTGAGCGAGCGTTTCGGCATCAGCCGCGTCAAGGCGACCGTGATCAATCTGCTGCTGTTGGCCGTGGTGGGCTCGGGCTGCGCCTTGTCCAATAGCCTGGCGGCGGATTTCAAGCTGCACGGCATGACCATGTTCGATCTGTTCGACTTTGTCACATCGAATGTGCTGATGCCCTTGGGCGGGATCTTCCTGTGCCTGTTCACCGGCTGGGTGTGGGGCTATGACCGCTTCCGCGACGCGTTGAGCAATGGCGGCAAACTGAATAACGAGGGCTTGCTCCGGGTGCTGTTCATCGTGTTGCGCTTCGTATCGCCGGCCTTGATTCTGGTGGTGATGTTGAAGGGCTTGAAAGTGTTCTAAAAAACAAGGGCCGGACCATGCAGTCCGGCCTTTTTTCTGGCGGATTCAAGTCGGGGAGCCGTCTTCGTCGCCGCTGATGACGGGCGGAGGCGCGAAGCCGTTGATGTCGCGGGCGCTTTTCTCCAGCAGCAGCACGATGGAGGTGTTCAGCGCGCCGAAGGCCCAGCTGATCAGCATGAATACGGAATAGGCCGTCAGCTTGTCGGCGAATAACGGGTGTCCATGCAGGGTGAGTTCGGCAGGGCCGAATACGGAGTAGAAGACGACGGTTGCGAGCACGGCGATGATGAATGAGGGCCAGAACAACAGAATGCCTTTTCTCATGTTTGTCTCCATGTGGCGTAAAATCGGCAGGATGACGACGGATAGGGCTTTTTGCTTGTCGATCTTGCCATCATAGGCGATTTGGACGCCGAGTGGCGCAATATCCTGCCGCGCTGGCCAGGCGTCGGGCCTGTCGGCGCCGGCCCTGGCCGTGTTAGACTGTTGTTCGACAGCGAACAACGTGCCTTCGAAAGGCAACAACGCAATCCGTTTTTCATGGTCGACTGAAGCGTGTCGGCCCATCTGCAAATTCATGGAGTCTGATATGACCTCTTCGATCTTCGCCGGCGTGGAGCTGGCGCCCCGCGACCCCATTCTTGGTCTGAATGAAGCCTTCAATGCCGATGCCCGCAGCACCAAGGTGAATCTTGGCGTGGGCGTCTATTCCAACGATGACGGCAAGATTCCGCTGCTGGCGGCGGTGCAGGCGGCGGAGAAGGCCAGGCTGGAGGCGCTGCCCGCGCGCGGCTATCAGCCTATCGAAGGCTCCGCGGCTTACGACGCGGCGGTGCAGAAGCTGCTGTTCGGCGCCGACAGCGAGCTGCTGTCGGCTGGCCGGGTGGTGACCGCGCAGGCCTTGGGTGGCACCGGTGCCTTGAAGATAGGCGCGGACTTCCTGAAGCGGCTGAACCCTGCTGCCAAGGTTTACATCAGCGACCCGTCGTGGGAGAACCATCGCGCCTTGTTCGAGTCGGCCGGCTTTGAAGTGGAAAACTATCCGTACTACGAGGCGGCCACGCGCGGCGTCGATTTCGCCGCGATGAAGGCGCGTCTGGCATCGCTGGCCGCCGGCTCCGTCATCGTGCTGCACGCCTGCTGCCACAATCCGACCGGCGCCGATCTGTCCGCCGCGCAATGGGAAGAAGTGGTGTCCGTTTGCCGCGAGCGCGGCCTGGTGCCGTTCCTGGACATGGCTTATCAAGGCTTCGCCGACGGCATCGACGCCGATGCGCTGGCGGTTCGCCTGTTCGCTGTGTCCGGCCTGCAATTCTTCATCGCCAGTTCCTTCTCCAAGAGCTTCTCGCTGTATGGCGAGCGCGTGGGCGCCTTGTCCATCGTAACGTCCGGCAAGGATGAGTCGTCTCGCGTGCTGTCGCAGCTCAAGCGAGTGATCCGCACCAACTATTCCAATCCGCCTATCCATGGCGCGGCCATTGTGGCGGCGGTGCTGTCCAGTCCGGAACTGCGTCGCCAGTGGGAGGAAGAGCTGGCCGGCATGCGAGACCGCATCCGCGCCATGCGCGTGGCCTTGCTGGAAGCGATCAAGACGCATGGCGTGGCCGCCGATTTCTCGTTCATCACGGCGCAGCGCGGCATGTTCTCGTATACCGGCCTGACCGCGGCGCAAGTCGAGCGTTTGCGCGAAGAGTTCGGCATCTATGCCGTTTCCACCGGACGGATCTGCCTGGCTGCGCTGAACAGCAAGAATGTCGATTACGTGGCGTCGGCGATCGCCAAGGTGCTGGTCTGAGGCCTTGTCGCGTAACGATGGAAAAAACCCGGCTAGCCGGGTTTTTTTACGCGCGTCGCTAAGTAAATAAACTGAATTTCTTTGTCAATTTTTATTGCTTTTGTCATTTATTGGTTTCGGGTGTGACATGCGCGCCATGCCGCCAGTGTCCAAAAGTACAGTTCTAATCCCTTGAGTATGGGTTTTCCCTAGGCGGGCATTGTCTCGGCAGGCAATTGTCCGCATGATGAGGGTAGACATCAGTGAATGTCGGATTGCCGAGCCTGGGCCACAAGCCTTGCGCGATGCAGTCACAATAATCCAATAGCTTGTTTATGAGGGGGAACCCTCGGGGTAGAGCCATGACTACAACTTTTCCTGAAGTGTTGGTGCTGCAGGCTTTGACTGCAGGTGCTTTTGATGCGGACGATGCCGATGTCCGCAACAACTTGGGGCTGCTGGGATTGCTGGATGTGTATTCCCGCGATGGCCGCTTCCGTTTGACTGTGTCGTTGGAGCCTGTGGACCCGGATGCGCCGTCGACGCTGTGGAATCTGGAGGCGGAGATGGAAGTGTGCGCGGATGGCGCGGTGGCGCGGCAGGGCGGGCGTCAGCTTGAATACATCGGCACCAAGCCGGGCAATTATTTGCGCGAGCTGCTGGCTGCCGGCGAACTGGGTGACTACCTGGTGCCGGGGGCGGCTCAGGCGGCCTGACGCATGCGGTAAAGCATAAACAGCAAAGCCACCTTGGGGTGGCTTTGCTGTTTTGGTCATGACGCTTTTTGCGCAGTGTGTCTTTCGTACAAAGACCGGAAGGCGTGCATGTATTCCGGCTGCACATAGGGCTTGAGCAGGGCTAGCACCTGCAGGACACCGCGGTGGCCGGACTCCTCGGTGATGGGCGCCTTGGGGCGGGATGTCTGCTCGAAGGCGAACCAGAATTTCACTACCAGCCAGATATTGATGCTGACCGCCTCGATATCCTCTTCATCCATTTTCAACAGTCCCAGGCGGATGAATTCGCGGAAGTGTTCGCCCAGTATGTTCTTCAGCTCGGTGTTGACGAACTGATGGTACTCGGACTGCATCTGCGGATTGCGAGCCAGTAGGCCGGGCAAATCGTAGAACATGAAGCGGAACTGCCACATGGCCAGGAAGGCGGTGTCCAGATAGTTGACCAGATCATCGACCGTCATTTTGCGGTCTTCCGGCACGGCCAGACGCTGGTTAATGAACTCCCTGTACATTATGAAAATCTGATATACGATTTCCTCTTTATTGCGGAAATGGTAATACAGATTGCCCGGGCTGATGCCCAGGTGGGCTGCGATATGGTTGGTGGTGATGCTGCGCTCGCCCTGTTCGTTAAACAGCTTGAGGCTTTCCTGGATGATGCGGTCGTAGGTTTTGATTCTGGTTTTACTCATGAGGCACCGGCTGGTGAGGGCTTCGCGTAGCGCAATTGTATACGATGTTTGGAGTTCTTACTCTATTTCTTAGTCGGCGGCTGCCGGATAGCAGGCGCCCATGAACTGATGCAGGATGGCCTGTTCGATACGTTGCCTTTCGCGGGCGGGAATGGCGATGCGCAAGATCAACTGATAGCGCTTTTCGTCGACTGGCTGAATGGAAATGCGCGGCTCCACCGACGGGATGTCCACCAGGTAGCGTTTGGCCATTTCTTCCATGTGCTGGCGCGCCAATTCCATATGCGGCAGGCAGGTGTTTTCCGCGGCCGCCATCAGCAGGCGCTCGGCCTGGACTGGCGGCACGATGTAGGCGAGCGGCACATTGATGATGTGCATCACGTATTCGCCCATATAGTTTTCCCGTATCACCGGCGTTGACAGCAGCAGGCTGTTGGGGAAGGTCAGCGCGCGGCCGGTCATTTGATGCGAGCTGTGATTGGGGCCGATTTCCATCACGGTGGTCGACAACAGGCCGATGTCGACCACGCGGCCGCGCACCGCGCCCAACTCGATATGATCGCCCAGGCCGTAGCTGTTGGACATCTGGCGGACGACGCCGCCGGACAGGCACATGATCAGCTCCTTGGTGGCCAGGATCAGCGCGGCGGCGAAGGCCAGCATGGAAACGGCCAGCGTCTGCAGCTCATTGGCCCAGATGAAGCCGATGCCTGCCAGTCCGGTAAGAAACAGGCCGTTGCGGGTGTTGATCGACCAGCGGCGGCGCTCCTCGACCGGCACGCCCTGATTCGCCGCCAGCAGCCGGTCGACTACGATGCGGATGATCAACAGCGTCAGGATCAGCAGCAGCGAGCGGGTAATCTCGTGCGAGTAGTTTTCCCGCAGGAAGGCGATCAGGTCGAGGAAGGTGCGCATGGGCCGCTTAGTCGTTCAGTTTGACCGCGTGTTCGCGCGTCTCGTGGAACACGATGTCCGGCCAGCGCTCCTGCGTCAGCTGCAGATTGACGCGGTTGGGCGCCAGATAAGCGAGGTTGCCGCCGGCGTCGGTGGCGATGTTCATCTGCAGCGTCTTGACGAATTCATCCAGCTTCTTGCGGTCGTCGCAGGTGAACCAGCGCGCCGACCAGATGCTGGCCGATTCAAAAATCGCGTCCACGCCGTATTCGGCGGCCAGACGGCTGGCTACCACCTCGAACTGCAGCACGCCGACCGCGCCCAGGATCAAATCGCCGCCGCTGTGCGGTTTGAACACCTGCACCGCGCCTTCCTCGCCCAGCTGTTGCAGGCCTTTTTGCAGCTGTTTCAGCTTCAGCGGGTTCTTGATGCGCACCGAGCGGAACATTTCCGGCGCAAAGAACGGGATGCCGGTGAAGGCCAGCTCTTCGCCTTCGGAGAAGCTGTCGCCGATCTGGATGTTGCCGTGGTTGGGGATGCCGATGATGTCGCCGGCAAACGCTTCTTCCACGATCTCGCGGTCGTGCGACATGAAGGTCACCACCGAGCTGGCGGAGATTTCACGGTTCAGGCGCAGATGCTTCATCTTCATGCCGCGCTCGAACTGGCCGGAGCAGACGCGCAGGAAGGCGATGCGGTCGCGGTGCTTCGGGTCCATATTGGCCTGGATTTTGAACACGAAGCCGGAGAACTTGGCTTCCTTCGGGTCCACGCTGCGCACGGTGGCGTCGCGCTGTTGCGGCGCCGGCGCCCAGTCGATCAGCGCGTTGAGGATCTCGCGCACGCCGAAGTTGTTGATGGCGGAGCCGAAGAATACCGGCGTCAGCTCGCCGGCCAGGAATTCGTCCAGATTCCACTCGTTGGACGCGCCTTTGACCAGTTCGATCTCCATGCGCAGCTGTTCCATTTCCAGCGGGAACAGTTCGTCCAGGCGCGGGTTGTCTATGCCTTGGATCACTTCGATGTCGGATACCAGCTTCTCGGCGCCGGCCTCGAACAGGATCACCGCGTCGTTCAGCAGGCTGTACACGCCGCGGAAGGTCTTGCCCATGCCGATGGGCCAGGTGATGGGCGAGCAGCGGATCTTCAGCACGTTTTCCACTTCGTCCAGCAGTTCCAGGCTGTCGCGGACTTCGCGGTCGCACTTGTTCATGAAGGTGACGATGGGCGTGTTGCGCAGGCGGCAGACATTCAGCAGTTTGATGGTCTGCTCTTCCACGCCCTTGGCCGCGTCGATCACCATCAGCGCGCTGTCCACGGCGGTCAGCACGCGATAGGTGTCTTCGGAGAAGTCCTGGTGGCCCGGGGTGTCCAGCAGGTTGACCGTGTGCTCGCGGTAATCGAACTGCATCACCGACGACGCCACCGAAATGCCGCGCTGTTTTTCGATCTCCATCCAGTCGGAGGTGGCGAACTTGCCGCCTTTCTTGCCCTTCACGGTGCCGGCCATCTGGATGGCGCCCGAGAACAGCAGCAGTTTTTCCGTCAGCGTGGTTTTACCGGCGTCGGGGTGGGAGATGATGGCGAAGGTGCGGCGGTGCGCAACTTCTTCGGCGATGCGGGCGAGTTCGACGGACATGGAGTGACTTGCTTGGAATTCGATAAAGCCGACTATTTTACCGGACTTGCCGCCCCACGGAAATCCTGTTGTCGCGGCTTTTTCGACGGATTTCAGGCTGCGAATATGGCGACGGCCTGCGCGATAGCGGGGTACAATGACGGTACTTAAGCAGATTGAAGGAGCGTTCCGTGTTCACCGGCATTGTCCAGGGCGTGGCCGAAGTGGTCGCCATCGAAGAAAAGCAGGATTTCCGGACCCACATCGTACGTTTGCCGCAGGCCATGCTGCCCGGCTTGCAATTGGGAGCCTCGGTGGCGCACAACGGCTGCTGTCTCACCGTTACCCGCGTTGACGGAGATCGGGTTCACTTCGATCTGATGCGGGAAACGCTGCGCGTCACCAATCTGGGCGCGCTGAAGGTGGGCGACGGGGTCAATGTCGAGCGCGCGGCGCGCTTCGGCGACGATATCGGCGGCCATGCGATGTCCGGCCATGTGATGGGGCTGGCCACGGTGGTGGAGGTGGTCGAGTCGCCGAACAACCGCACCGTCTGGTTCGAGCTGCCGGCCGGCCTGGAAAAATACGTGTTCACCAAGGGCTATATCGGCATAGACGGCATCAGCCTCACTATAGGCGCGGTTGAAAACCGCCGCTTCTGCGTCCATCTGATCCCGGAAACGCTGTCGCGCACCAATATCGCCGGCCGGGCGCCGGGCGATAAGATCAATATCGAGATCGATCCGCAAACCCAGGCCATCGTCGATACGGTGGAGCGGGTGCTGGCACAGCGCGGAGGCGCGGTGTGACGCTGGCCGGCGAGCCGGCGCTGGCGTCTTGGAGCGGCGGCAAAGATAGCTGCCTCGCCTTGTGGCGCGCGGTGCGGCTGGGCGTCAAGCCCGTCCTGTTGTTGACCATGTGCGACGAAAGCGGCGAGCGCTCGCGTTCGCATGGCGTGCGGCCGGAAGTGCTGGCGCTTCAGGCGGCGGCGCTGGGTTTGCCGCAGCGCCTGGGGCGGGCGAGCTGGGGCGATTATCGCGAGGTGTTCGTCGAAGCCTTGCGCCGTGCCGTCGACGACGGCGTCAGGCTGGCGGTGTTTGGCGACATCGATCTCGACGCGCATCGCGAATGGGAAGAGCAAGTCTGTCTTGAGGCCGGCCTGCGCGCTTTTTTGCCGCTATGGCAACAGCAGCGGGCCGACCTGGCGCGCGAGTTCGTCGCCGCCGGCTTTGTCGCCCGCATCGTGATGGTCAATACGGCATTGGCGGATGAAAAATGGCTGGGCCGCGTGTTCGACGCGGCCCTGATCGAAGAAATGCTGGCCGAGGGCGTCGATCCCTGCGGCGAAGCGGGAGAATTCCACACGCTGGTGGTGGATGGCCCGCTGTTCAATCGGCCGCTGGCGCTGCGCGACGGCGAAGTGGCGAAGCTCGGCGAATACCGGGCGCTGGATCTGCTGCCCGCGTAGAACGGGCGAACCGACAAAGGAAGAGAGCATGGCCATATCCCCGATTCAAGACATCATTGCCGACATCAAGGCCGGCAAGATGGTGGTGCTGATGGACGCGGAAGACCGCGAGAACGAAGGCGACCTGGTGATGGCGGCGGAGTATGTCACGCCGGAGGCGATCAACTTCATGGCCAAGCATGGCCGCGGCCTGATCTGCCTGACGCTGAGCGAGGAGCGCTGCAAGCTGCTGAACCTGCCGATGATGACCGGCAACAACGGCACCAGTTTCGGCACCAACTTCACTGTGTCCATCGAGGCGGCCGAAGGCGTCACCACCGGCATCTCCGCCGCCGATCGCGCCCATACCATCAAGACCGCCGTGGCGCGGCTGGCCAAGGCCAGCGACCTGGTGCAGCCGGGCCATGTGTTCCCGCTGAAAGCGCAGAACGGCGGCGTGCTGGTGCGCGCCGGCCATACCGAGGCCGGCTGTGACCTGGCGATGCTGGCGGGCGCCGAGCCTGCCGGCGTGATCTGCGAAATCATGAATGACGACGGGACCATGGCGCGTCTGCCGGAGCTGTTGAAGTTCGCAGAGGAGCATGGCTTGAAGATCGGCACCATCGCCGACCTGATCCAGTACCGCAGCCGCACCGAATCGCTGGTGGAGAAAGTGGGCCAGCGCGAGGTCGATACCCCGTTCGGCTGTTTCGATCTGCACGTGTTCCGCGATATCACTACCTCAGCCACCCATCTGGCGCTGAGCAAGGGCAAGATCCGCGCCGATCATGACACCCTGGTGCGGGTGCACGAGCCGCTGTCGGTGATCGATATGCTGGCCCCGCTGTGCAGCCATCATTCGTGGACGCTGCCCAATGCGCTGGAAACCATAGAAGAAGAGGGGTGCGGCGTGGTGGTGCTGTTGTACCGCGACGAAACCGGCGCCGACTTGGCGCAGCGCGCCCTGGGCCAGGAGCCGCCGCGGCAGAAGTGGGACAGCAAGACTTTCGGCATCGGCGCGCAGATGCTGAAGGCGCTCGGCGTCGGCAAGATGCGGCTGATGTCCAGCCCGGTCAGCCTGCCGTCGATGACGGGGTTCGAGCTGGAGGTGACCAGTTTCTGCCAGCCGCACCATTTTCATGTCGATGGCGAGGGCGGTCCGGGCGTGGCTTAATCGCCGCGTTTGCGCTACAATTGCCGGCTTTCCTTAGTGTTTTCGCCGCGAGGACTTTCCGATGCTTGAAGCTATCCAGCGTATTGAACCCAATCTGTCCGGCCAGGGCCTGAAAATCGGCATCGTGATGGCGCGTTTCAACACGCCGGTGTGCCACGGCCTGCGCGACGCCTGCCTGTCCGAACTGAGCAAGCTGGGCGTGTCCGAGCAGGACATCACCCTGGCTACCGTGCCGGGCGCGCTGGAAGTGCCGCTGGTGCTGCAGACCATGGCCAAGACCGGCCGCTTTGACGCGCTGGTGGCGTTGGGCGCGGTGATCCGCGGCGAAACCTATCATTTTGAACTGGTATCGAACGAATCCGGCGCCGGCGTCACCCGCGTCGGCCTGGATTTCGACATCCCGGTAGCCAATGCCATCCTGACCACCGAGACCGACGAGCAGGCGGAAGTCCGCATGCAGGAAAAGGGCGGCGACGCCGCTCGCGTCGCGGTGGAGATGGCCAATCTGCACAAGACGCTGCGCGGCTGAGCCAGTCGCCGCCAGCCATTACAGGGAGGCGCAACACGCGCTTCCCTTGTTCTTTCCAAGGAATCGCCACCATGAAAACCGCTCGCCGCCGCGCACGCGAATTCGCAGTGCAAGGCATCTACGAATGGGAGCTGAATCCGGATCGCCCGGCTTCGCTGATCGAAAAACACCTGCGCGAGAACGAATACTTCGTCAAGGCCGACGAGGCGCTGTTTCGCGGCATCCTGTACGGCGTGTTGAAGGATGTGGAAACGCTGTCTGCCCAGGTCAGCCGCTACTACGAGCGCGCCGACGACGAAGTCAGCCCGGTGGAGCGCGCCGTGCTGCTGATGGCCGCGCTGGAATTGACGCAAAGCCCGGAAACGCCGTACCCGGTGATCATCAATGAAGCCATCGAAATCACCAAGACCTTTGGCGGCACCGATGGCCACAAATTCGTCAACGGCGTGCTGGACAAGCTGGCCGCCGATGTGCGCGGCGACGAAGTGCTGGCGCAGAAGCAGCGCCGCAAACAGGACTGAGCGCAGCGCCTCGCGGCGTGCCGCCATCGACGACACCCGCCGCCGGCGGGTGTTTTTGCGTGAGGGGTCATGAACGAGTTTGAACTGATAGGCCGCTATTTCAAGCGGCCGACGCCATCGGCGCTATTGGGTGTCGGCGACGACGCCGCCATCGTGCGGCCGACGCCGGGCCATGATCTGCACATGTCGGTGGACATGCTGGTGGAGGGGCGGCATTTCTTCGCCGACGTCGCGCCGCGCGCTCTGGGCCACAAGGCGCTGGCGGTCAATCTGTCCGATCTGGCGGCAATGGGCGCGCGCCCGCGCTGGGCCTTGCTGTCTCTGGCGCTGCCCAAGGCCGATGAGGCCTGGGTGGCCGAGTTCGCCGCCGGCTTCCTGGCGCTGGCCGACGCGCATGGCGTGGAGCTGATAGGCGGCGACACCACCTGCGGCCCGCTGGCGCTGTCGGTCACGATATTGGGCGAGGCGCCTGCCGGCCAGGCCTTGCGCCGCGCCGCCGCAAAAGCCGGCGACGACATCTGGGTCTCCGGCGAATTGGGCTTGGGCGCCTTGTCGATGCGGCAGCGCTTGGGTTGGCTGAATGTAAACGACGCGGAACTGTTGGCCGCCGCCCGTTACAAACTCGAATACCCCGAGCCGCGTTTGGCATTGGGCGCGGCCTTGCTGCCGCTGGCGCATGCCGCGGCCGACGTGTCCGACGGTTTGATGGCGGACTTGGGACATATTCTCGACGAATCCGCCGTCGCGGCCGAGGTGTGGGCCGATGCGCTGCCGTCGCATCCTGCGCTGGAAGCGCGGCGCGGCGAGTTTCTGGCCTGCCTGGCGGCCGGCGGCGACGATTACGAACTGGTATTCACTGCCGCGCCTGCTAAGCGCGCCGCCATTGAAGCGGCCGCTGCGGCGCGCGGCTGCCGCGTCAGCCGCATCGGCCGGATTGTGGCGGGGAAGGGCGCGCGGCTGCTGGATTCGGCCGGCGCAGAAATCAAATTGGACAAGGATGGTTATGACCACTTCGGCTGAAACGCTGAACATTACGCCGGACTGGCGTTTTCTGCTGCGCAATCCGGCGCATTTGCTGGCTTTCGGCTTCGGCAGCGGCCTGATGCGCAAGGCGCCCGGCACATGGGGCACGCTGGCGGCGTATCCCCTGTTCTTTCCGCTGCACGCCTTGGGCATAAATGGCTGGACCCTGGCCGCGTTGTGCCTGCCGCTTTTTCTGATCGGCGTCTACGTTTGCGATGTCACCGGCAAGGCGCTGGGCGTGCATGACTACGGCGGCATCGTTTGGGACGAAGTGGTGGGCATGCTGCTGGTGCTGGCCTTTGCGCCGGCCACCTGGGCGGGCTGGCTGCTGGCTTTCGCGCTGTTCCGGCTATTCGACATCGTCAAGCCATGGCCGATCCGCTGGTTTGATCAGCGTGTCGGCGGCGGTTTCGGCGTGATGATCGACGATGTGATCGCGGCCTTGTTCGCGATTGCCGTGCAGGCGCTGATCTGGCGTTGATCCGGCGCTGGCTAGGCATGCCCGCTGCCGCCGCGCCGGTAAAACCGTTACAATTCGGACGTAAAGTGACGGACGGCTTGACGGATGCATCCCATCATCAGGCTGCCATGAATAATGCTGCCGCGCGCCTGGCGCGGGCGGATTCGATTCGGGGTTTGCGATTGTGTGGTTTGTAGTCATTGTGTTGGTATTGATGGGGCTGGCCGGCTGGCTGATCAAGAGCGGCCGAATGCCGCTGGATCGTTTGAAGCAAAAGCTGGATAGTGTGCTCGGCGTGGAGGGGCGCGCCGAGCGTTACGAGCCGGATTATTTCGCAGAAGAAGCCGAGCGGCCGTCGAAAGATGAACCAGCCATGGCGCCGATGCCTCCTCGCGAGCCAGCGGCGCCGGTCGCGGCTGCGGAGCCGTCACCCGCCGCGCCGGCGTCGCTTGAGCCCCCGCTCGCCACCCCGCGGCCCGCTCCCCGTCAGCGTCCGGCCCCATTCCATGCCAGCGCGGAAAAGCCGCGCGAGACCATCACCTTGCCTAAGCGGCAGCCGCCGCAGTCCAACCCTCCGCCGGCGGATCTGCCGACGCTGGAGCTGTCCCGCGAGCACCGCAAGAAGCCGCGCCAGCAGCCGCGCCTGCCCGAGTCCAGTGATCTGCCGGTAATCGGCCTGTCTGAAATGCAAAGCAATATGCGGCAGGATTATCGACGCCGCCAACGCGTGCGTGGCATCGAGCCGGCGGGCAAAGATGAGAGGCCCTTGCCGACGATAGCCAGCCAAGAAGTGCGCGCCGCTGTGGCCAATCTGCATGCGCATCGGCGCGCTCCGGAGCCCGTCTCCAAGCCCCTGCCGCCGGTGGAGCTGGTGCCGATTCCGCGGTCCAAACCGGAGGCCAAGCCAGAGCCGGTCCGACCCCTGGTGGTGTTGGAGCCCCTGCGCAAGCCGGAGCCGGCGGCGCCGCGAATCACCGCAGACCCGATATGGCGCATCACGCCGCCCGAGATCCCGCCGCAGCCTGCCCAAGCCGCGCAGACCGCTCCCGGAGATGCCGCTCCTCGCGAGCAGATTGTAGTCAGCGCAACGCCGCAGGCTGAAAGTGCAGCCGAGCCAGCGCTGCAGTCGCCGACGCCCCTCCAGATCGAGGCAGAGGGCGCCTCCGCCGAGCCTTGGCCGGTGTTGGGCGCGACTGAGGAATCCGGGGTCCAGGGGCAGGCGGCGGAGTCGCAGCCCGCCGCATCGGAGGCCATCGTTCTTGTGGATGGTGAAGCTGAGGCGGCGGCCGAGTCGACGATGCTTGCGCCACCGATGGAGCCGGAACGAGAACCGGTGCCGGCGCCTGTGGCGACGGAACGCGCCGAGGCGACGGCCATGCGCACGCCGTGGCGCTGGCCGCAGACCCGCGAGGTGTTGTCGTCGCCATCTGACACCAAGCCGGAAATTGAGCGGAAAGCCGCCGCGCCTGCGGGCATCGAACCTGCCACCCCGACCCTGGCTGCGGCTGCCGCCAGCCTGGCTGCCACCCCCATGCCGTGGGTGCTGGTGGAGGGGCCGGTCGTTGAGCCGGCATCGGAGCCTAAGGCGGAGGCTCCGTCGCGGCAGGCCGTGCCCACCGTCATGACGCCGGCGGCGGCGGGGGCTGAGCCTGTCACGGAGACTGCGCCGCAACCGCTTGCCGTCGCCACATCGGCCGAGCAGGAGGAGCTCGCCTCGGTGGCTGAAGCCGAGTCCGCTGTTTCTTTGCCCTGGGTCTTGATCGACAAGCCTGCGCCAGTTGCCGCCAACGCGCCGCAATCGGAGTCGGCGCCTATGGCGGAGCCGGCCGCGCGGCCAAGTTACGATGAAGCCATGCTGCCGGGCTTGGATTTGCTGAGACCGGCCGATGGCGTGCAGGAAGCGTGCAGCCAGGATGAGCTGATCGAGCGTGGCATCGTGATCGAGGAAAAGTGCGCCGAGTTCAAGGTCAAGGTCAGCGTGGTCGATGCCTACGCCGGCCCGGTGATCACCCGTTACGAGGTGGAGCCGGCAGTGGGCGTGCGCGGCAACCAGGTGGTGAACCTGATGAAAGACCTGTCGCGCGCGCTGGGCCTGGCGTCGATCCGCGTGGTGGAAACGATACCGGGCAAGACTTGCATGGGGCTGGAATTGCCGAACCCCAAGCGGCAGATGATCCGCCTGTCGGAAATCTTCTGCGCCGACGTGTTTCAGCAGAACGCCTCGCGCTTGACCTTGGCGCTGGGCAAGGACATCACCGGCGAACCGGTGGTGATGGACCTGGCCAAGGCGCCGCACCTGCTGGTGGCGGGCACCACCGGCTCCGGCAAGTCGGTGGGCGTCAACGCGATGATTCTGTCCATGCTGTACAAGGCCACGCCGGATGAAGTGCGCTTCATCATGATCGACCCGAAGATGCTGGAATTGTCGGTCTACAACGATATTCCGCATTTGCTGGCGCCGGTGGTGACCGATATGAAGCTGGCCGCCAACGCGCTCAACTGGTGCGTGGGCGAGATGGAGCGCCGCTATCGGCTGATGAGCGCCATGGGTGTGCGCAATCTGGCCGGTTACAACCAGAAGGTGGCGGAAGCCGCTGCGGCCGGGCGGCGCATCGCCAATCCGTTCAGCCTGACGCCGGAAACGCCGGAGCCATTGGACAAGCTGCCTTTCATCGTGGTGGTGGTGGACGAGTTTGCCGACTTGATGATGGTGGCCGGCAAGAAGATCGAGGAGTTGATCGCGCGCCTGGCGCAGAAGGCCCGCGCCGCCGGCATCCACTTGATTCTGGCTACCCAGCGGCCTTCGGTGGACGTGATCACCGGCCTGATCAAGGCCAATATTCCGACGCGGATCGCCTTCCAGGTGTCCAGCAAGGTCGATAGCCGGACCATTCTGGACCAGATGGGCGCCGAATCGTTGCTGGGCCAGGGCGACATGCTGTTCCTGCCACCCGGCACCGGTTACCCGCAGCGCGTGCACGGGGCCTTCGTCACCGACGACGAAGTGCATGCCGTGGTGGAGCACCTGAAGCAGTTTGGCGAGCCGGATTACGTGGAAGGCCTGCTGACCGGCGAGAGCGAGGCGGACGAGGAGTCGGCCGCCGCCACCGCCAAGGCGCAGGCGGCGACGGAAACCGACCCGCTGTACGACGAGGCGGTGGAGATCGTGCTGCGCACGCGCAAGCCGTCGATTTCCGGCGTGCAGCGCCATCTGCGCATCGGCTACAACCGCGCGGCGCGGCTGATAGAGGAGATGGAAGCCGCCGGCATCGTCAGTCCAATGGAAAGCAACGGCAACCGCACCGTGCTGGTGCCGCAACGCGATTTCTAAACCCGATGCGATGGCGAAGCAAAAGCGCACCCTAGGGTGCGCTTTTTTCATGGCTGCCGCAGAGGCGGGCTTACGGCCACAGCTGGCAGTATTCGGTATTCGCTTCGTAGTTGCCGCTGACCGAACCATCGGCATTGATCTTCTTGACCCAGCCGTTGGGCTGGCGGCGAGTCGGCTGCGCGCCGCAATTGGTATGCACCCAGTGGATGCCGACGCCGCTGGTATACAGCTGGCCGCACAGTTGCAGGCGGTCTCCCGTCTGGATGGTGTTCAGCGGGTACGGCACGTCTTCGCCGGCGGAGTCGTAACCGGAGGCGAATACATTGTCCATGGCCACGTCATAGGTGCGGCCGTCTTGGTCCGCTTTCAGGCGGACGTGGGTATGGGATAGTTCTACGCCGTTCAGGTTCTGGCCAGAGGCGAAAGACGGGCCGCTCACCACCGTGCCGGTCAGGTAGCTGCCGGCGGCGGCGCGACAGTCGGATTTGGCATCGGCCAGGGCGGCCAGCGGCAGGGCGAGCAGACAGGCAGCAAGAACGAGTTTCTTCACGACAGGATCCTTTGCAGTTATGAATGACATTGTTTTAATGCGCGGCCATTCTAGTGGCAATCGGTCGTGATTGTGTTGCAGCTTTAAGAAGACATGTGAATTTGTATTTCAAGCGGTTTGCAATGGATGTTTGACGCGGCAGCAACAAAAAAGCGCGCCTGAGGCGCGCTTTTGCGGAACAAGACGCGATGGGATCAGCGGCGGCGACGAGCTTGCTCGTCAGTCCGGATGCGGATCGGCACCAGCTTTCCTTGCTGTTGAACCGGGGTAGCCAGCAATTTGGCGACAGCGATCACCGCAATGAACAGGGCGGCTAAGAGAAGGATTTGCATGGTATGACTCCCCGTGGCTGAATCCGAGGCGGGTTTCGGATCATGTGTGGCCGCCTCTGAGTTCATTCTGGGCTACAACTTGCTTGAGACTCAAGCAAAAATTTGTGTGCCGACGTTAATTTTTGACTGGAGCGGCGGTTTTTTTCAGATCGCGCATCGCTTGGTCCAGTCCGGCCAGCGTTAGCGGATGCATTCGTTCTCCCATCAGCTGCTTCAGCATGCTCACCGACTGGGTGTAGGGCCAGGCTTCTTCGGCCAAGGGGTTGAGCCAGACGGCATGCTTGAAGTGCTCCAGCAGCCGGCGCAGCCAGACTTCGCCGGACTCCTCGTTCATGTGTTCGACGCTGCCGCCGGGGAAAGTGATTTCGTACGGACTCATGCTGGCGTCGCCGACGATGATCAGCTTGTAGTCGCGGCCGAAGGTGTGGATCAGATCCCAGGTGGGGAAGCGCTGGCTGTGGCGCCGGTTGTTGTCCTTCCATACCGATTCGTAGACGCAGTTGTGGAAATAGAAATACTCCAGGTGCTTGAATTCGGTCTTTACGGCGGAAAACAGTTCCTCGCAGGCGCGGATATGGTCGTCCATCGAGCCGCCCACGTCGAACAGCACCAGCACCTTGACGCTATTGTGCTGTTCGCGCTGCATCTTGATATCCAGCATGCCGGCCTTGCGCGCGGTGGCGGCGATGGTGGCGTCGAGATCCAGCACTTCTTCGGCGCCGTCGCGGGCAAACTCGCGCAGCCGGCGCAGCGCCAGTTTGATGTTGCGGGTGCCCAGCTCCACCTTGTCGTCGAAGTTGCGGAATTCGCGCTGGTCCCACACCTTGACCGCGCGGCGGTGGCGCGATTGATCCTGACCGATGCGCACGCCTTCCGGATTGTAGCCATAGGCGCCGAACGGGCTGGTGCCGCCGGTGCCTATCCACTTGTTGCCGCCCTGGTGGCGTTCCTTTTGCTCCTCCAGCCGCTGGCGCAGGGTTTCCATCAGCTTGTCCCAGCCCATGGCCTGCAGCTTCTGCTTTTCTTCTTCGCTGAGATATTTTTCCACCTGCTTGCGCAGCCAGTCCTCGGGAATGGCGCGCTGCAGGTCGTCCAGCGCCATTTCCAGTCCTTGGAAGTGATGGCCGAACACTTGGTCGAAACGGTCGAAGTATTTTTCGTCCTTGACCAGTGCGGCCCGCGACAGATAGTAAAACTCATCCAGATTGCCGAAGGCGACATTGCGTTGCAGCGCCTCCAACAGCAGCAGGAATTCCTTCAGGGTGACCGGCAGGCCGGCATTGCGCAGCGCGTAAAAGAAATCGATCAGCATGGAGTCAGGCGATGGCTAGAGTGGCGATACTGCCGACGATGATACTACGGACGAGGCAGCGTGGCTGTTTGGGCTGAGACATAAGCGGCCGGCATAGTGACAGGCGAGGGGGCTGGTGCTAATCTAGGCTAGAGCGCGAACTCTAAACGGTTGTTCGGCTCTAGCAAGCAAGAAGGATCATACATGGACGCCATCAAAATGCCCACAGAAGCCGAGAGCGCGCTGCTCGAGTCGTTTTCCCGGCTCAAGGCCGTCGCGCGGGCGGCGCCGTATCCATCGGCGGAAACCCGGCGCGCCTGGCTGGCCGCGTTGGAACGCTTGATGCAGGAAAACCGTCAGGCGCTGGTTGACGCCGTCAGCCGCGATTTCGGCCATCGCAGCGATGTGGAAACCCGCCTAGCCGAGCTCTTCCCTTCGCTGGAAGGCGCGCGCCATGCCCGCCGCCATCTGCGAAACTGGATGAAGCCTCGCCGCCGCAGCGTTTCCATCTGGTTCCAACCGGCCAGCGCCAGCGTGATTCCGCAGCCGCTGGGCGTGGTCGGCGTGGTGGTGCCGTGGAACTATCCGCTGTTTCTGTCTTTTGGCCCTATCGCCGCCGCGCTGGCGGCGGGCAACCGGGTCATGGTCAAGATGTCGGAATTCACGCCCGCCACGGGCGAGTTGCTTCAAAAATTGGCGCGGCAGTATTTCGGCGATGATCTGCTGACGGTGGTGAACGGCGACGCCGAACTGGCCCAGGCCTTTACCCGGCTGCCGTTCGATCATCTGCTGTTCACCGGTTCCACCGCGGTAGGCCGCCATGTGATGCGCGCGGCGGCGGAAAACCTGACGCCGGTGACGCTGGAGCTTGGAGGCAAGTCGCCGGCGCTGGTGGCGCGCGGCGCCAATCTCAAACGCGCGGCGGAAGCCATCGTCGCCGGCAAGATGCTGAACGCCGGGCAGACTTGCGTGGCGCCGGATTATCTGCTGGTCAATGCCAAGGATTGCGAGGCGCTGCTTGAGGAGATCCGCGCCGCCGCCAAGCGCATGTACCCGACGCTGGCGGGCAATCCGGATTACAGCGCCATCGTCAACCAACGGCATTACAGCCGGCTGCAAGGCTGGTTGGATGCCGCCCGCCAGGCCGGCGCCCGCATCGAGAGCCTGAATCCTGACGGGGAAGCGGCTGCGGACAACCGCAAGCTGCCGTTGACGCTGGTGCAAGACTGTCCGGATGACTGCGAATTGATGCGCGAGGAGATCTTCGGCCCCATCCTGCCGGTGGTCAGCTACGACAAGTTCGACGAGGCGTTGGCCTATATCAACGCCCGGCCGCGGCCGCTGGCCTTGTATTTGTTCGACGACGACGCTTTGCGCATCGAACGGGTGCTGAAAGAAACGGTTTCAGGCGGCGTCAGCGTCAACGATACCCTGCTGCATGTGGTGCAGGAGAGCCTGCCGTTCGGCGGCGTCGGCCCTTCCGGCATGGGGCATTACCATGGGCGCGAGGGTTTTCTGACCTTTTCCAAGCTCAAGCCGGTATTCCGGCAGAGCCGTCTGGCCGGCACTTGGATGACCCGGCCGCCTTATGGCCGCCTGGTGGAGTGGATGTTGAAGTTGATGCTGCGGCGCTGACATGCCAAGTAGACGACAGTTCTTGCAGACGGGCGCGCTGGGCGCGGCGGCCTTGGCGCTGGCAGGCTATCTGGCGGCGCCGGCAGTGGACGACTCGGCTCAAACGGAATGGGGCGCGCTGCGCTGGCTGCAGCCGGCGGATGCGCAGATCATCGCCGCGCTGGCGCCGGTGATGCTGGGGCTGCGTGATCTGCCGCTGGCCGCCGTCGTCGCCGGCGTGGACCAGGCGGTGGCCGGACTGCCGCCGGCCAGCCGCGACGAGGTGCGGCAGCTGTTTGATCTGTTGGGCAATCGTTGGGCAAGGCGTTGGCTGGCCGGCGTGCCTGCGCCGTGGGGGCAGGCTGCGCCGGATGCGCTGGCCAGCTTTCTGCAAAGCTGGCGCAACAGCCGCTTTCTGCTGCTGCGCAGCGCCTATCAAGGACTCCATCAATTGATCAATGCCGCCTGGTATGGGAATCCGGCAAGTTGGGCCGCCATCGGCTATCAGCAGCCGGCCATGGTGATGGAGCGTTTGCCGTGAGCGATAAAATAGTCGATCCCATTCGGCAGGGCATCGCGGGAGGCTGGAAGGTCATCGATGGCGCGGCGCAGCGCCAGGATCTCAAGCTGGAAGCCGATGTGGTGATCATAGGCAGCGGCGCCGGCGGCGGCCTCACGGCCGAGGTGCTGAGCCAGGCTGGGTTGGATGTGCTGATTCTGGAAGAAGGCGGCCTGTATAGCTCGTCCGATTTCCGCCTGAGCGAGGCGAAAGCCTATCCGCAGTTGTATCAGGAGTCCGCCGCGCGCCAGACGGCGGACAAGGGCATATCGATTCTGCAGGGGCGCGCGGTTGGCGGCGGCACCACGGTCAATTGGACCAGTTCGTTCCGTACGCCGGGCGATACCCTGCGCTGGTGGCGGGATCAGCACGGCCTGACTGCGCTCAGCGAAGAAGCCATGCGGCCGTGGTTCGACAAAGTCGAGCAGCGGTTGGGCATCGGGCCTTGGGAGGGGGAGCCGAACGCCAACAATCAGGTGCTGGAGCGCGGCTGCCTGGCGTTGGGGCTGCGCCATGCCCGCATCCGCCGCAATGTGCGCGGTTGCTGGAACTTGGGATATTGCGGCATGGGTTGCCCGACCAATGCCAAGCAGTCCATGCTGGTGACCTGTATTCCGGCCGCCCTGGACAAGGGCGCGCGGCTGTTGACGCGGGCTCGGGTAGACCGCCTGCAGCCTGACCAGGCGCAGCGCCGCATCGCCGAGGTGCGGGGCAGCCTGCTGTCGGCCGACGGGGTGACGCCGAGCGGGCGCACCTTGTCGGTGCGCGCGCGCCATGTGGTGCTGGCGGCCGGCGCGATCGGCACGCCCGCCATCATGCTGCGCAGCGGACTGGCCGACCCGTCCGGCTTGACCGGAAAGCGCACCTTTCTGCATCCGGTGGCGCTGTCCGCAGCGCTGATGCCGGAGCGGGTGGAGCCTTACAATGGCGCGCCGCAAACCGTCTATTCCGACCATTACATGCATACCCAGCCGCTGGATGGCCCGCTTGGCTTCAAGCTGGAGGTGCCGCCTATCCATCCCCTGCTCGCCAGCGTGACGTTTCCGGGCTTCGGCCCGGAGCAGGCGGGGCTGTGGCGCAAGTTCCCGCATTTGCACGCCACCTTGGCGCTGCTGCGTGATGGCTTCAATGAAGACAGCGTCGGCGGCGAAGTGAAGCTGCGCGGCGATGGCTCGCCGTTGCTGGATTATCCGCTGAATGACGTGTTGTGGGATGGTGTGCGGCGCAGCTGGCTGGCGATGGCGGAGATACAGTTCGCGGCCGGCGCGAAAGTCGTGCTGCCCTTGCATGAACAGTCCAATCCGGCAAGCCGTCTTGGCCAGGCCAAGGCGATGATAGAAGCATTGCCCTTGCAGGCGCTGCAGGCCAAACTGGTCAGCGCCCATGTCATGGGCGGCATGGCGATGGGCGACGATCCGGCGCGCAGCGTGGTCGATGACCATGGACGCCACTGGTCATGGCGAAATCTGACGGTGGCGGATGGTTCGATATTTCCCACCAGCATAGGCGCCAATCCGCAGCTTTCCATCTATGCCTTTGCCTGGCGGGCGGCGATGACCTTGTCTGCGCAGCTGGCGAGGCAAAGTTAGGGCGGCTCGCTCGCCAGGCTTGATGGGGCTGGGCGCACTGGCTGCACAATCGATTCTGGAAAGCCACATCCAAACGCGGCAGAGATGTTCATGCAGACTCTGGCTTGTCCTCGCCTATCGCCTGCCGCAGCAGGTGGATTGACGACGCGGCCGCGCTGATCGCCACATCCAGGGCATCATCGTCCAAGGCGCGCGCCGCGTCTTGAAACCGGCGCTGATTGATCAGGCGCGCGATCTGGCCGGCTTCGCGATGGAGCATGGCATGGCGGCTGATGCAGGTCTGCAGGATGCCCAAGCGGCCATAGGCGCCTTTGGCATGACTGTGCAACCATTGGCCCAGTTCGCAGCGGTCGTCACGGGAGACCGTGTCAGCATCCAGGCTGTTCTGCCTGGACAGCGCTTCTTTCAGGCATTGTTTCAACTCGGCGTGGTTGGCTAGTTCTTGTTCCAAATCCATGGCTACCTCGGCAGGCCGGTGGCGACCGGGCGAGCCATCCTGCGCAACTCGCCGGGTTCGAGACATGAGTATCCTAGCGGCTGTTGATGTTTGGTGAGTGGATCGCGTTTGCGCTACGCCAAACCCGCAGGGCCGGGCGCCTTTCACGCCGATTCTTCGTTGTTTCGCGCTGGCAGAGAATGACTATGCGGCGCGCGAAACGCCTCGATTCGGCGCAAAACGCATCCTGGCGCGACCGCTCTCCAAACGTCAACAACCCCTAGGTATTTATAACTAGAAGATCGCAGATTGTCTGCGTTAGAACTTGTATTTTGGCGTGAAGAACCAAGCGCCAGGGTATGCGCCAGCGCTTGGCGCGGGTCAGTTCTTGGTGGTGTCGGCCGGCGCGGTTTCGGCTTCCGCGGCCGGCGCCGTTGAAGCGGGGGGGATGAAGAAGCGCAGCGGCTGGCGCAGGAAGCTCTTGGCCAGCATGGGAATCAGCGGCAGCAGCAGCGAGCCGGACAGCTTGCGCGAGCGCAGCGCCACCCACAGCGCCAGGAAGAAGCTGACCGCCAGGTTGACCACGCCGATCAAGGCTACCCCGGCGATGCCCAGCAGCACGACGGTCAGCGGCACCTGGAAATCCAGCGCCACGGTGGCGAAGGCAAGGTTGGCCGACGAGAAGGTGATGTGGCGGATGTCCAGCGGCAGACCCAGTATGGTGCCTACGGTGCCGGTCAGCCCCAGGAACATGCCGAAGTAGAAGTTGCCGGCCAGCGCGCCCAGATTATGCTCGATGTAATGCCCAAGCCGCCAGGCGCGGTTCTCGCCCAGCACTTTGCGCAGCAGGCGGTGGCCGGCGATCCGCTCCGGAATGCGCCGGTAGATGGCCTTGTTGTCGTAGTAGCCGGCGATCAGGCCTGACAGGAACAGGAATATCCCGGCGATGGCGGCGTGCGGCAGGGCCAGGCTGTGGATCGGATCGATTTCGTGCAGCAGCTTTTGCGCCTTGGCCGCGTCGACCACCGGCGCGCCGAACAGCGCGTTCCAGCCCAGCGCGATCAGCGCCGCCGTCGGGATGGCCAGCAGCACGTTGCCCATGATGGCGACGAACTGGGTGCGCACCACCTTGACGATGAGCTCCGCCAGTTGTTCCAGTTGCTTTTTGCGGCCGTGCTGTTCATGCAAGACCGCGGCCAGCCGGGCCGCCGTCATCGCCGGCTGCTTGGTGGCGATGGTGAAGTGCAGGATCTGCACGATGATGAAGCCGATGGCGTAGTTCAGGCCAAAGCCTATGCCCTCCCACAGCAGCGGAAGATGGCCGCGCGCCAGCATCAGCTTGATCAAGGCCATGAAGCCGACGATGAAGCCGGCGCCCATCGCCGCCTTGCCCATCTTGGACCAGTCGCGGCGGTCTTCCGCGATGTAATGCTCGCCGTGGCGGCCGGCGTGCTCGGTCACCTGCAGCGCCAACAGTTCGGTATTGGATTTGAACAGGTCGCGCACGCTGTACTTGCGGTTTTCGGCGCGGGCGAAATCCACCAGCAGGCGGAACAGCTGCGGTCGCTGCGCCGGATCATGTTCCGGAGATAGCAGCTCCAGCAGCGCGCGCAGCCGCGCGATGCTTTGCGCCAAGCGCAGGCTGTGATAAGTCAGATTGACGGAGATGCCGTAGCGCGCGGCGTTTTTGCGTACCCGGCCCAGGATGGCCTCGCATTGCTCCAGCAGCACCAGCACCTGTTTTTCGTCTTCCGGCGGCGGCACGCCATCCACCAGCGCCTGCCGATAGCTGTCGACGTAACGCTGCACTTCGGCGTTCAGGTGCATGAAAGGCGAGGCGAAGCGTTCCACTTCCGGGCATACCCGCACCAGTTCCGGCTCCAGGCCGATGGCGGTGATGCGCGCCGACAGCACCTGCACCGATTCCAGCAATTGCAGGCGCGTCTGGCGCTCGCTGTCCTGACGCGGCGTTTCGTGCCAGGCCATGGCGCGCCACAGGGCGTGCCAGGTGGCGTCCGGCACCGCGCCCAGCCATTGGTAATCATCCTGGCGGTTGAACAGCAGGCCGAAGCGGTCGCGCAGCGAATCGGGGTTGTAGGGCATGGGCAGCATGCGCTCGCCCAAGCGGTGCAGCAGGGTGGAGCCGAACCCGTCATTGGCCAGAATGCCGGCCTCGGTGTACAGCGGAATCTGCCGGCTCTCCGCCAGCAGCGTGCTCAGCGACTGCCGCAATGCCTGGCGGTAGTCGGCGTGATGTTCCAGCAGGAAGGACAGCGCCTGCAGGCTGATGGTCGCCTGTTGCGGCGCTTGTCGTTTATCGGGTCGCAGCGCGGCGATCAGCCCCGCCAGGGCTTCGGTCTGGCCGGGTTCGCGGCACAGGCGGCGCAAGGCGGATTCCAGATCGGGAGCAATGTGTTCGGTCATGTTTTGCCAGAATGGGCGCGCGGGGCGCGCGTCTCGGGAATGGGAGCAGCCATCATTTTAGTTTATGCGGCACCGCTCCGAACAGAGGAACGCCGCAGCGGGAGCGGCGATTGACACCTTACTAACCAGTAAGTAGAGTGTTTCGATGCATAATGGTTCCGACAGCAAAACCGACACCCGCAAGCGCATTCTCGACCTGGCCGAGGAGTTGCTGCTGACGCGCGGCTTCAACGGTTTCAGTTACCAGCACATCAGCAGCGAGCTGGGGGTGCGAAATGCCGCCATCCATTACCATTTTCCCAAGAAAAACGATCTTGGCGTGGCGTTGATCCAGCGCTATCGCCGGCGTTTTCAACGCTTCATCGAGCAGCAGGCCGACTGGAGCGCCGCCGAGCAGTTGGAAAGCTACTTTGGACTGTCGGACCAGTATTACCAGCAACGCAAGCAGATCTGCCCCAGTGGAATTTTCAGCACCGAATTCCAAACGCTGCCGGAAGACATGCGGCAGGAAGCCGCCGCCTTCATCGACGAGATGAGGCAGTGGGCGGTGGCCATCGTGCGCAAGGGCCGAGAAGCGGGCGCCATGCGCTATGCCGGCACCCCGGAAGCGGCGGGCATGCTGCTGTTCGCCGCGCTGCAGGGCGGCTTGCAGTTGGCGCGCATCGACGAGAACGCCTTGCCGTTGCTGAAGGAGCAGGCAAGGGTGATGCTGGGCCTGAAACAAATATAACGACACGAGAACCATAATAGAGGGGGTAGCATGGAGTATCGCAAGAACAGCATGAGTCGTATCGCGGACAAAGTCGGCAAGTTGCCGGTAGGCTGGCGCCGGCCTGTGCTGTCGATGATGTTCGGCAAGATCGTCCCGTTCCTGGCCACCGCGGGCCTGCGCTTCGAGGAAGTCGGCCATGACCGGCTGACGGTCTCGATCCGCAACCGCAAGAAAGTGCAGAACCATATCCGCGGCGTCCACGCGGCGGCGATGGCCTTGCTGGCGGAAACCTCCACCGGCTTTGTGGTGGGGATGAATATGCCCGATGACAAGCTGATGCTGCTCAAATCGATGAAGGTCAACTACATCAAGCGCTCGCAGGGCGATATGCGGGCCGTGGCGACGCTGACCCCGCAGCAGATCCAGTCCATGTACGATCAGGACAAGGGCGAGGTGCTGGTTGCCGTGAATGTCACCGACGAATCGGGCGAGTCGCCCATCGTCTGCGAGATGCTGTGGGCCTGGATCCCCAAAAAACGTCCTGAGGTGGCTGCGGCATGATCTCCTTGCAAACGCTGACGGTAGAGCTTGACGACAAGGTGGCGCTGATCCGTTTCAATCGCGCCGACAAGGCCAATGCTTTGAATTGGCAGATGTGGCAGGACTTGCGCAGCGCCATGGACTGGGCTGATGGCGAGCCTGCGGTGCGCGTGGCGGTATTGGCCGGCAATGGCAAGCACTTTTGCTCCGGCATCGATCTGGCCATGATGGCGGGGCTGCAGTCGCAGGTCGACGATAAATGCGAAGCCCGCAAGCGCGACAAGCTGCGCCGCTTGATCATCGATTTGCAGGACTGCGTCAACAGCCTGGAGCGTTGCCGCAAGCCGGTGATCGCCGCTATCCACGGCGCCTGTCTGGGCGGCGGGCTGGACATCGCGCTGGCCGCGGATTTCCGACTGGCGGCCAAGGATGCGGTGTTCGGCGTGCGCGAAGTCGATATCGGCATGGTGGCCGATGTCGGTTCCTTGCAGCGGCTGCCTCGGGTCGTCGGCGAAGGCGTGGCGCGCGAGATGGCGCTGACCGGACGCGACATGGTGGCGGACGAGGCGCTGGATGTCGGCCTGGTCAACCGGGTGCTGGCGGACGAAGAGGCCCTGCTGGCCGCCGCCATGCAAAGCGCCTGGCTGATTGCCGGCAAATCGCCGCTGGCGGTGCGCGGCACCAAGGAAGTGATGAATTACAGCCGCGATCACAGCGTGGCCGATGGGCTGCAGTTTGTCGCGGGATGGAATGCGGCGATGCTGATTTCGGAAGACATCCAGAAAGCCGCGATGGCGGCGATGATGAAGCAGCAGGTCAGCTTCCGCGATTGATGGTCGGACATGGCCGCTGGATCGGGCGGAATAAAAAAAGAGGCGCCGTTGGCGCCTCTTTCTGTTCCCGTTTCTGCGCTTACTTGGCTTCGCCGCCGACGGTGGACACCACTTCCCATTTGCCGTTCTTCACCTGGTACACGGTGACGGCGCCGTTCTTGATGTCGCCCTTGTCGTCAAAGGCGATGTGGCCGGTCACGCCCTGATAGTCGGTCTTGCCCACTTCCGGCAGATAGACTTTAGGGTCGGAGGACTTGGCGCGCTTCATCGCGTCAACCAGCACCATCACGGCGTCGTATTCAAACGGCGCGTAAATCTGCACGTCGGTGTTGAATTCCTTCTTGAACTTGTCGTCGAAGGCCTTGAAGCCCGGCATCTTGTCGCGCGAAATGCCGCAGCTGGAGGCGTATTGGCCGTCGGAAGCGTCGCCGGCCAGCTTGATGAACTCCGGAGTCTGCCAGCCGTCGCCGCCCATCAGCTTGGCCTTGATGCCCAGGCGCTGCATCTGCTTGGCCAGCGGGCCGGCCTGCGCGTCCATGCCGCCGTAGAACACCAGATCAGGTTTGGTGGACTTGATCGAGGTCAGGATGGCGTTGAAGTCGGTGGCGGTGTTGTTGGTGAACTCGCGCTTGACCACTTCCGCGCCATTGGCTTTGACCGAACCCTCGAACTGGTCGGCCAGGCCTTGGCCGTAGGCGGTGCGATCGTCAATGATGGCGATCTTCTTGGCCTTCAGCTCCTTGGTGGCGAACTCGCCCAGCGCCTTGCCTTGCTGCACGTCGTTGGCGATCACGCGGAAGGTGGTCTTGAAGCCCTGCTTGGTGTAGTCCGGGTTGGTGGCGGACGGGGAGATTTGAGGAATGCCGGCATCGGAGTAGATCTTGGAGGCCGGGATGGTGGTGCCGGAGTTCAAGTGGCCGACGACGCCCACTACGCCGGCGTCAACCAGGCGCTGCGCGACTTGCGTGCCGATTTTCGGGTCGCCCTGGTCGTCTTCCGACACCAGTTCGAACTTGACCTTCTTGCCGCCGATCTCGACGCCTTGGGCGTTCAGGTCTTCGATGGCCAGCTTGGCGCCGTATTCGTTGTCCTTGCCCAGGTGGGAGATCGGACCCGACATCGGCGAAACCTGGCCGATCTTGACGGTGGCGCTGTCGCCGCCGGAAGCGGCTTGGGCAGGAGCAGAGGCGGCCTGTCCCGAGGCCGGCTGTTCCTGTTTGCTGCAGGCAACCATGGCGAGCGCGGCGGTGGCGATCAGGCTGAGGCGAGCATATTTATTCATAGAGATTTCCCCTGAATCTTTCTGTGTAGACTTTGATGATCTCTTTCGGTAAACCAACTACACCTAATTTGCGGTGGTCAGTTGCAACTGATTATGGTGACCAGTTTATCGGGGTGTCAATGTGGAATGCCGCAGACCTAGTGAATATAGGATCATTATTTACATTTTGCGCAAAACAAATTGAAAACGGGCATATCGCGGAAATTGCAATATGCCCGGTGACGGTTTTTTGTGTTTGATTTATAAGGATTTGTCCAGGTCGAGTGCGCCGGCGGCGCGCACTTGATGTCAGTGGCTTGCCCCCATGTCATGCGCGCGCGCCGCGCGGGCGCGGCCATCTTCTGCCGTATTTTCCAGCCAACCCGTCAGATTGTTTTTTACAATTGCCGCCAAGCCGGTGATCCATTGCGGGTCTTCGTTCAGGCAGGGAATGTAGCGGAATTCGCCACCGCCGTTGTTGAGAAAGGTTTCCTTGCCTTCCATGGCGATTTCTTCCAGCGTTTCCAGACAATCGCCGACAAAGCCTGGGCAAATGACATCCACTTTGGCGGTCTTTTCCTTGCCTAGCTGGGTCAGCACTTCGCTGGTATACGGTTTGAGCCATTCGGTGCGGCCGAAACGGCTCTGGAAACAGATGACATATTGATCCTTCCGCAGTTGCAGCGCCTCGGCCAGCAGGCGGCCGGTTTTCTGGCATTCGCAGTGATACGGATCGCCCTTGTCGCGGGTGAAGCGCGGCACGCCGTGGAAGCTCATCACCAGCTTGTCCGGCTGTTGGCCGTATTGCCAGTGCTTGCGCACTTGCGCAGCCAAGGCGGCGATATAGCCCGGATCGTCGTGAAAATGCCGCACGGTGCGGATTTCCGGCATATTGCGCAGCCGAGTCAAGACGCGGAAGGCTTCATCCAGCGCGGTGGCGCTGGACGAGGCGGCGTATTGCGGATACAGCGGCAGCAGGAGCAGCTTTTCCACGCCTTGCTCGCGCATCTTGCCGATGACGCTTTCGATGGACGGATTGCCGTAGCGCATCGCGTAATCGACCACCAAGTCGCGCAGCCCCATTTCTCCCAGCTGGCCTTTCAGCAGCTTGGCCATGTTGCGGGTGTGCAGCAGCAGCGGCGAGCCGTCCTTGGTCCAGATGCTGGCGTACTTCTTGGCCGATTGCTTGGGTCGGGTGTTGAGAATGATGCCGTTGAGGATCAGCCACCATGGCAAGCGTGGAATCTCGATCACGCGCGGATCGGACAGGAATTGCTTCAGATACGGGCGCAGCGCTTGCGGGGTGGGCGCTTCGGGCGTGCCCAGATTCATCAGCAGCACGCCGATTTTGGGCGTGTAATCGTGGCGGAATGCGGGTTCGGGCAGATAGCGGGGCATGGCCATCCTTATTGATATCGAAGAAGGGGCGCGCGGCGCCCCGAGGGCTTAATCGTCTTGCCGGGCCGGCGCCAACACGGTGCGGTTGCCGTTGTTTTCCATCGGCGACACCAGGCCGGCGCTTTCCATCTGCTCGATCAGCCGCGCCGCGCGGTTATAGCCTATGCGCAGATGGCGCTGCACCGAGGAGATCGATGCTTTGCGCGTTTTCACCACGATGGCGACGGCTTCGTCGTACAGCGGGTCGGACTCGGCATCGCTGTCGCCGTCGATGCCGGCGCCGGCGGCGCTGTCGTCTCCGTCAGCCTGGCCGGTGAGGATGCCTTCGATGTAGTCTGGTTCGCCGGTTGTCTTCAGGAACTCGACCACGTGGTGGACTTCCTCGTCGGATACGAAGGCGCCGTGCACGCGGTTGGGGTAGCCGGTGCCCGGCGGCAGGAACAACATATCGCCCTGTCCCAGCAAGGCTTCCGCGCCCATCTGGTCCAGAATGGTGCGGCTGTCTATCTTGCTGGATACCTGGAAGGCGATCCGCGTCGGAATATTGGCCTTGATCAGGCCGGTGATGACGTCCACCGATGGACGCTGAGTGGCCAGAATCAGGTGGATGCCGGCGGCGCGGGCCTTCTGCGCCAGACGGGCGATCAACTCCTCTATCTTCTTGCCCGCCACCATCATCAGGTCGGCCAGCTCGTCAATCACCACCACCACCAGCGGCAGGGTGTCCAGCGGCTCGGGCGTTTCCGGCGTCAGGCTGAACGGATTGGGAATCTTCTCGCCGCTCTTTTCGGCATCTTTGATCTTTTGGTTGAAGCCCGCCAGATTGCGCACGCCCAGCTTGGACATCAACTTGTAGCGGCGCTCCATCTCGCCTACGCACCAGTTCAGCGCATTGGCCGCCTGCTTCATATCGGTCACCACCGGCGCCAGCAGGTGCGGGATGCCTTCGTAGACCGACAGTTCCAGCATTTTCGGGTCTACCATGATCAGCCGCACTTCCTTGGGCGTGGCCTTGTACAGCAGCGACAGAATCATCGCGTTGATCGCCACCGATTTGCCGGAGCCGGTGGTGCCCGCCACCAGCACGTGCGGCATCTTGGCCAGGTCGGCCGATACCGGCTGGCCGGCGATGTCCTTGCCGAAGGCGATGGTGAGCTTGGACGCCATGTTCTGGTAGCTGTCCGAGCCGATGATCTCGGTCAGGCGGACGATCTGGCGTTTGGGGTTAGGCAGTTCCAGGCCCATATAGGTCTTGCCCGGTATGGTTTCCACCACCCGGATGGAGACCAGCGACAGCGCGCGCGCCAAATCCTTCATCAAATTGACGATCTGCGCGCCCTTGACGCCGACGGCGGGCTCGATCTCGTAGCGGGTGATCACCGGGCCGGGATAGGCGGCGATCACCTTCACCTCCACGCCGAAGTCGGCCAGCTTGCGCTCGATCAGCCGCGACGTGTACTCCACGGTTTCCTGCGAGACCGGCTCCTGTTGCTCCTTGGGCGCGTCGAGCAGGCTCAGGCCGGGCAGGGCGGCGTCCTTGGGGTCGGCGAACAGCGATTGCTGCACCGGCTTCTGCGCCTTGGCCGATACCGGCACGTCCAGCACCGGCGGTTCGATGCGAACCGGCGCGGCTTCTTCAATCTTTTTCTTGGCGACGGAAACCTTCTCTTCGCGCTTCTGCGCGGTTTCCTTGCCGATTTCGCGGTCTTTTTTCGCTTGCCAGCTCTGCCAAAGATTAATGACTCCGTCTTCGATCGCGCCGCCTATCTTTTCCATCAGGTCCAGCCAGGACAGGCCGGTGAACAGCGAAAAGCCGATGGCGGACAGCACGCCCAGCAACAAATACGCGCCGGACAGTCCAAGACCGTGGGCGATGTGCTTGCCCAGGTAGTGGCCGAGCATGCCGCCCGCGTCCAGCGGCAGCGTCACCAATTTGCCATCCAGCACAATGGCTTCGAAGCTGGCGCTGGAAAGCAGCAACAGGAAGAAGCCGCCGACGGCGGCGGCGGTGATGGGATTGAACTTGAAGCCCAGGCTTTCGATGCGGCGGTAGCCCCAGCCTATGGCTACCAGGCAGAACACCACCAGCCACCAAGCGGAGAAGCCGAAGACATACAGCAGCATGTCGGACAGCCACGCGCCGAATGAACCGCCGTAATTGCGCACGGTGGGGTCGGACGAGCTGTGCGACCAGGACGGGTCAAGCGGCGAATAGCTGGCCAGCACCAGCACCAGATAGACAGCCGCTACCGCCATCAGCAGCCACCATGCCTCGCGGAGCAGGGAGACCAACTGCGGCGGCAGCGGTGTTTGATTATTCTTGACTACGGCCTTGCGCTTGAAAAATCGCATTTTTTTCATATTTGGCTATGACAGCTGCTGATTATAGCCTGATGTGCCGTTTTCAGCTCACCGCGGATGCAACACCCCCAGAATGCGCGGGCCTTGCGCGCCTGTCACTGCCGGCAGGTTGCCCGGCTGGCGGTGGACGAAGCGCCAACCCAGCCAGGCGAAGGCGATGGCCTCGATCAATTGCGCCGGCATGCCCAGGGTCTCGATCGGCAAGACGCGCTGGCCATCCAGCAGTCGCGCGATCTGCGCCAGCAGCGCGCCGTTGCGCGCGCCGCCGCCGCAGACGTAGACCGCCTGATTGCCGGGGCAGTGTGCCAGGATGGCGTCGGCGATGCTGCGCGCGCTGAAGGCGAGCAGCGTGGCCTGCACGTCTTGCGGCGCCGGCATGGACTGCTGCGCCGCCAGCTTGGCTGCCAGCCAGGCATCGCCGAACAGGTCGCGGCCGGTGCTCTTGGGCGGAGGTTGCTGAAGATACGGCTCGGCCAGCATGGCCGCCAGCAAGGGGGGGTGAATATTGCCGCCAGCGGCCCAGCGGCCATCGTCGTCAAAAGGCTGGCCAGTGTGGCGCAGACACCAGGCATCCATCAGCATATTGCCGGGGCCGCAGTCGAAGCCGATGGCGGGCTGGCCGTGGTGCAGCCGGGCGAGGTTGCTGATGCCGCCGATATTCAGGATTACCCGTTTCTCATCGGGTGACGCGAACACGCTTTGCTGGAAGGCCGGCACCAGCGGCGCGCCGTGGCCGCCGGCCGCCACATCGCGGCTGCGGAAGTCCGCTATCACGTCGATGCCGGAGAGCTCGGCCAGCCGCGACATATTGCCCAGCTGTATCGTGTAGCCGTCTTGCGGCGCGTGGCGTATGGTCTGGCCGTGGCAGGCGATGGCGCGGATGGCGTCGGCTTGCAGGCCGGATTTGGCCAGCAATTCGCCGACGGTCCGGGCGTAGATTTCGGCCAGACGCGTGGCCAGCGTTGCGCTGCGGTGCAGTTCATCGTGGCCGCGCGGCTGCAGCGCCAGGACGTCGGCCTTGATCTCGGCCGGATAGGGCAGGGCATGGTCGGCCAGCAGCTCGGGGCGCCCGGCCTCGTCAAAGCGCGCCAGCACGGCGTCCACGCCGTCCAGGCTGGTGCCGGACATCATTCCAATATAAAGGTCGTTCATCAATCGATCATGGCAATGTTGGCCGGGATGCTTTGCAGCAGATTCAGCTTGGCGCTCAGCGCGACGCGTTTGGCGCCGAACTGGGCGAGCTGGGTCTGGCTTAGCCCCGGCGTGGGCAGGGCGTTGGTGGCCGGATCCACCGGCTGATCATTGATTCTAACCTCAAAATGCAGATGCGCGCCGGTGGAGCGCCCCGTGCTGCCGACATAGCCGATGATGTCGCCAGCCTTGACCTTGGCGCCCGGCTTCATGCCCTTGCCGAAGGCGCTCATGTGGGCGTACAGGGTGGTCAGCCTGCCGTTGTGGCGTATCATCGCCACATTGCCGTAGCCGCTCTCGCGTTGCGCCTTCACCAGTTCGCCGTCGGCCGGTGCCACGATGGGCGTGCCGGCGCTGGCGGCGTAGTCGATGCCGGAATGCATGCGCAGCGTGCGCAAGATGGGATGCTTGCGCAGGCCGAAGCCAGAGCTGATGCGGGCGCCGGCCACAGGCTGCCGGCTGAAGCCCTTTTTCACCGGCTTGCCGGCGGCGTCGTAGAAGGCGCCGCTTTCGCTGTCGTGGGCAAAGTAAAAAGCCTGGTGCAGCTGCCCCGCGCGCTGAATGGAAACCGCCAGCAGGTTGCCGCTGGCGATCGGAGTGCCGGCGTAGACCATGGTCTCGTATACCAGATTGATGCTGTCGCCCGCCTTCAGGCTGGACAGTTCGAACTGGTCGGAGAACACTTCGGCCAGTTGATTGCGTATGTCGGCCGGGACGCGGGCGGCGGCCAATTCGCTGGCCGCGTTGCGTTTGATGGTGAGAGAGCGCACGGTCTCCATGCTGTCCGCCGCCACCGGATCGGCGCTGGCCTGCCATTTGCCGTCGCGCTGTTCCAGCGCCACCAGGTTTTGCTCGCCGTTGTCGTCATCCTGCAGGAAGCGCAGGCCGAACAACTCTCCGGCATCGTTGGTCTGCACCGACAGCGTCGCGCCGACCTTCAGCTTCAGCAGATTCTTGGCTTGCGCGTTGTCGCCGTAGAGCAGGGCGCGCACCTCGTTGGCGCGTATGCCCACGCGGTTCAGCACGCGGGCGATGGTGTCGCCGCGTTTGACGGACTCGTCGCGCCAGTATCGGGTTTGGCTGTCCACAAAGCGGAACTCGGGCAGCGCCAGCCGCTCCACCACCTGTTGCTGTAGGATCGGCGGCGGCAGGGTTTCCTCAGCGCCGTTGGCCACGGCGAAGGCGGTGGCGGTGCCCAGCAGCGGCAGGCAGGCGGCCGCGCCCAGCCAGCTCAGGTGGTGGTTGATCAAGCGGTTGGCGCACTTTTGCGGGATGTGTAGCAGTTTGCGATAATCCATCACTTTTCCAGGCGGGCGGCGGCCCGCCTTGATGCAAGATATTGACGAGGTTGGGCGCCGCGGCGGCGAATGCCAAAGCGTGTTTGGCGAGCGGCCGGGGCGATAGTTCCAGCTAGAGGCGACAGTTTGCCTGATATCATGGTCCCCGCCTAATTCCTATCGGCCAAAATGGCCTTTGCTTTCAATCATTTGGCAAGAAGATGAAACTGACTCTGTTATTACCCGGCCTGTGTTGGCTGGATGCGCACGACGGCGCGGAAGTCAGCAAGGGGCTGAGCCTGCCTGCGCTGCAGCGGCTGCTGGGCCAAGGTGTCCTGCAGCGCCGCGGGCAGGGCTTTTCGGCCAGCATCGCCGGCCTGTGGGGCGCGCCGCCGGCTGGCCTGGCCCGGCTGGCCGCGCGCCAGGCCGGCCTGGACGCGGGCGCGGGCGAGTGGCTGCTGGCCGATCCGGTGCATCTGCGCATAGACCGCGACCGCGCGCTGCTGGCCGATGTCGGCGTGATGCAGGTGGCGCGCGACGAGGCCGTCAAGCTGACCGACGCGCTGAACAGGCACTTCGGCGAGGATGGACTGACTTTCCATCCGCTGCAGACCGGGCGCTGGCTGCTGCAGGCGGCCAAGCCGCTGGCCGCCAGCTTCACGCCCTTGTGGGACGTGGTGGGAGAGGACATCAATCATCATCTGCCGCAGGGCGAGGCCGGCCTGGCCTGGAGCCGCATGTTGAACGAGCTGCAGATGCTGCTGTACACCCAGCCGGTCAACGACGAGCGCGAAATGCGCGGCGAACTCGCCATCAACAGCGTGTGGCTGTGGGGCGAGGGCCAGCCGGCCGCGTGGCGCGCGCCGGCGCCGCGCCTGTTGGCGGACGACGAGGCTTTGCACTGGCTGGCCGCCGAAGCCGGCATGCAGGCCGACGGCGCGCCATTCGCCTTCGATGGCTTGGAAGGCGAGGCGGACAGCCTGCTGGTGCTGGACGCCTTGCAGGCGGCGGCGCAATACCGCGACGCCTGGGGTTGGCGCGAGGCGCTGGAGCGCCTGGAGCGCGACTGGTTTGCCCCGCTATTACAGGCTTTGCGTCGCGGAAAGCTGGCGCAGCTGACGATTATCGCCACCGGTCCGGCCGGTTTTGAACTGAGCATCGCGCCGGCGGATCTGTGGAAATTCTGGAAACGCGCGCGGCCGCTGGCGGCGCTGTATTGAGAGACCATGTCGCAAATCGTTACCCGAGAAGTCCCCGCCGAGCTGCAGCAGAAATTGCTGGGGCAAGGCCTGACGCCGCTGCAGGCGCGGCTGTACGCCGCCCGCGGCATTGCCGACAGCACGGAGCTGGATTATGGCCTGAAAGGCCTGCTACCTTATCAAACGCTCAAAAACGCCGAGGCGATGGCGCGCCGCCTGGCCGACGCCATCGCCGCCGGCCAAAAGCTGCTGGTGGTGGCCGACTATGACGCCGACGGCGCCACCGCCTGCGCGGTGGCGGTAAAGGGCCTGTCCGCCCTGGGCGCGACCATAAGCTACATCGTCCCCAACCGCTTCGAGTACGGTTACGGCCTGACGCCGGAAATCGTCGAACTGGCGGCGCAGAAAAGGCCCGACATCATCGTCACCGTGGACAACGGCATCGCCAGCGTGGCCGGCGTCGAGGCGGCCAGGGCGCGCGGCATCGAGGTGCTGGTGACCGACCACCACTTGCCGGGCGACACCTTGCCGGACGCGCTGATCGTCAATCCCAATCAGCCCGGCTGCGAGTTTTCATCGAAAAACCTGGCCGGCGTCGGCGTGATGTTCTACGTGCTGATGGCGCTCCGCGCCGAAATGCGCGCGCGCGGCGCGTTTGCCGGCAAGCCGGAACCGAATCTGGGCGAACTGCTGGACCTGGTGGCGCTGGGTACGGTGGCCGACGTGGTGCGTCTGGACCGCAACAACCGCACGCTGGTGGAAAACGGCCTCAAACGCATGCGCGCCGGCCGGATGGCGCCTGGCATCGCCGCCTTGTTCCGCGTGGCCGGCCGCGCCCACTTCAAGGCCAATACCTTCGACCTGGGCTTCACCCTGGGGCCGCGGCTCAACGCGGCCGGCCGGTTGGACGACATGAGCCTGGGCATCGCCTGCCTGTTGGCAAGCAACGAAGAGCAGGCAGTGCGCCTGGCGCAGGAGCTGGACAAGCTGAACCGCGAGCGGCGCGGCATCGAGGCCGGCATGCAGGACGAGGCGCTGGCCGCGCTGTCCGGCATCGACGCCGGCAACCGCTACACGCTTAGCCTGTACCGCGACGACTGGCACCAGGGCGTAGTGGGGATTGTGGCTTCGCGTTTGAAGGAGCGCTTTCATCGGCCATCCATCGTTTTCGCGCCAGGCGACGAAGGCGAGATCAAGGGCTCCGGCCGCTCGATTCCCGGCTTTCACCTGCGCGACGCGCTGGATCTGGTGTACAAGCGCCATTCGGGGCTGATCCTGAAGTTTGGCGGCCATGCGATGGCGGCTGGCCTGAGCCTGGACGAAAGCCGCTTCGGCGAATTTCAGCAGGCTTTCGAGGCGGTGGCGCGCGAACTGATGGATGAGAAACAGTTGACCCGCACCATTGAAACCGATGGCAGCCTGCCGGCGCGCGAACTGAGCCTGAATCTGGCGGAGACCTTGGCGGCGGAGGTATGGGGCCAGGGCTTCCCCGTGCCGTACTTTCACGACCAGTTCATGGTGGTCAACCAGAAGCTGGTGGGCGACAAGCACTTGAAACTGCGGCTGGCGCGCGAAGGCTGCGAGTTCGACGCCATGCTGTTCAATCACGCCGACTGGCTGCCGGAGCGCATCCAGGCGGTATATCAGCTGATCGCCAATGAATGGCAGGGGCGCAAGGAGCTGCAGGTCTATCTGCAGCATTGGGCGGCGGCTTGACGTAGGGCGGAAGCCCGGCAAAGCCGGGCGTTCCGCCTGTTTATGGCAAGCGATACATGGCGGATCGCCGTTCGGGTATCCGCCCTACGCCTGGCATCGATGGGGAAAATTGAATGGAAATGTTGATCATCGGCCTGCTGGTCGGTTTGATGGGCGGCGGCGCGGCCTGGTTTGCCGCGCGCAGCAGGGCGGCCAGGGAGCTGGCGCAAATCAGCCAGCAGGCCGCTCAGTTAGACGCGCAATGCCAGGGATTGCGCATGCAACTGGATGAGGCGAGGGCGCGCGAGCAGGAGGCTGTTCGCGCGCAGCAGGCGCAAGCGCAGCAACTGGCCGAAAGCCAGACCCAGCTTGGCGCGTATATTGCACGCGCGCAGCGCGTGCCGGAACTGGAGAAGCAGCTGCAGGAGCGCGAGCAGGCGCTGGCCTCGGCTCAGCGCGAGCTGCGCGAGCTGGCGTCGCAACTCGCGGCGCGCGAGGAGCAGGGCCGGGTGCTGGAGGCCTTGGAGGCGCGCAGTCTGCAGCAGGGGCAGGACATCGTGCGCCTGACCGCGCGCGAGCAGGAGCTGGCCACCACGCTGCAGCAGGAGCGCCAGCAGAGCCAGGAAAAGCTGGCTTTGCTGATGGAGGCGCGGCAGACCCTGTCCGACCAGTTCAAAGCCCTGGCTGGCGACATCCTGGAGGAGAAGTCCAAGCGCTTCACCGAGCAGAATCAGCAAAACCTTGGCGCGCTGCTGACGCCGCTGCACGAGCGCATCCAGAACTTCGGCAAGCTGGTGCAGGACACCTATGACAAGGACAGCAAGGAGCGGCTGACGCTGGAAACCGAGCTGAAACGCTTGCAGGAACTGAACACGCGCCTGGGCGACGACGCGGTGGCGCTGACCAACGCGCTGACCGGCGCCAGCAGCAAGGCCCAGGGCACCTGGGGCGAAATGGTGCTGGAGAAGGTGTTGGAGACCTCTGGCCTGACCAAGGATCGCGAGTATCGGGTGCAGGTGTCGGACACGCTGGAAACCGAAGATGGCAGCAAGCGTTACCAGCCGGACGTGGTGATAGACCTGCCGGAAGGCAAGCAGCTGGTGGTGGACTCCAAGGTGTCGCTGAACGCCTATGTACGCTACACCGCCGCCGACAACGACGCCGCGCGCGAGGCGGAGCTGAAAGGCCATATCGCCGCCATCCGCGCCCATATCCGCGCCTTGTCGGAAAAGCGCTACCAGGACTTGTACAAGCTGAACACGCTGGACTTCGTGTTCATGTTCATCCCGGTGGAGCCGGCTTATCTGCTGGCGGTGCAGCACGATATGAGCCTGTTCAACGAGGCCTTCGAGCGCCGCATCATGATCGTCGGCCCCAGCACGCTGCTGGCCACGCTGCGCACGGTCGCCAGCATCTGGCGCTATGAATACCAGAACCAGAACGCGCAGGAGATCGCGCGCCAGGGCGGGGCGATGTACGACAAGTTCGCAGGCTTCGTCGCCAATATGGAGAAGCTGGGCAAGCAGCTGGATGCCGGTCGAGACACCTTTGCCGACGCGATGAAGCAGCTGTCCAGCGGCCGCGGCAACTTGATGACCAGCGCGGAAAAATTGCGCAAGCTGGGCATACGCAACAACAAGCAGTTGACTGCCCCGCTGCAGCTGGAAGACGATGGTGATGAGTGAAGGCTGCGGCGAGATCGTGCTGAACGAGGCTGGGCAAGATGTTCAACTCATTGATCGCCATCTCGCCATCTCGCCATCTCGCCATCTCGCCATCTCGCCATCAGGCGTCAGGAACACATTAGCTCCGGCCATGTCGCTGCATTTCAGTACCTGAAACGCCTTATCAGCATCAGCATGTGTCCCATGGTATGGCAGGCCGCCGGCTTGTCTTACCGCGATCTGATCAGCGCCCTGATCGAGCTGGCCTTGGAAAAAGGCAGGCAGGACGCGGCATTGTGCCGCAGCGCGGAGCTGCCGATGTGAGCGCTTGTTTTTAGATTTTCAGACAATCTTATCTATATTTGTTTACACGAGGGGTGGCGCTGGGTAGAATCTCGCCGCTTCAATTGGCGAGTTGTATGCGCCGCCCGCGGGCGGCGCTTTGCATATGCCATCTGTCCCGTTCGCCGCGCTCCAGGGAGCTTCCGGCGCGACGCGCGCCTCGTTGAAGCGCCGGTTCGACCCGATCGGCCGGCAGTCCATCTCAAAACTACTACTAGAAAAGTTGATGAAAATGACATTTGCGATCAAGACCGCAGCTTGCGCCGTAGCCGCAGCTCTGGTGGCCGGCCCGGCGCTGGCCAAGGACTTCTCCGTTGCCGTGGTCTACGACCAGGCCGGCAAGTTCGACAAGAGCTTTAACGAAGCCGCCTACACCGGCGCGGAACGCTTCAAGAAAGAGTTCAAGATTGATTACCGCGAAGGTCAGCCCACCAACGACGCGCAGAAGGACCAAGTGCTGCGCAATATGGCGCGCAAAGGCGCCGATCTGGTAGTGGCAGTCGGTTTCGCTTACACCCAGTCCATCGAGACCGTGGCCAAGGAATTCCCCAACACCAAGTTTACCCTGGTGGACGCCGTGGCCAAGGGCCCCAATGTGCAGAGCATCGCCTTCAAGGAGCAGGAAGGCTCCTTCCTGGTGGGCATGGCCGCCGCGCTGAAGTCCAAAACGGGCAAGGTGGGCTACCTGGGCGGCATGGATGTGCCGCTGATCCGCGCCTTTGGCTGCGGTTACGCGCAGGGCGCGCGCTATGTGAATCCCAAGGCCGTCGTCCTGCAGAACATGCTGGGCACCACCCACACCGCTTTCAACGATCCGTCCCGCGGCAACGAACTGGCCAAGAGCCAGTTTGATCGCGGCGCCGACGTGATTTTCGCTGCCGCCGCGCTGTCCAATGTGGGCGTGATCCAGGCCGCCAAGGGCGCCGGCAAGTTCTACATCGGCGTGGACAGCAACCAGAACTACATGCAGCCGGGCACGGTGCTGACCTCCATGGTCAAGCGCGTGGACAACGCCGTGTATGAAACCATGCGCGACGCCAAGAACGGCACCTGGAAGCCCAGCGTCAAGCTGATGGGCCTGAAGGAAAACGGCGTGGATTGGGCCTTGGACAAATACAACCGCGCGCTGATCACGCCGGAAATGGAAAAGAAGATCGTTGCCGCGCGCCAGGATATCATCGCCGGCAAGATAAAGGTGGTGGACTACCGCGCCAACAACAGCTGCCCGGTCAACTGATCAGTAGCCGCGTCAGACAATTAACCCCGTGAGGGGGCAATGCCGTTCACTTAGGCGAGTGAGCGGCATTTTTTTTGACGCGTCGCGTTCGCCGTGCGGGCAATTTTCCATGGCGTTCCTGCGTGCCAGGCATGGGTAGTTATATTTGAAATGCATTTTGTTGGCGGGGTGGGTGGTTGTTTGTCGTTTTCACTGTGCACGGTCTGCAACAGGAATGATATGATTTTGCCCATGAAAACGTCATCCGATTCCTCCTGCCCGTTTCATGCCGGCGGTCAGCCGCCTGTTCCCACTCAGCATCCGATTGGCCGCTGGCCGCCCGGGCCTAGGTCAGGCTTGACCGGCTGGGGGCTGCTTGGGCAGATGTCGCGCGATTTGATGGGCACCCTGGCGGCTTGGCAGCGCGAGTTTGGCGACTTGGTGCATGTGCGGACTTGGCCCGAGCATCAAATCATTGTGGCCTATCCGCAGTTGGCGCGGGAGCTGCTGGTCAATCAGGCCGATGCGCTGCAGCGCTGGGAACGCGCCTTGAGCGTGTACCGGCGGGTGCATGGCCATAGCGTGCTGATTGCGGAAGGCCAGGCCTGGCGCGATAAGCGGCAGGCTCTGCAGCCTGATTTCACGCGCAAATCCGTCCAGGCTTTTTCGCCGTCGATTGTCGAGGCGGCGCGCCTTGCTTTCGCGCAATGGCCGGCGGGCGACAAGGCCTGGCCCATCGAGAGCGAACTGACGTCGCTGACGATGGAGGTGATTCTCCGCATGATGTTCTCCAGCGGCATGGGCGATGAGGCCCTGCAGGCGGAGGAGGCGGTGCATACCTTGATGGTGGCCTCCACCGCCGAGTTATGGCGGCCGGCCAGTTTGCCGGATTGGGTGCCGTGGCAGCATAAAAGACGCCGCGCGCGCCTGCTGCTGAATGGATTGATCGAACGGCACTTGCAGGCCCGGCTGGCTATGCCGCAGGATGCCTGGCCGGATGACCTGCTGGGCCGGCTGCTGCACCTGCATCGACAGCACCCGCAAGACTGGCCTTTGCAAGCGGTGCGGGATGAATGCAAGACGGCTTTTCTGGCTGGACATGAAACCGTTGCCGCCTCCTTGGTCTGGTGGTCATGGAGCATGGCTGCCCACCCGGAAATTCAGGAGCGGGCTCGCGCAGAGGCGCGGGCGGCCTGGCCTGGCGCGGAAGACGACGCGGTGGAGATGTCCGCTTTGCAATACGTGAGCCAGACGCTTCTGGAGTCCATGCGCTTGCATCCGGCAGTGCCGTTGCTGATGAGCCGGCGCGCAGTCAAGCCGGTAACGCTGGGGGCGTGGACTTTCCCGGCCAGAACGGTCTTTATGGTGCCTATGCAATTGATGCAGCATGACGCGCGCTGGTTTCCGGAGCCGCTGGCCTATCGCCCGGAGCGATTCGATCCGGATGCGGCCAAGCCGCCGCAGGGGGCTTACCTCCCCTTTGGCGGCGGGCCGCGCGTGTGTCTTGGCCAACATCTGGCTTTGGCGGAGATGACGCTGGTGGCGGCGCAGCTATTGCGTCGTTACCGACTGTCCATACCCGATGGCGCTTTGCCGCCGAAGCCCGTGTTTCATGTATCGCAGCGGCCTGATCAACCCTTGAGACTGCGTATCGAGCGGGTGTGAGGGACGCGATGCCTGCGCGGCGGCGACTGCGCATTCATGCTTGCTGGCGATGGTAGACGATGCGATTTCCGCCTTGAGCCTTGGCGCGATACATCGCCATATCGGCCAGGGCCAGCAGGGTGTCGGCCGTGGCGGCGTCGGCTGGATACATCGCCACGCCTATGCTGGCGGCGGGAAATGCCACGGTGTGCTCAAGGGCGATGGGTTGGCAGGTTGCCTGCATGATGCGCTCGAGAATTTGAGGGCACTCCTCGGCTTGCTTCATTCCCCACAATAACAATACAAATTCATCGCCGCCCAATCTGGCGATGGTGTCGCCATTCCTCAAACTGGAGCTGATGCGCATGGCGACCTGTTGCAGCACGGTGTCGCCGCTTTGATGGCCATAAAGGTCATTGATGCTTTTGAAATGATCCAGATCCAGAAAGCAGATCGCCAAAGTTGTGTCGGTTCGATCAGCTTGCGAGATGGCCTGCAGCAGGCGGTCGCTGAACAGTAGGCGGTTGGGCAAACCGGTTAAAGGGTCGATATTGGCGTTTTTTTCCAGCGCTTCCAGATGAAGTTTTTGTTGTGTGATGTCTTCCATAATGCCGACGTAGTGCGATACATCGCCATGCGCGTCGCATCCGACGGAAATATTAAGCCTGACGGCGTATAAAGCGCCGCAAGCATGACGATTCCACACTTCGCCCTGCCACTGTCCTTGCTGCTGGATGGCTCGCCAAATGTTTTCGTAAAATTCTTTGTCGTGGAGTCCTGAGGAAAAGATCCGTGGCGTTTTTCCTAGCAGGATCGAGCGCTCAAAACCGGTGATTTTGCAAAGCGTGGGATTGACTTCGAGTATCCGCTGATTCAAGTCGGTGATGCATACGCCTTCGCTGGCATTATGAAATAGCGAGTCTGCCAACCTTAGCCGGCTTTGCATGGACCATTTGCCGGTGGTGGATTCGTCATCCTCCTCCGGGCTGTGGACTTTTGCCAAGGCATCGGCTGATAAATTCATTATCATTCCTTGATGGGGCATATTTGTTGGCGGAGCTGTCGTCCAGGACATTCTCGCCAATCAAGGATTTAATCATTTATCCAAACTCGATAATGTGCAATTATAAAATTTACTTAAGTATTTTCATTTTGAAAATTTCAAGATAAATCCTATTTGTATGCTAAGTCATTCCCTTGAGCCGCTGTTAACGCGCTGCTTGTCTGGCCTGAGCGACGGTTTGCTTAAATTGCCGTAACAAAGGAGTCGCCTTGATAGCTTGCTGTGGCAATGCCGTAGGCCGAGCGGAAAGTCACCAGAAAACGGCGGCCAATTTGTTTGATGGACAGTACTTCAAACAAGACAGTGGAGTTGTCCAAATGCTGGGTGATTTTGTCGCCCTGTTTTAATTCTTGGATTTTCATTTTATGTTTCCTGAAGCCCATGTTGGTGGGCTTTGATAATGATCCTCGCTAAAAGCATGGCGGGAAATGCCATGGCTGTGGCTTATGGAATGAGCTTCCACGTGGGATCGTAAAGTGGTCCCTTGCTGCTTCAATCTATCTTTGGATAATCGATGTGCTGTCGCTGCGTCATCTCGTTTTTGTAACGGAGGCTGAGGCGACATTGGATTGCAGCAAGTGCTGAGCCAGCTGCTGCATGAAAGACAAGACATGGCGACGAGATTATTAACAATCGCAGCGCCATTATTGTTTTGATAGAATTTCAAACGAAATTCACAGGCAGGAACAAGGCAGGTATCTTCGCCCGGCGACAGACTTATTAAGAGCAATATGTCGTTGGACTGTGCGTGAGACTTTTCTGATGAATCGACTCCACGATGAACCGATTATCTAGTGAAAATTTTCATTTGTCAAGTTTGTTGCGCCGGAGATGGCGGCGCGGCATAACGCAGCGTTGCTTTGTTACGCGGCCAGCGGCAGGCAGAACACGATGAAACGCCCGGCCGCGCCATGGCCGCAGATGCCTTGGCATTCCCCATGGTTGAAGCGGCTGCGCGCTTCGCCATGGATCACCTCCGGCGTGCCCATGTCGACATGGCGGGAGAGGTGGGTCAGGTACGGCGTGATCTTGCCGACGATGGTATTGGCGATTTCCGCGCCCACGCTGTCGGCGAGTCCGGCGATCTCCTCGTCCGCGCAGTCCGGCTCAAAGCGCCGCGTCATTTCCAACAGCAGCGGACGGTCAACGGAAATGCCCATGGCGATGCCGACGCCGCTGCGCAAGGGCACCATGGCGGTGAATTCCAGCAGGTCCGCGGCGGCGAGTTGACGGCTGTCGCCATCCAGCGCCACGGCCATGTCCAAATGGCCGCGGCAAAAGTCCGCGGTAAGCTGCGCAAGCGCTTGCAGCAGCTCGCCGCCGGCGCCGGCCGACCGCGGGGGACGCTGCGGCTGCAGCGCAGCTTCATAGGGCAGGATGAAGCTCATGCGGGTGCCTTGGCCTATGGAGGATTCAATGCGTAGTTCGCCGCCCAGGCGCAGCAGCGCCTGGTACGCGGCGGACAGGCCCACGCCGCGGCCGGATACGGCGTTGGCAGCGGAGGCCGTGGACAATCCATCCGCAAGCACCAGCCTCAGCGCTTCGTGATCGTTCATATTGCTGGCGTCGGCGATGCTGACCACGCCCTTGTCGATGGCGACGGCGCGCACTGCGGCCGGATCCATGCCTTGCCCGTCATCCGAAATGGCTATCGTCAGCGTTTCTGCCGATGCCGAGATGTGGCAGCGTATGGCGGCAAGTTCGCTTTTATCGGCCAGCAGGCGGGTATCGGCGTCTTCTATGCCGTGGTCAACCGCATTGCGGAACACATGGATCAGCGTTTTGCAGAATGCGCCGTAGCGCAGCGGGTCCACCAAGGGGTCGTCGCCCTCGCACGCCAGCGGGGCCAATGGCTTGCTTTGCCGCAAGGCGAGCTGCTCCGCGGCCTTGAAATGCGGCGCGATCATCCGGCTGATAGGCACGAAGCGCAATTGCCGGACCAGCGCGGCCAGGCGGGAGTCTGGCCCGCAGGTCTGGCGCACCTCGGCTTCCAGATCGTCCAGAACCGGAGCGGGCACCTGGATCAGACGCTCTGCATCAAGGTAGTCGGCGCCGAGTTTTTCACGCAGCACGGCCAAGTCCGCCTCCAGCGCCGCGCCCAGATCGGTCTGGCCTAGGGCGAGCTTGATGTCGTTGAAGTCCGTTTCCCGCTCCCGCAACGGACTCAGGCGGGACTCCAGCTCATGCAGGGCGCGCGGCAGCGTGGGAAGACAGGCCTGGGCGAACAAGCCTTTGAAGGTATGGACGCGGCGAAACAGCTCGGCGAGCAAGGCCTTGGCGTCGGGCTGGAAATTGAGCAGATTGGGCAGCGCGCAGCGTCGGAAGTCATCGAAGTCGCGCAGCATTTCCAGCAGGTCATCGCGATTTTCCAGCGCGTTGACGATGAAGGCCAGCCGCAATTGCTCGCTGGCCAAACGAGCTTGCAGCTTTTTCTGGGCGCTGACGTCAGTGAGGATCAGCATCATCTGATCGCCGCTCAGCAAACGGTATTCCGCTCGGAGAAATTGCTCGCCCAACTGATATTCCGCAGGCAATAGATTGAGATAGGCGTCGCGGCGCAGATCGTTGCCTGCGCTGTCTAAGGCCAGGCGCAAGGTCTTGGCGACGAATTCCCGCTGTCCGGCGTCGTCAGGCGCCAGCAGCTCGGGCAGCGGCAAGCCCTGGATTTCGCAGCCGAAGATGCGGGTGCATTCGCGGCTGTAGCCTGGGTGGACAGTTAAATCTGCGCCGAAGGACAAGAAGCCCTGCCCGGAGTTATCCAGCAATCGGGCGACTTCTTCGCTCTTTTGCAACAAATCGCGCGTGCGTCGCCGCACGCGAGACTCCAACGCCTCGACCTGGCCGGCCAGCGCTTGGCGGCTGGATTCCAGGCTCTGCGCCAACTGGCCTATCTCGTCCTCGCTGGCGCAGACAATCGGGTCGGTCAGATTGCCTTGTTTCAGCGCCAGCGCGGCGCGGGCCAGATCGAGTATCGGTTTGGTTAGCCGCTCCGAGTAGAGTATGGCGCCCAGCGTGCCGATGGCGAGAGCAAGCAGGCCAAACAGGCCTGAGTACAGAATCAGTTGGGCGACGGGTTCCCGAATGTCATCTCGGGAGGCTACGCCGATCAGGGTCAGCGGCCCGGCTTGCAGCGGGTGGCGGCGGATGACCAGCGAGCGGAACTGCTCGGGCAAATCGGCGGCGCGCCGCAGCTGTGACGTGACGGCATGGAAATCGGCAAGCGATTTCGCGTTGCCAACGATGCGGGAGGGGACCGCGATGCCGCCATTCGGCAGCGAGGCGGCGATGGCGACGAAACCATGGCCGCCGATATGCATCCTTTCGAACAATGCCCGCTGCACTTGGTCCAGGTCCAGCACCAGGGCGATGAATGCGCCCTGCAAGGCTGCGCCTTCCTTGAGCAGCGGGCGCTTGAGCACCAGGGCGTAGCGGTCCGATCCGCCATCCAGCCGCTTCAGGTTCAGGACCGAGACCCCGTCATCCGGCAGGCCGCGCAGCCAGCTCGCTACGGAGCGGCCCCCGGGGGAGGACTGGAGGGTGCCGCTGTCGTCATAGACCAGCTGATTGTTTCGCAGCAGCAGGATGTGCGCGATCCAAGGCTCGTGCGCTCGCGCGTTCGCAAAATAGTTGCGCAGGCTGGGCGCGAACACCGCCGCCAGGGCGGGATCGTTAAACATGGCTTCGGATAGCGGATTGGCGGCCCACAGGGTCAGATTCGATTCGCGCACGGCGAGGAAGTTGGACATCAAGGCGGCGCTCTGCTCCAAGCCTTGCGTCAGTTGGCGTTCCGATGCTTGGCGCAGCATGCTGGCCGCTGCCATGGCGATGACCAGCGTCAGCGCCCAGACGATGCCTACCACGATGAGGCAGGTCATCGCGATCAGTCGGGCGCGGATGGAATGGCGTAGCCGGGCGCGTAGCGCATGGATCAAGAAGGGCATGGCTTATTCGGTAGAATTCACCAGCGTGATCATTTTGTTCAGGCTCAGGCCATAGTAGCGAGTCCATATCCGATTCAGGTCGGAGTGTTCGAATTTTCGCTGTTGCGCGAAAAATTCCGCCACGGCTGCCTGCAGATCCTTGTCCTCCTTGCGCATGCCCCAGCCTATCTCGTCCTTGCCGCCCACCGGGAACGCCACATAGGCGTGTTTGAACTGATGGCGGGTGCTCCAGATCGCGATATCCGAATCCAGTAGCGTGAAATCCACTTGGCCATCGTCTACCGCGCGCAGGCTGTCTTCCACGCTCATCAATTGCAGGCGCACCGGATTGGCGCGGTAGCGAGATGCGTTCTGCTCCAGCAGCCAGGTGTAATAAGTGCTGTTCTTCAGGACCGCGGCGCGCCTGCCGGCCAATTGATCCGCGGACAGCAGCCTGCCTTGCTGCGAGGCGTGCGCCACCACCATCAGCCGGCTGGAGAACAAGGTGACAAAGTCCATTTTCTTCAGACGCCATGCATTCTTGGTCAATCGGTTGGGGAAGACGTCGCAGCTGCCATCGGCCAGCAGCTTGGGGGTGTAGCTGGCTTCACGGTCGGTTTGATCATGCTGGTTGAAGAACTGCTCATCCCATTCCACGCGCAGCGTTCTCAGCCGGATGGCTTTGCCCAGATGGCGGGAGAAGGTTTGCACTTCATCGTATACCGGTCCAGAGAAGTGGCAGTTTTCGCGGCAAGCGGGCGGTGCGGCGGTGGCGGCTGCGGGGTGAAAGGCTACGATGCAGGCGCGCAGCTCATGCGTCCTGACAATTTCCGCCAGCGATCGGGCCGGCGCGGGCGCCGACAAGCACAGCATGGCGAAGCATGCCGATACTGGCGGCAATTGGCTCAAGTGGAGGCGGCGTGCCATGGTGGTATTCTCGTCGCGCCCGCGCTCAGTGCACCGCCGCCACCAGCGCGATGAAGTCGGTCAGCGAGTGGCCGTGGTAACGCAGCCATATCCGGTTCAGCTCCGAATCGGGACGCTGGCGCTGCTCATCGAAGAATTTGGCCGCGGCGGCTTGCAAGTCCTTGTCGTCTTTGCGGAAGGCCCAGCCTATCTCGTCCTTGGGGCCCACCGGAAACGCCACGTAAGTGTTCTGCAATTGATGATGGGTATGCCAGATCGCCACATCGGCATCCATCAGCATGAAATCGACTTTTCCGCCATTGACCGCCTGCAGCGCTTCGTCCGAAGTCATCAACTCTATTTTGATCGGGTTGGCGGAGAAGGCGCTCCGGTTCTGCTCCTGCAGCCAAGTGTGGTAGGAGGTGTCCTTGGTGGCGGCGGCGCGCAGTCCGGCCAGTTGCGCGCTGCCATGCAGCCGTTCGCGCAGGCTGGCATTGGCGATCACCATCATGCGGCTGGGAAACATGGTGACGAAATCGAGCTTTTTCAGCCGCCAGGCTGTCTTGGTGAGGTGGTTGGGATAGAGGTCGCAAGCGCCCGAGGCCATCAATTGCGGGGTATAGCTGGCTTCCAGCTCGGTCTTGCCGGTCTTGTCGAAGAACTGTTCATCCCATCCCACGCGCAACGCCTTGATTCGCACGTCCTTGCCCAGGTAGTGCGTAAAAGCCAGCGCCTCTTCATAGACCGGGCCGGAAAAAACGCACTGTTCGCGGCAATCCTTGGGCGTGGCCTGCGCCACTGCGGGGTGAAGCGGCGCAATGCAGACTCTGAGCTGATGGGTTTTGAGGATGTCCGCCAGGGAGCGCGCCTGCGCGGGCATGGCCAGCAGGCAAACGGCCAGCAGCGCCGAGGCGCGACGCAGGGCGGCGGTAAGCAAGTCAACAGGCGGTTTCATGGGGCTATCCTCTGAGGGGCGCGGCGTCGTACTCAATCGTCCCGGAATACCTTGTTCAGCACATCCTCCACCTTGTCTTTCTCGATAGGTTTGCAGATGAAGTATTTGGCGCCGGCGGCGATGGCATCCACCACCGTACTTTCCTGACCATGGGCGGTAATGATGATGACCGGTCTGTCCGGTTGCTCATGCAGGATGTGGCGGGTGGCTTCCAGCCCGCCCATTTCCGGCATCTGAATGTCCATGGTGATGGCATCCGGCCGCAGCGATCTGGCTTTGTCTATCGCCTCCAAGCCGTTGGCGGCTGAGCCGACCACCCGATGGCCGAGGGATTCCAGAATCAGGCTCAGTCGTTTGACCACGGCCGGGGAGTCATCGACGATCAGGAAGCTTTTCTTGCGCATGCCTCGTTTCCAAAGATAGGGCCCGGCTAGGCCAAGGCTTCGACGCGATTGCGGCCATTGGCCTTCGCCAGATATAGCGCCTGGTCCGCGCGCGCCACCAGGTCCTTGATGTTTTCGTCCGGCCGGATCTGCGCGATGCCGAAACTGGCCGTCTTGTGGCCTACCGCGGGGAAGACGTAGGCGGAAATGGTCGCGCGCAGTTTCTCCGCCAATTGCGAGGCATTGTCCAGCCCGGTTTCCGGCAGGATGGCCAGGAACTCCTCGCCGCCCCAGCGGCCCAGCGTGTCGGTAGCGCGGATATTCGATTGCAGCAATCGGGCAAGATCGATCAGCACCGCGTCCCCTGCGGGGTGGCCATAGGTGTCGTTGACCTGCTTGAACTGGTCGCAGTCGGCCAGCAGTACCGAGAAAGGCTTGCCATAGCGGCGAAAGCGCTGGAATTCGCTGGTGATCACCTGATCCAGTTGATAGCGGTTGTACAGGCTGGTGAGCCGGTCCGTGCGAGCCGAGATTTCCAGTTCGCGATTTTTGAAGGCCAGCGTGGCATGGGCCTCGGTCAGATCTTTCTGCAGCCGCTTCAACGCGTTGATTTCGCTCAGTACGAATACGATCTTGGGCGATCCGTCTATCCAGGCGATCTGGCGCTGCTGGACGTGATACCAGTTTTCGGAGTCATCGTCGTAGTACTCCGATTGCAGAGGCGGCGCCGCCGCTTCGGCGCCATGCTGCTGGTTGTAGCTGATGAAATGCTGCGCCCCGCCGGCGCCGGAGAATTGCTCGGCGAAGCGGCGGCCCACGCAGTCTGCCCCCAGCGTGTCCCGCATGTATTGATTGGCGTAGACGATGGTGCCGTCGCCTTGATCCACCACGAAGATCAGGTTGGCAAGGTCATAGACGACGGTCAGCAGAAAACGGTCGAAGTCCTGCATGGCGAATTCCGAGTGAGTCCATGGGGCCATAGAACATGGCTTCACTATAGGCAACGGATCAAAAGTATGGCTGGGAAGCGCATCCACCGCTTGGCACGTAGCGAGCGAGGATAGGCATGGGCAATAGAGGGGTGATGAATGAGATATGCTCATGATTGAATGCTAAATGAGATTTTGTTGCATTAAAGTAACAACTCAAGAGGCAAGCGACCGGATTCGGACAGTTTTCTCCACAAGTTGTGCTTTTGCTTCTAGTATTAGACTTTGTTAATAATTGTTGCAAAAGTAAATTTGTATGAATAAGAAGACAGCGCCGTTCCTGATAACGGCACTCATCGTGGCATTGACGGCTTGTGGAGGAGGGGGGAGCGGCTCCGACTCCCGCCAAGACGGCGGGCTTGGCGCGGCCGTTTCTCAGCAGGGCATGCCGCCGTTTGCCGCCGCAGAGGCGGCGTCGGGGGAAATCGTTTGCATGGGCAATCGCTGCCAGTTGCCCAACGAAGCGATCGCTGCGCCGGGAGGCTCCATCTACCGATTTCACAACGCCTCGAACGATGAGCAGGAGCTGGTGGTGTCGGGCCTTGCGTCTGGAATGTGGCAGGCGGCTTTTGCATAAGTGAGTGGCGCGGGCGTGCCGGCAGCGAGCCGGGGCGTGCAGAGCCAAGTCGTGACATTTTCATGACGTTTGTTTAGTATTCGCCCACTCCCATCCCTACGCAAAGCTGTCATGTCCGAAGCAAAAAGCCTTACCTTGCCGGAGGCGTTGCCTGCTTCCAAAGAGGGTTTGCCCCGCCGCGCCATGTGGGCCGCCTGCGGCGCGCATGCCGTTCACGATGGCCTGACCGACCTGATCTATGTGCTGTTGCCGATCTGGCAGGCGCAGTTCGCCATCAGCTACGCCATGGTGGGACTGCTGCGCGGCAGCTATTCCGGCATGATGGCAGGCTTCCAGCTCTTGGCCAGCCGGCTGGCGCGGCGTTGGGGGCGCAAGCGGCTGCTGGTCGGCGGCACGGCCTTGGCCGGTGTCGCTTATCTGCTGGCCGGCCAGGCCGGCGGCTTGGCGATGTTGTTGCCGGCGCTGATGCTGGGCGGGCTAGGCGCCAGCGCGCAGCATCCGTTGGCGTCGTCGCTGGTGGCCGACAGCCATGAGGCCGGCGGCGGCGTCAAGCAAGCGCTGGCGCAGTACAACTTCGCCGGCGATGTCGGCAAGATGCTGATCCCTGCCGCGGCGGGGCTGTTGCTGACGGTGGCGAGCTGGCGGCTGAGCGTGATGCTGGCCGGCCTGTTGGGCCTGGCTGCGGCGGGCGCGCTATGGCGCTTGGTGCCGGCCACGCCGGGCGGCGCCTATAAGGAAAAACCGGGCAAGGCCGCTGGCCAGGGATCGGCCGGCGGGTTGCGCGCGCTGCTGGCTACCGGAGCCATCGATAGCGCGGTGCGCATGGGTTTTCTGACTTTCTTGCCTTTTGTATTGAAGAGCAAGGGGGCCGGCAGCGCCGGCATCGGCCTAGCCTTGTCGCTGCTGTTCGTTGGCGGGGCGTTCGGCAAACTGTTTTGCGGCTATCTGGGCGCGCGCATCGGCATGATGAAAACCGTGTGGCTGACCGAATCCATGACCTCGCTGCTGATCATGGCGGCGCTGGCCTTGCCGCTGGCGGGCGTGATGGCGATGCTGCCGCTGCTGGGCCTGGCGCTGAACGGCACTTCATCGGTGTTGTATGGCACGGTGGCGGAACTGGCTGGCGCCGGCCGGCGCGAGCACGCCTTCGCCTTGTTCTACACCGGCACCATAGGCGGCGGCGCGCTGTCGCCGGTGCTGTTCGGCCGCCTGGGCGACATGGCGGGTGTGCCTTCGGCCTTGCTGACCTTGGCGGCTATCCTGCTGCTGACCTTGCCGCTGTCGTGGCGGGTGCAGCGAGGATTGGACGCGCACTAGGGGTTGTTGACGTTTGGAGAGCGGTCGCGCCGGGATGCGTTTTGCGCCGAATCGAGGCGTTTCGCGCGCCGCATAGTCATTCTCTGCCAGCGCGGAACAACGAAGAGTCGGCGCGAAAGGCGCGCGGCCCTGCGGGTTTGGCGAAGCTCAAACGCGATCCACTCACCAAACGTCAACAGCCCCTAGGTTCTGTTGATTCGAAACCGGCGAAAACGAAAAACGCCTCCAGCCATTACGGCGGAGGCGTTTTTGCCTGCCTGGCAAGGCGTCAGGCATCCAGCCCATCGCGCACCATTTGCGCGGCGCGCAGCACGGCGCGGGCCTTGTTCTGCGTTTCCTGCCATTCCGATTGCGGCACCGAGTCGGCGACGATGCCGGCGCCGGACTGGACGTAGAGCATGCCATTTTTCAGCACCGCGGTGCGGATGGCGATGGCCAGGTCCATATCGCCGTTGAAGCCCAGGTAGCCCACGGCGCCGCCATAGATGCCGCGCTTGGTCGGTTCGAACTCGTCGATGATCTGCATCGCCCGCACCTTGGGCGCGCCGGACAGCGTGCCGGCCGGGAAGGTGGCCTTGATCACGTCGATATTGCTGATCTGTCTATCCACCGTGCCTTCCACATTGGACACGATGTGCATGACGTGGGAGTAGCGCTCGATGGCCATATTGTCGGTGATCTTCACCGTGCCGATGTCCGCCACGCGGCCGATGTCGTTGCGGCCCAAGTCCATCAGCATCACGTGCTCGGCGATTTCCTTCGGGTCCGCCAGCAGCTCGGCGGCCAGGGCCTCGTCCTGCTCGCGGGTCTGGCCGCGCGGGCGGGTGCCGGCGATGGGGCGCACCGTCACGGTTTCGCCGTCGCGGCGAACCAGGATTTCCGGCGACGCGCCCACCACGTGGAAATCGTCGAAGTGGTAGAAGAACATATACGGCGACGGGTTCAGATTGCGCAGCGCGCGGTACAGCGCGATGGGCGAGCCGCCAAACGGCTGCTGCATGCGCTGGGCCAGTACCACTTGCATGATGTCGCCATCGTGGATGTAGCGCTGACAGGCGGTGACGGCTTCCTTGAAGGCGTCTTCGCCGTATTCGGACATCGCTTCGCCGTTTCGGTCCAGCGGCAGCGACAGCGGAATGGCCAGCGGCTCGCGCAGCATCGCGCGCAGCTGAGCCAGCCGGGCTTGCGCTTTGGGTAGGGCGTTGGGGACTTCCGGATCGGCGTACACCACCAGATAGAGCTTGCCGGACAGATTGTCCACCACGGCGATTTCCTCGGATAGCATCAGCAGGATGTCCGGCGTGCCCACCGGGTCCGGCTTCTGGGTGTCCGCCAGCCGTTTTTCCACGTAGCGTATGGTGTCGTAGCCGAAATAACCGACCAGGCCGCCGGAGTAGCGCGGCAGGCCGGGCAGCTCGGGGATGCGGAAACGGTTCTGGAATTGTTCGATGAAGGCCAGCGGGTCGCCATCGTGGCGCTCGATCACCTTGTCGCCGCACTCCACCTGCACCCGGCGGCCATTGACGCGCAAGCGGGTGTCGGCCGGCAGGCCGACGATGGAGTAGCGGCCATGGCGCTCTCCGCCGACCACCGATTCCATCAGGTAGCTGTAGGGACGGTTGGCCAGTTTGAGATAGATGGACAGCGGGCTGTCCAGGTCGGCCAGCAACTCTTGGACGACGGGAATGCGGTTGTAGCCGGCGGCGGCCAGGCGATCAAAGTCTTGCGCGTGCATGGGATTCTTCCTTGAGGGTGTCAGTTGGGGCGCGGGCGTGCGAAGCGTAGTGCGGGCGACGCCATCGCCAGCTGGCGGGGCAGGGAAGAAAAGCCATGGATGCGTGCATTCCTTTTAGCGTTGAAGCGGATCAGTCATTCTTCATCAAATCGTATAGCTCGGCAATACTGCCCAGCGTCAGGTCCGCGCCCAGCGTGGCGGCGTCGGCATAACCGTAACGGACGGCGATGGCCGCGCTGCCTGCCGCGCGCGCGGCCGCCACGTCGTTGGCGGAGTCGCCCACCATGGCCAAGTCCTGCGGCGGGATGCCCAGCACCTGGCAGGCGTGCAGCAGCGGCAGGGCGGACGGTTTTTTCTCCGGCAGCGTGTCGCCGCCCAGGATCAGGCTGAAGTGGTCGCGCAGGCCCAGCTCTTCCACCAGCGGCACGGCCAGCCGTTCCGATTTATTGGTGATCAGCACCAGCGGCAACTGGCGCGCGCGCAACAGGGCGAGGCCGTCGCGCACGCCGGGATAGACGGTGGTGTGGTCGGTCAGGTGCTGGCGGTAGTGCTGGATGAAGTAGCGGTAGCCGCGCTCCCATTCCGGGCCGTCGGCCTCGGCGTGGCGCTCGTCGGTGATGGCGCGGTGCACCAGGCTGGCGATGCCGTCGCCGACATGGCTCTGAATGCGTTCGGCGGCGAGCGGCGGCAGGCCCAGGTGTTCGCGCATGGCGTTGGCGGCATTGGCCAGATCAGGGATGGAGTCGACCAGGGTGCCGTCCAGATCAAAGGCGACGGCTTGGATATGCTTGAGATTCATGTGCTTGCTTCGCAGGCCGCGGCCTGGCGGCCGCGGCGAAATGGTGATGGTAAAGGCGCTTACAGCTCGCGGATATCGACGACTTGCAGCTGGCCGAAGGCCGGGGAGACCAAGTAATCGACGATTTGGCGGGCGGCGGAGGCCGGCGCGGCCAGCGCGCCTTCGGCTTTGTAAGCGTCGAAACGGCCCTTTTGCGGGAACTGGGCTTCATCGCTGCCGCGGATATTGCCCTGCATGTCAGTGTCCACCACGCCCGGATACAGCGCGACGATTTGCGCCGGATTGGCTTTGTCCTGCTGTTCCAGCGCCACGCTGCGGCTGAAGTGGTCCAGCCCGGCCTTGGTGGTGCAGTACACGCTCCAGCCCGGATAGGCCTTGGCGGCGGCGCCGGACGAGATGTTCAGGATGCGGCGGCGGGCCGGCAGATGGTCCGTGGCCGATAGCAGCGCATTGGTGGCCAGCAGCGGCGCGGTGACGTTGATGGCAATCGCTTGCACCAGCTGATCGGTCGGATAATGGCCAGCCTGGGCGATGGGCGTCACCACGCCGGCGTTGTTGACCAGCGTGATCGTCGCGCATTCCGGCAGCGGCAGCTGCTGCAAAGCGGTATGGACCGCTGCGTTGACTTGCGCGGCATCGGACAGATCGGCGTTGATCGCCAGCAGGCGCTCCGGGTGGCGGCCGGCCAGGCCTTCCAGCGCCGGGCCGGCGTTGCGGGCGATGCCGACCACGAAGTAGCCGTCGTTCAGCAGCGCCTCGCAGATGGCGAAGCCCAGGCCGCGGGAGCCGCCGGTGACGATGAATGCGTGCATTGCTTAACCCCTTGATGATTGGAATGAAACGGCTGCGTACTTATCCTTGCACGCGAGCCAGTTCGGTGCGCATGGCGTCGATGACGGCCTTGTAGTCCTTCTGGCCGTAAATGGCGGAGCCGGCCACGAAGGTGTCGGCGCCGGCAGCCGCCACCTGGGCGATATTGTCTACCTTGATGCCGCCATCCACTTCCAGCCAGATTTCGCCGCCGTGCTTGGCGGTGTATTCGTCGATGCGCTGGCGCGCCAGCTTGATCTTCTCCAGCGCGTGCGGAATGAACGATTGTCCGCCAAAACCCGGGTTCACCGACATGATCAGAATCATGTCCAGCTTGTCCATCACGTGGTCCAGGCAGGACAGCGGCGTGGCAGGGTTGAACACCAGGCCAGCCTTGCAGCCCGCATCCTTGATCAAGCCCAGCGTGCGATCGATGTGCTCCGAGCCTTCGGGGTGGAAGGTGATGATGTCGGCGCCGGCCTTGGCGAAGGCGGCGGCCAGCGCATCCACCGGCTTCACCATCAGGTGGACGTCGATGGGCGCGCTGCTGTGCGGGCGGATGGCCTCGCAGAACATCGGGCCCATGGTCAGATTGGGGACGTAGTGGTTGTCCATCACGTCGAAGTGGATGATATCGGCGCCGGCGGCGATGACATCGCTGACTTCCTGGCCCAGACGGGCAAAATCGGCGGACAGAATGCTGGGGGCGATACGGAAAGTGCGCATGGCGAGGCTCTGGAACGAAAAACAAGGGATGCCGGGCATTCTACCGCGCCAAAAGCGCTTTGGCCGGATAAAATGAAAGACATATTGATCCGGAGGAGCCGAAATGGCCGAGAAAGTCTATCAAGTTGAAGTGGAGGCGGAGCCCCAGTACATCGCCGAACAGTCGAATATGGCCAACGACATCTATGTCTTCGGCTATCGCGTCCGCATCGTCAATACCGGCAGCGAGCCGGCCCAGCTGGTGAGCCGCCACTGGATCATCACCGACGCCAACCAGCAGGTGCAGGAAGTGCGCGGCATGGGGGTGGTGGGCGAGCAGCCGCACCTGGAGCCGGGCCAGGCTTTCGAGTACACCAGCGCCACTCATCTGAAGACGCCTTACGGCAGCATGAAGGGCAGCTACCAGATGGTGGCGGACGACGGCCAGCGCTTCGAGGCCGACATTCCGGAGATGACGCTAGTGGCGCCGCGGGTGCTGCATTAATCGCGTTTACAGGATGGGTCCTCGTCCTTGCGCGGCCAGGTCCACCAGACAATGAAGGAGGCGAGCGCCCCGGCGCCCAGTGCTTCCAGCAATAGAATCCACATGATGTCTGCCCCTTTGCGAGTGTAGCCTTTTCACTCTGGGCCAGACCCCAGCCACAGGCAAGCTTTTATGCGCATTACCCATACCGGCCCGGCGCCGACAGACCGCAACGACTGGCAGACCCTTAAAACGCTGTTTCCCTATTTATGGGCCTTCAAGTGGCGGGTGATGCTGGCGCTGGCTTGCATGGTGCTGGCCAAAGTGGCGGCGGTGACGGTGCCGCTGTATCTGAAGGACATCGTCGACCAGCTGTCGGTGCCGGCCACGCTGCTGGCCATCCCGGTGCTGGCCCTGACCGGCTACGGCGTCGCGCGGTTGCTGTCCGGCGTGCTGGGCGAGTTTCGCGACGCCATCTTCGCCCGCGTGATCCAGGGCGCGGTGCGCAGCGTGGCGCGCAATGTGTTCCGCCATCTATTCAGGCTGTCGCTGCGCTTTCATCTGGAGCGTCACACCGGCGGCATGAGCCGCGATATCGAGCGCGGCACCAAGGGCATAGGCTTTTTGCTGAACTTCACGGTGTTCAACATTCTGCCCACGCTGCTGGAAATCGCCATGGTCACCGGCATCCTGTTGCACCGCTATTCCTGGACTTTCGCTGTGGTGACGCTGGGCACCATCGCCATCTACATCGCGTTCACGTTGCTGGTCACGGAATGGCGCACCGTCTACCGCCGCACCATGAACGATCTGGACTCCAAGGCCAATTCCAAGGCGATAGACGCCTTGCTGAACTACGAAACGGTGAAGTACTTCAATAACGAGGAGTACGAATCCAAGCGCTACGACCGCAATCTGGAAGCCTGGGAGTCGTCGGCGATCAAGAATCAGGTGTCGCTGTCGCTGTTGAATGCCGGCCAGGCCGCCATCATCGCCGTCGGCGTCACCCTGGTGATGGTGCTGGCGGCGCGCGATGTGGTGGCGCACAAGATGACGGTGGGCGATGTGGTGCTGGTGGCGACCTTCATCACCCAGCTGTATGCGCCTTTGAATTTCCTGGGCTTCGTCTACCGCGAGATCAAGCATTCGCTGGCCGATATCGAGCGCATGTTCAAGCTCTTGGGCGTGAATCTGGAAGTTGCGGATGCGCCGGATGCGCAAACCCTGGACACCCGCAGCGCGACGGTCCGCTTCGAGCGCGTCGGTTTCGCCTATGAGTCCAAGCGGCAGATCCTGCACGATGTCGACTTCACCATCCCGGCCGGTCAGACGCTGGCGGTGGTCGGCGCCAGCGGCGCCGGCAAATCGACGCTGGCGCGGCTGATGTTCCGCTTCTATGACGTCAGCGCCGGCGCGGTGAAGATCAACGGCCAGGACATCCGCCAGCTGACGCAGGATTCGCTGCGCGCGCACATCGGCATCGTGCCGCAGGACACCGTGCTGTTCAATGACAGCGTCTATTACAACATTGCCTATGGCAAGCCCGGCGCGACGCGGGAGGAAATCATCGAGGCGGCCCGGTCGGCGCATATCCACGATTTTGTCAGCAGCCTGCCGGACGGCTACGACACCCTGGTGGGCGAGCGCGGGCTGAAGCTGTCCGGCGGCGAGAAGCAGCGCGTGGCCATCGCCCGCACCATCCTGAAAAACCCGCCCATTCTGATCTTCGACGAGGCCACCAGCGCGCTGGACTCGCGCACGGAAAAAGCCATCCAGCACGAACTGGCCGCCATCTCCGCCAACCGCACCACGCTGATCATCGCGCACCGGCTGTCCACCATCGTCAACGCCGACCGCATCCTGGTGCTGGATGCGGGCAGAGTGGTAGAGCAGGGCAACCACCGCGAGCTGCTGGAAAAAGGCGGCCGCTACGCCGAGATGTGGCGCTTGCAGCAGGAGCGGGAGGCCGTGGCGGAGTAGCGGGCGCTGTGGCAGGTCTAGGCTTTGGCGCGTTGTCGCGTCACGCGCGCAGGGTTGCCGCTTGGCGAGGGTCAACAGCCTCTTGCTTGTGGAAAACACGTTTTCGATGCGCCCCCGTACTTTCGGTTAACGTCGATTGCGGCATAGGAGTGGCTGGGCGCCAAGCAGCTGCTGGCAATTGGTGAGGACGCACTGTCGATGTGCTATGGCGTCGGCGGAGTGGAGGGTTCGGGATCGATCACTACATTGGGCCAGCGTTCCTGATAGCGTTTTTGCAAGGTCCGCTGGCGGTAGGTCTCCGCGCTGGCGCGCACAGGATTATGCCGGATTCGCATCTGAAGCAGATCTTGCAGGCCGTGCGGCGCGATGATGCGCAGCCGGTCTGCGTCGTCCAGATGGATGCCCACCGCTGTGGCGTACTCCGGCCAGGTGGCGATGGCCTCAGCCAGCGAGCTCAGCGGGGCGACGTCGTAGTCGAAATAACTGCCGAACCATAGATGGACTGCCGCCTGGTTGGTGACTTCCCATGGCAGGTCCGGCGCCATGCTTTGCAGCGCGGCCAGCAGTTCGTCATCGTGCTGTTGCGTGAGGTTCTCGGGGGCGAAGTAGGCGAGGTCGATATCGGCCAGCCTCGACGAAGCAGAATAACCGTGCAGGTGGTCCCATACTGCGTTGCGCAGCGCGCCGGCGCCTATGCACCATGACGCCAGGCCCAGGCTGCGCGCGATGCGCAAAGCATGCATCAGCCATGGCGTCTGGCGGACGATGTCGCGCAGGGCTTGTTCGTCAGGCCGCGCAGCGGCGTCGAGCGGAGGCCTCACACCGGGCTCTTGGCGTTCTGCAGCACAGTGCGGTAGCCGTCGTGGTCGATGAAGGTGGCGCCGTGGACGTCCCAGTAGGGATTGGCCGATGGCGTCTGAGCGAAGCCCGCCGCGCGCATGCAGGCGCAAGCCGCTTCCCATTCGGGATGATCCGGCAGATACAGCACCAACAGGTCTTCCTCCGTCGGGGCGGGCCTGACCGGATGACGGCGGCTGACGACGAATTCCAGATGGAAGCCGGCGCCGGGCAGGCCCAGCATCACGCCGTCGAAACCATCATGATCCTTGAAACTGCCCAGCAGCTGCAGATTCAAGCCCTCGCAATACATGGCTTTGCTCAGGCCCAGGCTGCTGACCGGGCGCGCGACGCGGAGGTGGGGAGTCTGCTTGTACATGGCGATGTCGGCGAGAGGTGGGGGTGTCCTCATCATGCCATGCGCTTGGAGATTCAGCCAGCCTTCCCGGCCTTGATCTGACGCATCTGCTCGATGACCAGGTCGCCTTGGCGCAGGGCCTGGCGCAGCGCATCCGCCTGCGGCAAATCGTCAAAGGCCAATGTCGGGTCCAGCGCGGCCAGCGCGCGGCGCGAGCAGGCGCACACTTCGGCCGCGGCGGTGAAATCGGCCGGGCCCATCACCTTGCCGTTGCGGATGCGGCGGTAGTAGGCGCGGGTGGAGTTCAGATATTGGGCGGCGGTTTCGCTGCCGTCCAGTCCGCCGGCGGCGGCCATGGTTTCCAGCAGGCTCACCAGCTGGCGGCAGGCTTGTTCGGCCTGGGCGAAGCGCTGTTCCTGCGCCCGCCTGTCTTGCTGGCCCGGCTTGTTTGCGTTTTTTTTCTTGGGCTCGGCCATGGTTTTTCCTTGCGTGGGAGAGCGCGCATTCTAGCGGCGCAGGCCGGCAGCGTCTAATGCAGTTGGAAGCGCGCCGCATGTTCCGCGCCGGCCGGCAGCGAGACTTCGACGAAATCGTCCAGGCAGAACAGCGTCAGTTTGCCGCCATAAACCGCGCCGGTGTCCAGGTGCATCACATTGTCGTAGCGGACGGCGTGGTCTTGCGGCGTGTGGCCAACCAGCAGCAGCGCCACGCCGTTGACGTGGCCGGCGCCGCGGTCGAACACGCGCTCGCGCGACCACAGCAGCGCATCGTAGTCTTCTGCGCTGGGGCAGTTGGCCGCCAGCCGCTCGGCCAGCGCGCTCCAGTCGTTGCCGGGGCAGTCGGCGTGGACCACGCCTATCTTGCCGACTTCGCTGTCTATCTCTATCGCCAGCGGCAATTGCGCGAGGGCGGCGACGCAGGCGTCGCGCTCCGCGGCCGGCATTTCGCTGAGCCAGCGCCCGCCGTTGCGCAGATGGCGGTCCAAGTCCTCCAGCGGATTGCGCATCGCGTCCAATGCCATTTGCTCATGGTTGCCGCGCACCGCGTGAAACCAGGGCTGGGCCAGCCATTCGCCGACTAGATGGCTGTCCGGTCCGCGATCCACCAGATCGCCCACCGAGATCAGCCGGTCGGTTTGCGGATTGAAGCCGATGGTTTTCATCAAGCGCCGCAACAGTTCGAAACAGCCATGCAGGTCGCCCACCACCCAGTCTCGTCCCGCGCGGTTGCGCGGAAGCTTCTTGATCATCATGGCGGCGACCGTCCTTTCTCGGCTTAGCGGGCCATCCAGTCCTGGCAGAACTCGTCGCGGAAGCTGAGCAGCCATTGCAGCTTGCGTTCCGCCAAGGCGCGTCCGGCCTCCGTTTGCATCATGCCCGGCAGCTTGGCGAGCTTGACATCGATATGGTCGATCGCCCAGGCCTGGTCGTCCAGGCCGCGGTGTTCGGCCAGCGGGTCCAGCGGGTGGGCCAGCGCGCGGCCCATGCGGCCGGAAACATAGAACATGCGGGCCAGCCCCACCGGGCCCAGCGCGTCCATGCGGTCGGCGTCCTGCACGATGCGGGCCTCCAGCGTGCGCGGTTCGATGGCGGCGGAATAGCTGTGCGCCTCGATGGCATGCGCGAGATTATCCAGCTGCGCCGGCGTCAGGCCGCTGTCCGCCAGCAATTGGCGCGCGCGCTCGGCAGACCAGTGCGAGGCCAGCTGGCGTTGCGGGTGGTTCTTCGGCAGGTTGACCAGATCGTGTAGATAACTGCCGGCCATCACCACGACGGGGTCGGCTTCCGGGTAATGCTGCAGCAGCTGGCGCGCCACCGCCCATACGCGGTGCAAGTGGCTCAGATCATGGGCGCCGTCGTTGTCCGGCGGTTGTTGTTCCAGCAGGGCGATCAGCCTCTGCTGCCATTCGTTTTGTAATTGCGGGTGCATCGGGAAACGCCTTGTTTGAGAGCCGCCGCGGCGGGGTGGCCATACTCTCATTTTAACATCGCCTTGGCCGGCCGCTTTTCAATCGTCGATTGTCTTGACGAGCTCCCATTGCGATAGCCGATAGCTGGCCTGGTGTTTCAGCAGCAGGCTGATCAGCGCCAGATCGCGGCTGTCGACATTGTTGAAACTCAGCCGTCCATCAGCCGCCAGCTGTTGCCCGGCGCGCAGCAGGCTGGCGGCCATGCCGCGCCGACGGCAGTCCGGCGCGACCTGCAGCTCCACCACCTCGCCATCGCGCGACATCAGCAGCGAGCCTTGGAGATCGCCATCGCGGCGAACCGTCAGCCAGCGCAGCGGCGGCTCGGCGCGCAGCAGCGATTCGCGGCGATTGGGCACGGCCGGCGGATAGGCCAGCGCATCGGCCGGCCATTCAGCGGTGTCGTGAACCGCATGGGCAGTGATGGGCCAGAATCCGCGCGCGGCGACGGGCTCGAGGATTTGATAGCAATCCAGCCGGCGCAGAGTGGAGAAGCCCAGCCGTTCATAAGCCCGTTGCGCGCGCGTGTTGCCGTCTATGACTTCCAGTCTTTGCTTATGAATGCCATGTTCGGCCAGCAACGCGGTCACCAAGGCCGCCATGTCGGTCAGCGCGTGGCGGCGGCGGCCGTCCGGCGCGACGCCGGCGGCGATGCAATAGCCTTCCCGCTGGCCGTCGATATCCGGCGTGGCGGTCAGCCAGAATCCCGCCAGCTTGCCGTCCAGCCAGGCGCCTGCGCTCAACTCCGGCTGCCAGCCGCGCCGCTTCAGCATGGCTGACATTTGTTCCAGCGTCGGCTGGGCGGGAATGATGTAGTCGCTGAAGGCGGCCAGAAAGCAGGGGTGCAAGTCGGTCGGGCTAAGCTGGGATAACGGTGCAATCTTCATGACAGCGCGGCTTCCGGCGTGGAGACGAGGGATAGGGCGCGCTCGACGTAGTCGCGCTCTTCGCCCACCGGCGCGACATACGAGAGCACCTCGCGCGCGCGCGCCTCGCCGGCCAGCCGCAGCAGCACCCAGGCCGCCAGGTATTGCGAGGCCAGACAGCCGCCGGCGGTGGCGATATTGCCAACCGCGCGGAAAGCGCCGGGCGCGACGGCGATCCCCAGCTGTTCCAGCATGGGGCGGGTCATGCCGTCGGTACAGGCGATGCCGTCTTCGAGCAGCCCCAGCTTATGCAGCACCAGCGCGCCGGAGCATTGCGAGCCTATCAGCTGGCGCGAAGGGTCCAGCCGCAGCTGGCTCATGATGGCGTCGTCGGCCACCCAGTCGCGGGTGCGCCAGCCGCTGCCGATCAGCACTGCGTCGGCTTGCGCGGCGTAGGACAAGTCTTCCTGGCGTTCGACGCGGGCGCCGGAGCGCGATTGCACAATCGGCGCCGGCGCGCAGATGCGCACCGTCCAGCCGTGCGGCGTCATCCGTCCCAGGATGCCGGAGGCGATGAAGGAATCCAGTTCGTTGAAACAGTCCAGCGTGACGATGGCGATCTGCATGGGGCGCGTGCCTGGCGGATGGGTAAAAAAAGATGATGTCCGCGTAATGGCGGCGGGTCAACGCGACGGCGATTGTCCGTAGGGAAAAGGGATGGCGAGTGGATAAAAACAAACACCCCGCCGGGCGGCGGGGCGGGGGTCAGGCTTCCAGCCAGATCAGCGAGGCCATGCGGCCGGTGATGCGGTCGCGGCGGTAGGAGAAGAAACGCTCGCGGTCTATCACGGTGCAGAAGTCGCCGCCGTGTATGCGCGAGACGCCCAGTTTTTCCAGGCGCAGGCGGGCCAGAGCATAGATGTCGGCCAGATATTTGCCATGGTCGATTTCGACGAAGGCGGCAGCGGCCGCCGCTTCTTTTTCGACAAAGGCCTGACGCACTTCGGCGCCGACCTCAAACGCGTCCGGGCCGATGGCTGGACCCAGCCAGGCCATCAGCCGCGTAGGCGGCAAGCCCATCGCCGCCACGGTGGCTTCGATCACGCCATCGCATAGTCCGCGCCAGCCGGCATGGGCGGCGGCCACGGACTGGCCCTGCTCGTCGCATAGCAGCACCGGCAGGCAGTCCGCGGTCATCACCGCGCAGACCACGCCCGGCGCGCGGGCGACGCTGGCGTCGGCTTCGGGCGGGATCGCGCCTATGCTTGCCGCGTCCGCCACCGCCACGCCATGCACCTGATTGAGCCAGGCGGGCTCGGCCGGCAGTTCGTCGCGCAACAGGGCGCGGTTGGCGGTGACGGCTTCCGGCGCGTCGCCGACATGCGCGCCCAGATTCAGGCTGGCGTAGGGCCCTTGGCTGACGCCGCCGGCGCGCGTGGTGACCAGCGTGCGCACCTTGGGCGGCGCGGGCCAGTCGGCTTCGATCCAGTCCTTAGCGGGCATAGATCACCTCGACGTCGCCATCGTCGTCTTCGTCGTCCCAGTCTTCATCGTCCTCGCCTTCGCCGTGGGCGAAGGTTTCTTCGTCGGCCACGGCGCCATCGCCGCGCAGCACGTCCAGCAGGGCGCGGAAATCATCCGGCAGCGGCGCCTTCCAGCTGCGCTCCTCGCCGGTGGCGGGGTGGATCAGGGCCAGCGCGTAGGCGTGCAGCGCCTGGCGGCCCAGCGTCTTCACGGCCGCCGCGATCTCTTCATCCATTTTGTGCCGCACATTGCCGTATACCGGGTCGCCGGCCAGAGGATGGCCGGCCTCGCGCATGTGGACGCGGATCTGGTGGGTGCGGCCGGTTTCCAGCTTGCACTCGATGTGGGAATGGCTGGCGAAGCGCTCCAGCACCCGGATATGGGTGATGGCCGGTTTGCCGCCGAACTTAAGCACCGCCATTTTCAGGCGGTTGTTCGGGTCGCGGCCGATATTGGCTTCGATGGTGCCGTCGAACGGCACCACGCCGTCGGTGATGGCGCGGTAGATCCGTTTGACGGTGCGCGCCTGCAGCTGGCGCACCAGCTCGGTTTGCGCCGGCAAGGTCTTGGCCACCACCATCAGGCCGGAGGTGTCCTTGTCCAGGCGGTGGACAATGCCGGCACGCGGCACATTGGCCAGCGCCGGGCAGTGGTGCAGCAAGCCGTTCAGCAGCGTGCCGCTCCAGTTGCCGGCGGCCGGGTGCACCACCAGGCCGGCCGGCTTGTTGATGACGAGGATGTGGTTGTCCTCGAATACGATGGGCAGATCCATGGCTTCCGGCTGGAAGGCCATTTCCTCATGCGTCAGCTGCAAAGTGACGTCCAGCTTCTCGCCGCCCAGCATCTTGGTCTTGGGCGCCACCACCTTGCCGTCCACCAAAACCAGGCCGTCCTTGATCCATTGCGTCAGCCGGCTGCGGGAGTAATCCGGCAACAGTTTGGCCAGCACGGCGTCCAGCCGGTCACCGCATAGCGTCAGCGGGACTTCAAGATGTTGCGTGGTGGATACCTCGTTTTCCGAGATGTCGCTATAATCGTCCGGGTCAATGTAAGGATCAGTCATGAAAAGATACGTTGTTGCTGCAATGTTGGTGATGGTGGGGCTTGCCGGGTGCGCCTCCACGGAAACCTACGACGAAACGCGCGGCTGGACCGTGGAGAAACTGTATGCGGAAGCTCACGACGAGTTGAACAGCGGCAATTATACCCGCGCAGTCAAGCTCTACGAAACGCTGGAGTCGCGATTCCCGTATGGCCGCTATGCGCAACAGGCGCAGATGGACCTCGCCTATACCCATTACAAGGATGGGGAGCCGGAGCAGGCCATCGCCTCGGCGGATCGCTTCATCAAGCTGCATCCGACTCATCCCAACCTCGATTACATCTATTATCTGAAAGGTTTGGTGTATTACAACGACGATTCCGGTCTGCTCGCCAAATGGGCTGGCCAGGACATGAGCGAGCGCGATCCGCGCGCCGCGCGCGAGGCCTTCGCCGCCTTCCGCGAGCTGACCACCCGTTTCCCCAACAGCACCTACGCCCCGGATGCCCGCGCCAAGATGACCCGTCTGGTCGACGCGCTGGGCGGCAACGAGATGCATGTGGCCCGCTACTACATGAAGCGCGGCGCCTATCTGGCCGCCGCCAACCGCGCCCAAGGCGTGGTGAAGGACTTTTCCAACACCAAGTATCCGGAAGAGGCGCTGGCCATCATGGTGACGGCCTACGACAAATTGCAGATGCCGCAACTGCGCGACGACGCCCGCCGCGTGTTGGCGCTGAACTATCCGCAGAGCCAATATCTGACCAAATCCTGGCAGACGGAGGAGATGCCGTGGTGGAAGCTGTGGAAATAACGCCAGCAACCTAGCCAAAAAGCCGCCGAGGGCGGCTTTTTTGTTTGACGTGGCGCGGCGTGCTCCCGGCTTGAACTTGGCTATAGTTTCAAGTGATTCGAACGAGGGGAGAGGGCGATGAGGCGGCGTCAATTCCTGCTGGCCGCGCTGGCGAGTGCCGGCGCCTGGCGCTGGGCTGCGGCAGCCAACCGCAAGTTTGCCGTGACAGTGGTGGTCAAGTCGCTGCGCAACCAGTTTTTCACCATCATGCTGGATGGCGCGCGCAAGCATCATGCCGATCATGCCGCAGAGTATCAGCTGCGGCAGGAAGGCTTGCAGAGCGAGGGCGATGTCAAGGCGCAGGTGGCGATGCTGCAGCGCGCGATAGATCGCCGGGACGATGCCTTGATCGTCGCGCCGGCCGATTCGCGGGCGGTGATGCCTTTGTTGTTGAAGGCCATCGCGCAGGGGATGTTGGTGGTCAATATCGACAACAAGCTTGACGAGCGTGTGCTGGCGCATGAAAACGTGAACATCCCCTTTGTGGGGCCAAGCAATTTCAGCGGCGCGCGCAAGGTGGGCGATTATGTGCTGGCGGCGCTGAAGCCGGGCAGCAAGGTCGGCATCATCGAAGGCCTGCCGCAGGCGATCAACGCCAAGTCGCGCAGCGACGGATTCCGCGAGTCGATACGCATCGCCGGCATGGAACTGGCCGGGATGCGCTGGGGAGACTGGGAGGCCGACAAGGGTTACCAGGCCGCGTCGGCTCTGCTGGATGCCGTTCCGGACCTGTCGGCGCTGCTGTGCGGCAACGACAATATGGCGATAGGCGCGGCCAAGGCCGTCGCGGAGCGGCATAAAACCGGCAAGGTGCTGATAGGCGGTTACGATAATATCCCCGCGGCGGCGCCGTATATTGCCAGCGGCGCCATCTATGCGACCGCCGACCAGCACCCGGCGCTGCAGATGCAATATGCGCTGGACCTGGCATTGCAGGCGCTGTCCAAGCACCTAGGGCAGGCCGAGCTGCAATCGATCGTGCAAACACCGGTGGAGCTGATTAAAAGAACCGCGACATGATGGGGCTGAGCCGATTGCGCTGGGTGGCAGCGATTTTTCTCTTTTTCGGCCTATCGCGCGCCGAAGCCGCATCGCCCGCGACCATCCGGGTCTTGGCGGACGACTATCCGCCATTCCTGCTGAAGTCTGCCGGGGGGCTCAGCGGCCCTTATGCCGACGCCTTCCGCTTGCTGATGCGCAAGGCGGACATCGAGGTGGTCTTTCAGAGCGTGCCTTTCAAACGGGCCTTTCTAAGCCTCGCCAACCAGGATAATACTTGCGCGCTGGCGGTCAATTTTGATCAGGGCGAGAGTGAAACCGTCAATTTCATCAGCGTCATCGCGCCGATTACGCTGACGGCCTACAAGCGTGGCGACAACAAGAACCAATTGGCCAATCTGGGCGCGCTGAAGGGGTATTCGATGGGGGCGGTTGACATGGCCGAGGTGCGCGATATTCTCAGCAGCGCCGGCATGCCGTTCACGCCGGTAAAAAATTCTGCCACGGGTTTTCTGATGCTGAACGCCGGCCGGTTCCAAGTGCTGGTCAGCGACCTGCCCCCCGGTCCGTTGTCCGGCGACAAGCAGGTCGTCAAACTGTTTGTGGTGGCCCAGGTCGAGCGCTGGCTGGCCTGCGGCCCGCGGGTGCCGCCTGCCTTGCAGAGGCGCATGCGCGCGGTCCTGAAGCAGGGGCTGTTCGCGGAGGATGCCGCGCCGGTATGGAAGCGCTACGGCATGCTCGACTATTACCGAGAGATGCGCAAGAGCTGGCTGAAAGCGTCGTAAGCCGGGCTGTCCGCGCTACTGCCGATCCAGCCGGCAGGCTAATCCGGTGCCGGCCAACCCGCCGTACAATTTCATCTGATCGGGCGTCTTGCGCGAAATGTAGAAACTGTCAGGCAAGCCCGTTCCAGCCTTGTCCTTGGGCCAGGTCAGCAGCCCCTTCTCATCCATGAAACCCTGATGGGTGGCATCCCCTTGTTTCAACTCAACGGTCTGCCCGCGGCGGTCGAAGCGGAATTGTATCTGCTGATCGCAGTGGTAGCTGGCTTGGATGCGTTGCGGCGGCTGGCAGGCGCACAGCGCGGCGGCGATCAGGCAAGCCGCCAGGCGGGCTTGAGTGGGCATGGCTTAACGTTTCCGTGTTCTGATTGCGTGGGCCGTCACTATATCATGGGGCTGGTTAGGTTTTTCGGGCCTTTATATGCCGGCATGATTTCTTGCGCTTGGCAAAGCGCATGGCTGTTTTTTGTTGCAATTTAGAGTTTTTACACTCTGTTTACTGGAGTTGACAGGGGTTTGCTCCTTATCTTTCGGTTTGCAGTCCGACAATCGGCATGTAAGGCAATGATAAAGCCGGTTGCGAACCTTCGCAGACAAAGGAGAAACCATGGATCAGCTGGTCAACGCCATCAACGGCGTGGTCTGGAGTCCGGCACTGATTTATCTGTGCCTGGGCGCCGGCCTGTATTTTTCGATTCGCACCCGCTTTTTGCAGCTGCGGCATTTCAAGGCGATGTTGCGGCTGATGTTCAACCGCCAGAGCAGCAGCGCGGGCGTGTCGTCGTTCCAGGCGCTGGCGATGACGCTGGCGGGGCGCGTCGGCACCGGCAACATTGCCGGCGTGGCGACCGCCATTACCTTCGGCGGCCCCGGCGCGATGTTCTGGATGTGGCTGGTGGCCTTCCTGGGCGCCAGCTCCGCCTTCGTCGAGTCCACGCTGGGCCAGGTGTATAAGGAAAAGATTGACGGCCAGTATCGCGGCGGGCCGGCGTTCTATATCGAGAAGGGCTTGGGCATGAAGTGGTATGCCTGGCTGTTCGCCATTACCACCGTGGTGGCGACCGGCGTGCTGTTGCCGGGCATCCAGTCCAACTCGATTGCCGCATCGATGGAGTCTGCCTTCGGCGTGGCGCCCACCGTCACCGCCGCGCTGCTGGCCATTCTGCTCGGCTTTATCATCTTCGGCGGCGTCAAGCGCATAGCGGTATTCGCCGGCGCGGTGGTGCCGTTCATGGCGCTGGGCTACATCATCGTCGCCTGCGTGGTGATCGCGCTGAACATCGAGCAGTTGCCGGGCGTGGTGGCGCTGATCTTCAAGAGCGCCTTCGGGCTGGAGGCCGGCATGGGCGCCATGCTGGGTTTTGCCATCCAGTGGGGCGTCAAGCGCGGCATCTATTCCAACGAGGCCGGGCAGGGCACCGGGCCGCACGCGTCCAGCGCCGCGGCAGTCAGCCATCCGGCCAAACAGGGCCTGGTGCAAGCGTTCTCGGTCTATATCGATACCTTGTTTGTCTGTTCCGCCACGGCTTTCATGCTGCTGATCACCGGCCAATACAATGTGCAGGGGCCGGATGGCCAGGCGGTCTTCACCGGCATCGCCGGGGTGGCGGCGGGGCCAGGCTATGTGCAGACGGCGATGGAGAGCATCATGCCGGGCTTCGGCTCCGCTTTCGTGGCGCTGGCGCTGCTGTTCTTCGCCTTCACGACCATCATCGCCTACTACTACATCGCCGAAACCAATATCGCCTACCTGACACGCAAGCAACGCCGCCCCTGGCTGGCGTTCGTCTTGAAGCTGGCGCTGATGGCGGCCACCGTTTACGGCACGGTCAAGACGGCCGATCTGGCCTGGGGGCTGGGCGACATCGGCGTGGGCCTGATGGCCTGGCTCAACATCGTGGCTATCATTTTGCTGCAGAAGCCGGCGCTGGCTTGCCTGCGCGACTACGAGGCGCAGCAGGCGCTAGGTTCGGATCCGGTGTTCCATCCGGAGAAGCTCGGCATCGCCAATGCAGCCTACTGGGAGGGCCGCCGCGCCGAGGAGAATCTGGCGGCAGAACAAGATGATCAGGTGCCGGAGGGCAAGCCCGCAACCAGCCAGGTCAATTGAGATGACGGACTCGCGCGTGCCGGGCCGATTGCCGGCAGGCTAGAAAAATGATTGGCAAGCCCTCCGTACGCGGAGGGCTTTTTGCGATATGTCGCGCGCGAATCTGGTTCTGTGCGCGTACGATCTGATTTGTTGTGCGCTAAACACCTGTCCAAAAGAACGGATTTGATGCGATGCATGCTGTGTTGGTCGCATTGATATAAGTCATTGGTGCCGATAAGGCTCCGGCCTATCGCATTGCTATTTCTAACGTTACGACGTAAGCATTTTTACTTATTAAATTTAATCAAAATAAATGTAAATAATTCAATGTAAGTATTTACAAATATGCCATTAATGATTGTTGCGATAAGTAAGGGGGGATGATTACGATGATCTTGCGTTGTGGAGTTTTTGCTCTATTTCGTGATGGCATTCGAAAATTGCTCCGTCTGATGTGTGTTTAGGACAGAACGAGACGGTTATTGCAATTATTCATCTTGTTACCTCCGAAGGGATAAAACATGAAGTCGATAAAAACCATCCTTCCCGTCGCCGTATTGCTGGTTGCGCATCAGCAGCCAGCATGGGCGGCGGATACGGTTCCGCAATTCAGTGATGTGATTTATACCGAAATGTCTCCGGACAATGAGTCCACCATCCAGAAAATCGTCACATCGGACGTGTTTTTCAAACCCTGGGCCTATCTGGCGCATTATCTGGGCTACGGTTGGGTGGGCGGCAATACCAATGGCAATACTGCGGTGGGTAAAGAGTTTGAATATCGCCGCATCGACACCATGCTGGATAATTTGTCGATGCCGGACAACAAATACCGCTACATGATGAACGCCAAATATGATCCGAAAGGACCGGGCGGTTATTGGGCTGACAAGCGTTTTCGCATGGCCTTCTCCAATATCCAGTGGATGATGGAGCCGGACGATATGAAATTAGGCACGCCGGAGCTGTATAACAAGAAACCGCTGAAAGTGGTGAATGTGCTGCTGGAGAATTTCAGCGATCAGTCCGATACCGGGGTGGCCAATATCAAGTACGACTCCACTGTCAGCTGGTCCAAGGCGGACAAGATCAGCGTCAGCGGCAAGGTCACGGTGACCAATAAGTTCAGCGCGGGCTTGCCGCTGATCGGCGGCGCCGAGTCGTCGGTGGCGGTGGAGATCGCTTCCGGCGCGGATTGGACCACCACCAACGGCACCAGCAGCACCACGTCGCAAACCGCGGAATACCGGGCGGTGCTGCCGCCCAAGAGCAAGCGGATGATCACGCTGACGCTGTTCGAGCAGAAAGCCAACATCCCTTATACCTCCAGGATGTATCTGACCTACGAGGCCGAGCTGTACAACTTCCTGCGCTATAGCGACAACGCGCTGAACGGCCATCCGTCGAACCGTCCGTACTACCTGGCCAAGTTTGGCGGCAAGGACGGCCTCAACGGGGCGCAGGATCTGCTGTCGCAGTACCTGAACCCGGCAACGTCGAAGTGGGATTGGCCGTGGGCGGTGAACCAGTATTCGCGCGGCACCATCGAGTACTACATCGGCTCCATCTCCAAGCGCAAGTTCAAGCAGCAATTCACCGGCGTGTTCACCGCGGTGGATTCCACGGCCTATACCGTTACCGCCGGGCCGGTGGAGCCGCTAAGCTCGCAGGCATTGGCCGCGCGCTCCGCCAGCCTGGGCGCGGCGGCTGCGGGAGGCATCCAGTACCGCGTGGTGGGGGGCGATCTGAAGGATGTGCCTGGCAAGATCAAGAATCTGCGCATCAGCGTGGACAAGCCAAAGGCCGCGCCGTCCGCTGCGTCGCCGTTGCGGTAAGCGCGCCTGCCATCAAACGACAAACCCGGCTTTCGCCGGGTTTTTTAGTTTGCGCCACCTTATCGCGGCCGGTCGTCCTGGCCAAACAGAATCGCCCGCGATTTCTCGTCAACCGTCGGCGCGCTATTGACTTCCGCCGCGCGGGCGTAGGCGCGCTGCACGGCAGGCCTGGCGGCCATGTGATCGAACCAGCGCTTAAGCGCCGGGAAGTCGTCCAGATTCTGCCGTTGCCGCTCATGCGGCACGATCCACGGATAGCATGCCATGTCGGCGATGGAATACGCGCCGGCGATGTAATCGCGGCCGTCGGCCAATTGCGTGTCCAGAACGCGGTAGAGGCGGGCGGTTTCGCGCACATAGCGGTCTATCGCGTACGGCAGCTGCTCCGGCGCGTACTGCGCGAAGTGGTGATTCTGACCCGCCATGGGCCCCAGGCCCGCCATCTGCCAGAATAGCCACTGCAGCGTTTCGTTGCGGCCGCGCAGCGTCTGCGGGATGAAGCGCCCGATCTTGTCCGCCAGATACAGCAGGATGGCGCCGGATTCAAACACGCTGAGCGGCTCGCCGCCATCGGCCGGCGCGTGATCGACGATGGCCGGGATGCGGTTGTTTGGCGCGATGCGCAGAAAGTCAGGCTGGAATTGCTCCCCTTGGCCGATATTGACCGGGACGATATGGTAGGGGAGGCCGGCCTCTTCCAGGAAGATCGTGATCTTGTGGCCGTTGGGAGTGGTCCAGTAGTACAGGTCTATCATGGCTGCCTTTCCGTGGAGAGAGCCGTTAACCTAACCGTGCTGCTGGTGCATTCTGCGTCGGCGCGCCTCGGCTCAGGGATTCTGCAGGGCATGGTCAGCGACTCTGGGAGTGGGTGATACGGTGGCGCGCTGTCCGCCATCCCTTGATAATGCCACGATGTGTGTAAATTTTCAGACTCCATCGCCAAACCAGTTGCGGACATTCTTTGCTGTTGAGCCAGGAGAGGGGCAATGGCAGGACGAGGCCTGGCAGGACTATCTGGCGCCGATTATTACCCGCGACGGCGTGCGGCTGGCGTCCTATGGCTTCATCCCCAAGCGCCATCAGCTAGCCGAGGTGCGGTTATCCACCATGAACGCGCGCGCAGAAACCACAGGCCAGTTGCGCAGCTACCGCGATGCCTGGCGCAACTGTCAGTTTTGTCTGGTGCCGATGCGGGCGTTTTTCGAGCCGAGCTATGAGAGCGGCCGCGCCGTGCGCACGCGCATCGGATTGGCGGACGGCGCGCCGTTCGCCGTGGCCGGACTATGGCGGGAGTGGCGCGAGGCCGATGGTTCGGTCAGCGCCGCTTTCACACAGATCACCATCAATGCCGATCATCATCCGCTGATGCGGCGCATGCACCGGCCTGGCGACGAAAAGCGCACGCTGGTCATCGTCTCGCCGTCGCAATACGATGCCTGGCTGAATTGCCGCGACCCGGAGGCGGCGCGCGCCTTTCTGGCGGCCTGGCCGGCCGCATTCATGGCGGCGGAGCCGGAAACCCCTGATCCGCCTTTGCAAGGCTCGTTATTCGATTGAGCCTGGGTAAGTCAGGTTTAAGCATGGCTATTTCACTATCAACAGGTCTTGCAACCGGGTGGTGTAGCATGGCGAGCGCTGGTCCTGGCGCATTTCCCAGTTATTGGTCAGCGCCTCCGCCGCCAGCTTGACCCGGCCGCGGCCGAATTCGCGGTTGATGGCATCCATGGTCTGCATCAGCTTTTGCCGGCGCGGGTCTGGCGGCGCGGCGAACAGGTCGGCCTGGCCGACGTCGCGCGGCGAAATTTCCATCAGGATGACCCCGGCTTTTTGGTAGAGCGGGCCGCGGCGGTAGATGGCGCGCAGACCGGCGAGCGCGGCTTGCGCCAGCGTCAGCGTATCGTCGCTGGCTTGCGCCAAAGGCACGACGGTGTAGCCGTGGTAGCCGCCGTCGATGAAGGGGCTGGTGCGGATGCTGACGCCCACCAGCCTTGCCGCGCCGCGCTGCTTGCGCAGCTTTTCCGCGGCGGTGCTGATGTGATGGCTGATGGCGGCCGCCAGCACATTGAAATCTCGCGGCTTTTCGCCGAAGGAGCGGCTGGCGATGATCTGCTGCCGCTCCGGCGCGGCGTCGTCCAGCTCCAGGCAATTGACGCCGTTGAGCTCGGCCACGGTGCGCTCCAGCATCACGCTGAACTGGCGCCGGATGGCGCGCGGATCGGCCCGCTTCAGCTTCAGCGCGGTGTCGATCTCCATTTTTTCCAGCTGGGCCGCCAGCTTGCGCCCCACGCCCCAAATCTTGCCGACGGCCAGTTGTCCCAACAGCGTGTCGCGTTCGGCCTCGGGCAGCCAGCTCCAGTCGAAGACGCCGCTGTCCCAGCCCGGCACCCGCTTGGCGACATGGTTGGCCAGCTTGGCCAGGGTCTTGCTGGGGCCGACCCCGACGCTGACCGGAATGCCGATGCGTCGCCGCACGTCGTCGCGCATGCGCCGCGCCAGCGTTGCGATGTCGCTCACGCCGCTCAGATCGAGAAAGCATTCGTCAATCGAATACACTTCCTGGCCCGGCGCATATTCGGCCAGGATGGCCATCATGCGCCGGCTCATGTCGCCGTACAGCGTGTAGTTGCTGGAGAAAACCGTTACGCCATGCTGGCGGCACAGGCCGGCGATCTCGAAAAACGGTCCGAACATTTTCAGGTTCAGCGCCTTGGCTTCCGCGCTGGCCGCCACCACGCAGCCATCGTTATTGCTGAGCACCACGATGGGCCGGCCTTCCAGGTCCGGCCGGAACACACGCTCGCAGCTGGCGTAGAAATTGTTGCCGTCCACCAGCGCATAGGTCGTCACCGGAATTTCCTCACGCAGGCCGTCACCACGCCCCAGATTTGCAGCTCCTGATCGCCGGCCGGCACGATGGGCGGATAGTCTGGATTGGCCGCCAGCAGCATGCAGCGTCTCCCTTGGAGATGCAGCCGCTTGACGGTGAATTCGCCATCTATCGCCGCGATCACGATGTCGCCGTGGCGCGGCGCCAGGCCTTTGTCGACGACCAGAATGTCTCCCTCCTGAATGGCGGCGTCGCGCATCGAATCGCCGGCCACCCGAAGCAGAAACGTGGCCAGCGGATCGGCCACCAGATAGGCCTGCAAGTCGATGCCGGTCTCCATGCGGTCCTCCGCCGGCGAAGGGAAGCCGGCGCGGACGGGCGATAGCGCCAGCGGCAGGGTGGGCGGCGCAAGGGCGGGAGCATGGACAGAAATCATGGCGCTATTTTGAAATGGTACAAATTCAAGATAGACCATTTTGCCTGGATAGGCGATGCCGCCGCAAGCCGTTTTTATCCCACGCGATGTAGGCGGTAGGTATTGCGTCCGGCAGCTTTGGCCTGGTACAGCGCTTCGTCCGCGATCTGCAGCAGGCGCTCGGGGGTAATATCGGGCATGGCAGCGTAGGCCACGCCTATGCTGGTGGACAGCTTGCGTCGCTGCCCGGCCAGCTCGACGTCATGGGATACCGCTTGCAGCAGCTTTTCCGCCACGCCGATGGCGGTGCGCTCCGATTCCAACCCGGCCAGCAGAATGACGAACTCGTCGCCGCCCAGCCGCGCCACGTGGTCGGTGGCGCGCACCTGGCTGCGCAGCCGGCGGGCAAACTCCCGGATCAACTCATCGCCTGCGGCGTGGCCCATGGTGTCGTTCACCTGCTTGAAGTGGTCGATGTCCAGAAACAGCAGCGCCACCGCCAGCCGTTTCACATAGTGGTGCTTGATTTCGTCGTCCAGCATGTCCATGAAGGCGGAACGGTTCAGCAAGCCGGTCATGCCGTCCAGGGTGACCTTGTTGCGCAGCTCGAGCTCGCGCGCCCGCGATTGGGTAATGTCCCAGATCATCACGTAAAAGCCGGAAACCGAGCCATCGGCATGTTGCTGCGGAATATAGCGCCCCTCTACGTAACGATTTTCGCCGCGCACCGACATGTCGCGTTCAAACGATGACGGTTGTCCGGACAAGGCTTGTTCGACTTCCGGCCGCTGCTGCTGATAGGCCTCGTCGCCCAGGAAGTCGCGCATGTGTACGCCGATGATCTGTTCCGGCTGGATGCCGAACAGCCGCATATAGGACTTGTTGCAGTAACGGTAGCGTTCCTCGCGGTCGATGAAGGCCACCAGCGCCGGGATGGAGTCGGTAACGGTTTTCAGCAGCGCTTCGCGCAAGGCCAGGTCCAGTTCCGCCAACTTGCGCTGGGTGATGTCGCGCATGCTGACGCTGACGCCGTCGCCGGCTTTGACGATTTCGTGATGCATCCAGGAAGGGTGATCGATATTGAAGGCCATGGGAATTTCTTCGGATATCGCCTGCCCGTTTTCCACCACGCGGCGGCAGCTATCGAAAAAATCCGGTATCTGCAGGGCAATGCCGAGTTGCCGGAACTGGCTGCCGATGGCCTCGCGGCGGCTGATCTGCCACATGCGCTCGGCTTCGGCGTTGATATAGACCACGCGGAAGTCCTCGATCTGGCCGTCCGCATCCCGCAACGCTTCCATGATGGCAAACGCGTCCATATTGGCCTCGGCGGCGTTGCGGAACCGTTCCGCCGCCAGTTCCGCCATCAGATTGGATTGCTGCACTTCGCGCAGCAGGGGATACGTGCGCCAGCGCAATAGCAGAGCGCCGAGGGCGATGACAACCGACATGACGAACAGACCCACTTCCAGATCATGGCGGATGGGCGCCAGCAGTTTGCCGACTTCTATCTTGTAGCTGAAGGCCAGGCCAGTATCGGATACCGGCTCGTAGGCGCCGATCACGTTGCGGTGGGAATAGTCTATGGTGTGCATCGTGCCGCGCTGGCCGGAAAAGGCCGGCCAGACGGTGAAATGATGGATATTGCCTGCCAGGGGGATGGTGGAACCCTTGTCCTGCGGCGATTGCGAGAAACAATGCAGGTATCGCTCATCATGGCCGCAGAGAGAGTAAATGCCGCTCAAGCCATCATGCGGCGCAGTGTCCTGGACAATGCGGTTGAACATGTCCAGCCTTTGCTCCAGCAGCAGCCGGGCGGAGCCAGCCGATGTCCGGTAGACATGGGTAGTCCGGTACGAATAGCTGCCATCCCATAGCAAGATCGCGCCAGGCGGAGAGCGCAAGGCAACGGCCTGCAGCGGCCGGTTGACGAAATAACCGACCTGCACCAAGGTCCTGCCCGCGCCATCCTGAATCGCTATGCCATTGAAGCTGCGGTTGTTCTGCATGCCCAACGCCGCTGCGGCTGCGGCATCGGCCTGCTTCAACTGCCCGTGCGAAGCCGCCTCCAGCAGCGATTGCGTCGCCGGGTGCTGGTAAAGCTGACGGGCCGTGTCGTTGCTGATGTCGAACTGCGCGCTGAGCAGCGCGGCGCGTTGCCGGGCGCTGTAGGACATTACCGTTTTCAGGCTCTGCTCATGCGCGTGGCTGGCCAGGCGATAGATCAGCAGCCCGGTTGTTCCGGCGATGACGATCAGCAGAATGCATGCGGTGGCGAAGACCGAGTTTGCCATGTCCTGAGAGCGCAGGCGGCGCGACTGGTCGCGCGCGGCCAATCCATACAAGCCGGCGCTGGCTGTCAGCAGCCCCACCGCGGTGGAGAGCGCCATGCGCACCGTGGCGCCCCAGCTATACAGCAGCTCCAGGTCCACCAGATACGCTATGCCCCCCAGCAGGCCGCATAGCAAGGGAATCGCGGCGCAAACCTGGATGATGCGCGTTCTGGCTGGCGTGGTGGCGGGCAGCCAAAACATGCCCACGCCCAGCGCGAGCAGCGCGGTCGCGGTCAGGGCCGCCATCCGTCCCGAATTGGGCAGCATGTCGTGCCGCCAGGCGTGCAGATTGGGGAAGTCTATTCCGGTGCTCTGGCCGGTGGCGTGTTCCAGCAATGCCAGGCAGGCTATGCCGATCACCATCACGGCCAGCAGGCGATGAGTCTGCCCGCGCGGGCGCCACAAGGCCAGCGCCAGCGCCGCCCCATACAGAGCCAGGCAGGCGGCCGTGGAAATCACCATATGGATGTTTTCCGGCACGGCCGATTCGACATGCCACAGCCAACCGGCCAGCACATCGCATCCCAGAGCCAGCAAGAGCAAGCTGGCCAGCCCCGTCAGCAGCGTGTAGCGGCTGCGGAACAGGCGGGACGAATATTGGGACATCACGGAATGATTGTTTTGCACAGGCCACGTTCTGCCAAGAAAAGTGGGAAGTCCTTATTTCCCATGTTAGGACAAATATCCGTATCTTCACGTGCCCATGGCGTTTGCTGCGGCGCGGCAATCCGGCGCGGCGGACAATTTCATTTTTTTGATGCCGTCTTGATATTTTCTTGTTGATCCTAGTGGCCGATTGGCCTTACATTCATTCCCGCCCGTCATGGCTCATGACCATGGCGAGGAGAACAAGGGAAGGCCCACGCAGGCCTTCCGGCTACGAAGGAGAACAGAACAAGATGAAGCACCTCAAATGGTTGCCCATGCTGCTGGTGGGCGCCTCGCTCATGCCTTTTGCGCATGGGGCGGACCCGGCTAAAGTGCTGAGAGTAGCGTTTGCCGCGCCGGAAACCGGTTTTGACATGGTTAAAGTGCACGACGTCTACTCTATGGCGGTGGGCGAAAACATTTTCGATCCCTTGCTGACTTATGACTACCTGGCCCGGCCCTTGAAATTAGTGCCCAACACCACGGTCGCCATGCCTGAGGTGTCGCCGGACGGCAAGGAGTTCACATTCAAGATCAAGCCAGGCATCTACTTTGCCGATGATCCCGTATTCAAAGGCAAGAAGCGCGAGCTGACGGCGGCAGACTATGCCTATACCTTCAAGCGCTTCGCGGACCCGTTGAACAATGCGCCCAGCGGCGCGGCTTATACCGACTTCATTCTTGGCTTGGAGGCGGCGGCGCAGAAGGCGGCCAAAACCGGCAAGTTCGATTACGACACGCCCATCCCCGGCCTGCAGGTGCTGGATCGCTATACCCTGCGCATCGTATTGAAAAAGCCGAATTTCGGATTCCTGTATACCATCGCCGCCAAGGACTCCGGCGCGGTGGCGCGCGAGGTGATCGAGGCGTATAGCAAGGACACCTTGTCGCATCCGGTGGGCACTGGACCTTTCATGCTGAAGGAATGGAAGCCCGGCAACCGCATCGTGCTGGTGGCCAACCCAGGTTTCCGCAAGACCGTATACAACGGCCAGCCTGGCAATGATCCCGATGACGCGGCTGTCTACCAGGCGATCAAGGGCAAGACGCTGCCGCAGGTGGGAAGAATTGAAATCCGCATCATCGAAGAAGACCAGCCGCGCTGGCTCTCCTTCATGAACAAGCAGCTGGACTGGATCGTGGTGCCGAAGTCGGCGATGAAGTCCGCCTTGAAAATCAACCCGAGCGATCCCTACGACACCACCCTGAGGCCGGCCATGGCCAAGCGCCATATCCATCTCAGCCATACCGTGGGCTTGGATTGCACTTACGCCTACTTCAATTTGAAAGACCCCGTCGTAGGCGGTTACAGCAAGGCCAAAGTGGCGCTGCGCCGCGCCATCGCCATGGCCTATCCGCTGCAGAAGGAAGTGATTCCGATGATCTACGGCAACCAGGCCATACCGATGCAGGGCGTGGTTCCGATTGGACTCGTAGGCTTCGATCCGCATTTTCAGGCCCAGGTCCCGTACGATCCCGCCACCGCCAATGCCTTGCTTGATGAGTTCGGCTACAAGATCGGCCCTGACGGTTACCGCACGCAGCCTAACGGCAAGCCCTTGGTCATCGTGCAGGCAAGCCAGTCTTCCGCCTCCGATAAGCAATTCAATGAGATCTGGCAGAAAGCCTTTGACAGCATCAAGGTGCGGTTGCGCTTCAAGACCGCAAAGTGGAACGAAAACCTGAAGGCAGCCTACGCGTACAAGCTGCAGATGTGGAGTCTGGGCGGTTCCGCCTCCACGCCGGATGGGGATGACTTCGTCTCCAGCTTCTCTTCTCGCGCCATCGGTCAAGGCAATCTGCCGGGCTATCAGGTTGCCGCCTTTGACAAGCTGTACGACGCCTCGCAGGTTTTGCCCGACGGCCCGGAACGCCAGGAGTTGTTCCGCAAGATGAACCGGATGATCGCCGCGCAGCAGCCTTACATCCTGGGCGTCACGCGTTTCTACAACGAGTTGACTCAAGGCTATGTCACCGGCTTCAAGCGCCACCCGATTTCCGCGCAGGCGGGTTTCTGGCGCTATGTCGACGTCGCTCCGCATTGATCGCCTGAACGAGGGAAAATCATGTTTGCATATATCGTTCGCCGTCTCTGGCAAATGATTCCCACCATGCTGGGCGTCATGTTGCTGGTGTTCGTGCTGTTCAACTGGGTGGGCGGCGATCCCACTTTCATTCTGGAAGGCAAGCGGCTTACGCCGGAAATTCTGGCCAATATCCGCGCTCAGCTTGGTCTGGATAAGAGCTTGCCCGAGCAGTTCCTGTTGTTCGTCAAGCAAGTGCTGACCTACGACTTTGGTAACTCTTGGGCGACGCAGCATTCCGTGACCCATACATTGGCTAACCGAGTCGGTCCGTCCTTGATGCTCGCAGGAAGCCTGCTGGTGCTGGAACTGCTGACCGCCTTGCCGATTGCGGTTGCCGTGGCCTACTTCCGCGGCAGCCTGACCGACCGCCTGGTCACGATGATCTGCACGGTCGCCATGTCCGTCAGTTCGCTGGTCTACATCATCGTCGGCCAGTATCAGTTGGGCTTCGCATTGGACTGGTTCCCGGTGATGGGCTGGGACGACGACAGCATGCTGACCAATCTGCTGGTGTACCTGCCGCTGCCCTTGTTGCTTGGCCTGCTGGTGTCCTTGGCGCCTAGCGTCCGCTTCTACCGCAGCTTCGTGGTGGAAGAGCTGAACCATGACTATGTCCGTACTGCCCGCGCCAAGGGCTTGTCCGAGCCGAAAGTGCTGTTCAAACACGTGCTGCGCAACGCGCTGATTCCGGTTGTCACCAATATCACCATGTCCTTGCCCTTCCTGATGCTGGGTTCCATGCTGCTGGAGCGCTTCTTCGGCATTCCCGGCATGGGCAATGAGCTGCTGAACGCCGTGGACAAGAGCGATTTCCCAGTGATCAAGGCCATCACCATCACCATTGCCGGCGCGGCCATGGTGTTCAACCTGCTGGCGGATGTCCTCTACAAGTGGATTGATCCGCGCGTACAACTGAAGTGAGCGGGGGAGAACAATAATGACGACATTGCAACATACCGCCGGCGGTGCGCCGGCAGCCGCGCCATCCCGCAGTTTGTGGGGCTTGGGTTGGCAGCGTCTGAAACGCGACCGCATCGGTTTTGTATCGCTGTGGATCGTACTGGCCTTCATGCTGTTGGCGCTGACCAGCTGGGTCGGATTGACGGGACGGGGCTGGAACGATGAAATCGCGGTTTCGTACGCGCCGCCCACGTTTATCTATCAGCAGCTGCATTCAGAGGCTTCCGTTGAACAGGCTCCGCTCAAGGCAAGCACCGCTTCTGAGCCGCAGGGATTGCGTCCCTCGGAGGACCCAATTTGGGCCGAAACCCAGAAGGCGCGCCAGAATCGCGACAAGTACGTGGTGCCGGAAGTGAAGAAGGCTGAGTCGTTGACCTTCGGCGCAGACCAACGCGGCCGCGACATTCTGGACAAGGTGATCAAGGGGACTTCCACCTCGCTGTTTGTCGGGGTCTCCGGCGCCTTGCTGTCCATACTGATCGGCACGGTGTTGGGCGGGATGGCTGGCTTTCTTGGTCGCAAGATCGACGATTTCCTGATGTGGTTTTACAGCGTGTTCACGGCTATGCCGGACATGTTGTTGTTGCTGGCCTTCGCCGCCGTGGCTGGCCGCGGCTTGGGCACGGTGGTTCTGGTGCTGTCGCTGACCAGTTGGACTGGCACGTTCCGGCTGGTGCGCGCCGAGTTCATCAAACTGCGTTCGCGCGAGTTCGTGCTGGCTGCCGACGCCATCGGCGCCAGCAGCGCGCGCCGGATGTTCGTCCATATCCTGCCCAATATCTCCCACCTGCTGCTGGTGCAGTTTTCCCTGCTGATGGTGGGCCTGATCAAGTACGAGGTGATCCTGTCCTTCCTCGGCTTCGGCGTCGACGTGCGCCAGGTGAGCTGGGGTTCCATGCTGGCCGAGGTGCCGGAGGAGTTGCTGCAGGGCTATTGGTGGCAACTGGCCATGGTGGTGGTGTTCATGTCCGTGCTGGTCACCGCCTTCAGCATGCTGACCGACGCCCTGCGCGACGCGCTGGACCCGCGCGCGGCGGCGAAGTGAGCGGGACGAGGAGAAAGCAATCATGAGCAATC
>NZ_JAUCGU010000009.1:0-105907 GCF_059916625.1 Chromobacterium sp. CCUG 76385
TGGGTATCCATCATCACGCTCCTGGTGAGAGGCTTACTTCAGTGTAGTTACCAACTTGTAATTGGGACATAGCCTTTAACTTGGAGCGTCGCCCGCTCAAGGCGATGACCTCGCCGTTGTCGGGTAGCTAAGCGCCCTTAAGGCTCTTGGTTGGATCAGTAAGCATTCAGTTTGGTAGTGATCGGCCGCTTGGGCTGATCAACTACCATGCGGGAGTGTGATAAGGCGCAGCAGTCCAAAAGTGGAATTTTTTTAATAAAAGGGTGTGTTTCTCACGAATGGCACTGCTGCTTTACGGAAAAGGCAAAACAAATTCATGCACCCACTTGAAGCAATTCCTGATCTTAAACTGGTTTCAGTTGGGGAATATGGTGGCATTGAGCCACTCACCCTCAAGCAGAGGAATCGACTGCTAACCACTATTGATATCTTACTCCACCCTAGGACCTATCCCTGTCCGCTTTTTCTTTATCGAGGGGACTCAAAAAATAACTTACGAGCACAGCTCTTTAGCTCCACGTCTGACTGGAGACCGGATAACGAGCTGTATAGCCGTATTTTTTTCTTTGGCCAAAAGGCTCGCCATTTCTGGATGGATTCAACGAGAGAAACAAAGGCTCGCAATTGGCTTAGAAATCTCCATGACGACTCAATGCACACGTTTTCATGGCTATTCTCTAAGATCGGCCAAGTACTAAGTTCCAGAGAACGGCGTGTTAAAAGTTTCTGCAAAGAAAATCATTTATTTGCAGAATATTTCAAAAATCCTGCTAATGAACAAGATTTTTTGATCAAGACACAGTCGTTACCACCTCGTTTACGTCAAAGAGCTCGTGACTACTACCTTTACTGCCTCCATACGTATGGTCGTAGAGGCATACATGAACAAACTTTACTTGTCTCAACTACTAGCGATATCAATGTAGCAAGAAATTTCCGTCATCATGATGGCGAAAATGTCATTACCTACTTATTTGTCCCATCTCCTTATTCCAAATATTGCGTATCTAGCCGTCTATTACCACAGGACTATACGATGATCAGGGAGGCTGGAACTCCGAGCTATAAAAGAAACTCTGGTCTTTACCCTGAGCAAAAGGAATATGGGCTTAGGGGGGCAGTTTTCCCTCAATTGATCTTGGGAATACACGACCTTCGCTCAAATGAATTTATTGTCAATCCACATTTATTGGCCATGTATGAAAGTAGTATTTCAAACCTTCGCCAATATGGTATTTGGATAGATCAAACTAATTTTGAGCTACTGATCAAACAGACAGGCTTCCTACGTTTTGGGGAGCTTGATGAAGATGGTTTTTACCAGGGACACGATCTAACCGAAGTCAACGATACAGTACTTGGCTAGCTCACTTATCATGAGTTCCATAGAGAAATTCTATCCTCATTTAATATTCATTGAAATGGCGAATTTTGAAATTTCAAAAAAACAGCAAATACCTAACCATGATCTATTTATTTAGGTAAAAGTGATCTAGGATAACATCAAAACCGAAATAAGAAAACAAGGCAAAATGCGAGTTTCAGCCATTCACATCCCAAATGAGATACATGGTACCCTCCGTAGCTTTTTAAAAATAGAACAAGGACAATGCTACACGAACTGTGGTCTAGCGGTCCTATTAGCAACAGGTAATAATGATTTTTCAGCACTACTATGCACCCGAAACTGGAGCATATCATATGCACTTGGAATTCCAACCCCTCCTAACCACCCTCCAGAGCCACATGCCTGGCTTGAAGCGGCACATGGAAACCTAACTATCTACAGGGATCCCACTTTGCAAGAAAACTCGTACCTATGGAACATGCGCAATAAAGAGTTTTTATATGATGCCGAAGTAAAATTCTCAGCCAACGAACTCAAAAGTTGGCTATCTTGCAAATACTTCGATAGGGATTTCGACGAACTTGGAATACCTAGCGGGAGTTGTCATTTCCCAACAATAAATATAAATAGGGAGGTTTCTTGAAAAGCTCCTCCAAGTTATCTATTTAGCCGATCATACAGAATGAATCGCACCTCTGAACCACCCCAGCTTCTCTAGACACTCTTGAGCCGTTGGTGGACTGTCCCGGCTCTAGTAGGCAATCCTGCCCTATGCGCGAGGCGTGCGCTCCGTTGGCCAAAAGTTCAAGAGAATCGTCACGCGTGGTGTAGGCAGCGGCCCAAATGGAGCGACGCAATGCGGGCACCGTCCATCAAACATTACGAATCGACCGGGATGAAAGCTGACCAAGCGTCCTTCCTGGGAGAGGACTTCTGTAAACAGGGGAAAAGCGAAGAGTCGCTCTTCCTCGAGCGGATCCAAAGGAGGCAGGTCAAACCAAGTCCCGCCAACTTCTGGAGCGCTAGGGCCAGCATGATAGATCGCTCCCCATGTTGGCATGGATAGCCCCAAGGAAAGCCATACACAAACCATTGAATTTGCTAAACTTTGCGACTTATTTTTCACTAATAGCGCAAATTTTGTAGGGATTTTTCATGTTGTTTGCGCAATGCTAGGCCATCCCCATGTGTGCAGCAGTGAAAAAACCCTTAGAAATCAAGGGCCGCGTTTTTCACGATCTCTGCAAACCTACAACTGGGCTGATGAGAAAGCCGCTCACTGAAAGGTGGGCGGCTTTTTTTCAATAACAATTAATTGGCACTTCTTTGCGGGCGACCACACGTAGGACACTTTTTACTTTCCTGTATCATCGTTTATTTTAACATCATTCCAAGCAATGACTCTCTTACACATTCTGCACTTGGATCATCATTAACAAAACGTATCCAGAACTGAAATGCCTCTTCTATAGTACTGATCCAGTCATCTTTAACGGACGGATGATAAATCTTCCCACTTGGACCTTCTTCATCCCAACTGGTCTGGAACCAACCGGAATCTACAAGCTGAGTAGCTTTTCTCAATGGCTTATTCTCAGTCTTTTTACCATTGCGTTGGGCATGCTTGTATACATTCGCGATGTCAGCTAGCTTCTCGAAAATCGGGTATTCTCTCTTAGCTTTTTTTAGGAATTCGGCATCATTTACATGCCTGTCAGCTTCAAAATTCTCCCAATAGAAGTATTCTAGGGCGTTGTTCAACGATTCTGCTGCATTGACGAAGTACCTGAGCAACTTCAACTCACCCTGTCCATTTTCGTGTCGCTCTCCGCGCAAGCGCAATGCAGGAAAAAAATCATCTGAACAATTCGGCAACGCAATGTTGACTAGGTATCGGTAATGGGAACCTAATGGATTGGGGACTATTTCAAGCAATTTAACTCTCCCTGGTTACACAAAAACTCAATAACTGCAAGGATGTCCTTGCAGCCTCGTTTTTTTTGGGGAAATAGATGATCGATGTTGCAATTGATCGATACTATCTTGCTTGATGAGGCGATTAGAAGTGGACTTGAGGGGATACTCCGCCATCGACATACCAGTTTGCACCTGCTACATAACTGGCTATTGGACTTGATATAAAAACAACGATCTTAGCAATTTCTTCAGGTGTGGCGAGACGGCCCATTGGGTTCTTGTCTAGTATTTTTTGAAAAGCCGCTGGATCAGATAATTTTAACCGATGCCATCCGCCATTATTTGTTAAGGTATTGCCAGGAGAGACAACATTTACTCTAACACTCGGCAGTAATTTCAATGCCATAGATTTCATGTAGTGATTCATGGCTGCTTTAGCTGCTCCGTATGCCGGTGCCAGCGGCTCAGGAATAGAGGCTGCATTTGAGCTTATATAAGTTAACGCTCCATGTGAGGAACGCTGCAAAAATGGTATTGCCGCCTCCGTCATATTCACTGTTGCTCGTATATCTACTTCGATTGCGTCATCCCACTCACCACTCAATGCACTTACGTTTGGGATGAATAAGTCGAAGCTTCCAATCTCATCTAGCCATTTTTTAAATTCTTTCGCATTGGTAACATTCAAGATTTTATAATCTACCTTGCCTGGCAGATCTTTTGTGGATTGCATGACAGCTTTTATTTTATCAATGCTTCGAGCGCAGAAGCAAACATGACACCCTTCTGCAGCCAAAGCATACACAATTGCAGCACCTATACCAGAAGATCCTCCAGTAACAACCGCAGTTGAGTTAAATATTTCGAGGTTCATTTTATAAATCCTTAATAATTACAAGCAGATTTAATTGATTTCCCCATAAATACCATTAAGATTCTCTGCCGGGGTGTTTAGAATTTTTTCAAAATTTGGTATGGCTTTACAAGCGATTCCCATTGTAAAAATCACAATTGAAAATACTAGCAATATCGGCATAATAGCTCCATTTGATAAAAATTTCCCAGTTATTAAAAAGCCTACGGGGATGGCTGCTTGACTACAGATGTAGGACCGTAGGTTGGGCTGAGCCAAGCGAAGCCCAACGTTTACCGCGCAATACGGATTGGTTTTGTGTCCGCTTCGCGGACAGATATTTAAGTGCCGGTTCCGCCCGGCAGAACGGGTCCATTTCTTTTGCCTCGCCAAAAGAAATGGACGAAAGAAAAGGCGACCCAACAGCGCTGCGAAACCCCGCCTCCAAAGCCCTTTCCAAGGCGCCGCCGAACTCGCGGGGCGCTAACGTCGCCCCGCTCAAACAAGCGGCGGCTTAAAACCTTGGAAAGGGCTTCGGAGTCGGCTTGCGCTGATGGGATAGGGGCAAGTCGGTTCGGCTCAGCTACCGATTAAGCAAGCCACGGCAAAAGGTCATGCCCTATTCATCGCTGGCAAAACGCAAGCACGTTTGCGACGCGCCCCAATCCCTTCAAGCCTGCCGCCGGGTGGCAGGCCCGAGGTTTTAAGCGGCTGCCTGTTTGAGCCCCGCGACGTTAGCGCGGGGCGAGTTCAGCCGCGCCTCGGGCCTGGCGGGACCCGGCGGGGAGCCGCAGGCCAGGCTTGCAGGGTGGCCTTTAGGGGTGGAGGGGATATTTGGCCAAGCAAATATCCCCTCCCTGCCGCCGGGCAGCCCCGGCAATCCCAATCATCATCCGCGCAGCGGATTCAACATACGACTTCCCAGCGTTAGGGTAGGCCCGCACATTGCTGCTCATCGCTCACAAAGCGCAAACACATTTCCGACCCGCCCCATCCCCTTCAAGCCTGCCGCCGGGCAGCCCCGGCATTGAAAACCATCATCCGCGCAGCGGATTCCAAAAATCACATCACAGGCAAACCACTCGCTACTTGCTCGCCTTGTCCAGCAAGCCGCCAAACATCTCCGGGTCAACCAAGTCTCTCAGCGCCACGCCCAGGGCATCGGCCAATGCGCCCATGTTGTCGATGGAGACATTGCGCTCGCCGCGCTCGATCTCCGAAACATAGGTTCTGCTCATCCCCGCCTGCAAGGCCAATGCCTCCTGCGACACATCGTGCAGGCGTCTGGCGATCCGCAGGTTGCGGGCGAAAACCGCACGGGCGGTTAAGGGTTTCGTTGTGTTTTCCATACCCCGATAGCATCAGCGCTTGCTAGCGCTCAAGCCACGCGGTATGATTTGCAAAATGTTAACTATAAGTGACTTTTTGATTGTTATTGATATCTTCATGACACTCATTATGTGCTATGCGCTGCTTTGACAGCCACACATGGAGGTGCTTATGCAGAAAATTCCCATTCCGTAATTCACAACAGCCAAGCCTGATCATTCCGTCAAGATCGTATCCAGCGCTACGTCAGCCAATCGGCGACAGCGCTCAATCAAAATGAGGGTTTTGCCATGCCTAGCATCACCCGCAGTTCGTCGCACCTCGCGTTTTCCCTGAACAACCGTCACCCCGCCCGCAGCCGCTGGCTGCTGCACAAGCAAGTCCCCACCCATCCGCCCAGCCTGCTGGCCATGACCCGGCTGCATGAAGCCTTTGCCGCCTTGCAAGAGCAATTGGCCGGCAAGGACCAAGCCAAGGTCAGAGAACCGGCCGCGCGCGTGGCGCATTTGTGCCATGACATCGAGCAGGCGGTGGTGGAGTCCATCTGCCACCTCGCCCATGGCCAGTTGGGTTTGCAATCCGTGATCGACTTGCTCGCTTGCCTGGGCGACGACGTGCGCCTGCCATCCAGCCGCATCAAGGAATTGCTGGAACCGCTGGACAAGCGCATGGGCGAATCGCTGACCCTTCTCACCCGCGTGCTGTAAGCCCTGCTCTATATAAGCCAACAGCCAGCCCGCTTCTGCGGACTGGCTGTTTTGCCTAGTTCCCGCCACCTTAGCCGCTTTTGATGGCAGGCTGGCGCTTCCTCAGTCATGAGCATTGCCGATATACGGCAATGCCGTATAATATTTGTATGTACACCGTCATTGAGACAGCCGTCTTCAAGCGTTGCGCTGATGAAATCTGGTCCACCGCTGAACGTTTGGCTTTTATCGAATGGCTTGCAAACAATGCCCTTGCCGGAAGCGTTATCCCCGGAGCGGGTGGCTTGCGCAAGGTGCGTTGGTCCCGCTCAGGCATAGGCAAGCGCGGCGGCTTGCGGGTGATTTACTACAATTTGCTTGAAGAAGGCCGCATATATCTGCTGATAGCCTATACCAAGGCCAAGTTCGACAACTTGCCCTCGGCATTCCTCAAGCAGCTGCGTGAAGAGGTGGAGCGTGGATAAGGAAATGGAACAATTCCAGGCTGACTTGCTGCAGTCGGTCAAGGAAATGAAGGCTGGCGAGGCTGCCCGCGTCACAAAGGTGGAGATTTCGCCAATAGCCGCCACCCGCGCCAAGACAGGGTTATCACAAGCCGCATTTGCTGGCCTCCTGGGTGTGAGCACACGCACCCTGCAAGACTGGGAGCAAAATAGGCGGCAGCCCACCGGAGCGGCGAAAACGTTGTTAAAAGTCGCGGAACAACATCCAGAAATTCTGCGAAATCTGAACACCGCATAGGCCTGCAGGATTCGGGCTTACAGTCTTTGGACTGTCTGCTTGCGTGCGGAACATCGACTTCCATCACACTGCCGTATCAAGGAGGGCGAATGGGCGAATCGCTGACGCTGCACACCCGCGTTTTGTAAGCTCGGTCCCATAAAGCTCAACAGCCTGTCCGCCTTCCTGCGGCAGGCTGTTTTCGATTAGGCGGATTTTGTAGGGTGGAATCCCGGCCATGCCGAGAGTTCCACCGCCATGCGCCCCATGGCAATGGCGGATCGCCCCTGCCCTGCTGGCCTATAGTGAAGCAAACCATCCATCAGGCCGTCCCAGCTCTTGCCTGCGCGGCCGGCAATCTGAAAGCTGCCCATGCGTCTGTTTGCCCTCTGCCTTGTCCTGATCGGCCTGATTGGGCAATCCGCACAGTCGGCGGAGCTGACTGCCGTGGTGCTATCCGTCAATCCACAGCAGTATCTGGCCTTTCACAACGCCGCCCAGCAATTTGCCGCGGCCCATCCAGCCATCAAGCTCACGCTGCGCGTGGTCGAAAATGAGCAGTACAAGCGGGAACTGCCGGCCATGTTGAGCAGCGCCAGCCCGCCTGATGTGCTGTTCATGTTTGGCGGCGTGGCGCTGACCGACGCTGTGCAAAAAGGCCAGCTGGCCATGTTGGACTCTGCGGGCCAGGACAGCGACTGGCCGCGCCACATGCCGCCGGCGCTGCTGCGCTTGGTGACGGTTGACGGCAAACTGTATGGCGTGCCGCTCAGCTATTACCCTTGGGCCATCTATTACAACAAGCAGGCGCTGGCCAAGGCTGGCGCGGCGCCGCCCACAAGCTTTGCCGAGCTGCTGGCCGCTTGCGACAAGCTGCGGGCCTCCGGCGTGGCGCCCATTGCCATGGCCGCCAAGGATTTATGGCCATTGGCCGGCTGGTTTGACTATCTGGATTTGCGGATCAATGGCCTGGAGTTTCATCAGCAATTACTGCAAGGCAAGCTGTCCTGGCTGCACCCGCAGCTCGCCCAGGTATTCTCCGCCTGGCAGCAGCTGCGTGATCATCATTGCTATGACCATGACGGCGCCGCGCTGGATTGGCGCGCGTCGCTGCCCATGCTCTATAACCAGCGCGCCGGCATGATGTTGATGGGCAGCTTCTGGACCGGGCTGCTGCCCAGCCGGAAAATCAATGAAATCGGCATGATAGCCTTTCCCAAGATTGACGCCACGGAAAGCACCTATGAAGAAGCGCCCGCCGATGTGCTGGCGATGACGGCCAAGACGGCCCATCGCCAAGAGGCGGAGCAATTCCTGCGTTTTTTTGCCACGCCGGCCGTGCAGGCAGCATTGGCCAGCGCCACCGGGGTTTTGCCGGCCAGGCAGGACGCGCCGGCGGCAAACGCGCCGTTTTTACGGCAAGGACGGACGCTGCTCAATCATGCCAGCGGGTTTTCCCAATTTTTTGACCGCGACAGCCATGCCGAATTTGCCGCCCGCGCCATGCCGATCTTGCGTGAGTTTGCCTACGGCCAGATCAGCGCCATGGAGGCTCAGCGCAAGCTGGAGGCTGAGCGCAATCGCCATTACGGCCCGCTAAGCGGCAAACCATGATCCGCGGCTAACATCTTCGCACACGGTGCATGGGCGGTGATAAGCCCTGCTGCAAAGCGCCAACAGCCTGCTAGCTTGCGCAGACTGGCTGCTTTGACAATGACGCCGCCGTATCGCCCCGGCATGCTCGCTCACGATTGTAAGTCCCATTTACTCGCAGCCAAGCCGCAGCCTGATTGGCTCCGCGCAATTCATGCCTTTCCCATCGCAGCCAGTCAGTCAAACACGGTTACACAAACGCCAAACAGCGTGGCGGACGCTTGTCATGCCGGGTCTTACACTGCCGCACCTAAAAAATAAATCAATTCATATGAAAACATCCGTGATCATCATTTTGGGGGCCGCCCTGGCAAGCAGTGGCTGCAGCAACCTCACCGCCAAAGATGTCTTGATTGGCACCGCCGTAGTCGGCACCGTAGCCGCCGCCGGTTACTACGCCAACAAGCAGAACAAGAAGCAACGCGAGCAAGAACAGCAGCCGCGCATGCTGGTGGCTGCCGGCGGCCGCTGCCTGGACCTTGCCGGCGGCGCCAACGCCAACGCGCCGCTGCAACTATGGGACTGCCACGGCAGGGAGAACCAGCGCTTCCGCCTGGACAATGGCCAGCTCAAATCAGGCAATCAGTGCCTGGACGTGGCAGGCTCCGACCCGCGCCGCGGCGCGCGCGTCATCGCCTACACCTGCCACAACGGCAGAAATCAGCAATGGGAATGGGCCAACGGCCAGCTGCGCAGCAAGCTGAACAACCGCTGCCTGGACGCAGAGGGCGGCAATACCCGCAATGGCACCCGCCTGATTCTGTGGGATTGCCATGGCGGCGCCAACCAGCGCTTCAGCTGGAGGGCCTGAGCGCGGCGCAGCACGACATCGTGGATATCGCGCCGCGCAGAACCTGCAAGCGCGGTCAGGTAAGCAATCCCTTTCCCCTGTTTTCCCACTGAGGTAGGCAATGAAAAAATGGATGACGCTAGCGCTGTTGCTGCTGATCAGCCAACACACGCGGGCCCAAAATGTGGCGATTTTCAATGGCGCAGGCACCTGCAAGGGCTGCGCCGAAGCCATTGGCGCCGTCTTCGATCCCAAGCGGGACAAGGTGGTGTATCTCGACGAAAAAACACTGGATGCCCATAGCCTGCGCGGCGTTTCGCTTTACGTGCAGCCCGGCGGCTCCGACGACATAGACGAAACCCTGAATGCGCTGCGTCCGGCGCAAGTGCAGGCGATTCGGGATTTCGTAGCCCATGGCGGCGGGTACTTGGGCGTTTGCGCCGGCGCGTATCTGGCGGCGCGTTACAGCTCGAAAAAGGATAATAAGCAGGCCTATGGACTGGTGGCGCTGGATGAGCTGGATTCGGAAATCACCGATCCCAAACCCACGCTGCTGCCCATTCAATGGGGCAATAAAAGCCGCATGGCCTACTACCAGAGCGGCCCGCACATGGGCAAAGAAGCTGCGCCAGGCGTTACCGTCCTGGCCCGCTACCAGAAAACCCAGCATATCGCCGCGCAGTCCTCGCGATACCAGCAAGGCACGGTAGTGCTGATTGGCCCGCATCTGGAGGCGGATGAAAGCTGGTACCAAGCGGACAAACTCAGCTTGAAGCACGGCCTGAATCTCGACCTGTTTCGCGAAGCGCTGAACAGGTTTCCGTCGATCGCCGCGAAATAATTGTGGGGTCACGCTTGCCGACAAGCGAACCATCAATCCCTTAGCGCTGCCCCAGCCGACAGCCCGTCCGCGCCATGCGGTTGGACTGTCGGCTTGGATGCGTCATGCGCTGGCGCCTGTAGCCGGGTTCAGCCCGTTCCTAAATCGCCCGCTGCGTTCCATGCATTTTCACGGGGAAGGGTGTAGTTCCAGATAAAGCAGCCGTTCTGATCGGAAAACAAGGGTTTGGTCTGGCTGTCGGCCGTGCGCAGACGCGCCCGCAAAGCTTCCACGCTCAAGGTAGACAAGGCGGGAGCGCCGCTGGGCAGCGTCAAGGCGCGGACCACGGTTTCGCCGGTGATTTCCTCCAGTTTGCACCGTATCCCGGCAGCGGCCGCTTCGCGCGCCTTGGCAAGCTCCTCCGCCTGGGCGCGGACAAAGGATTGGGCGTCCTGCATCGTCCTCATGCCCGCATTGAGCTGGTTGATTTGTTTGATTTTTGGGGCCAGCTGTTCCGACTTGCGCTTCAAGCTGGCTTGTTGTTCCGGCGACAACTGCAGTTCGCCTTTCTTGACGCGGGCAACCACGCCAAAATAACGCTTGAGTTCGTCTTCTTGGGTCAATAGCGCCAGCGCCTTTTTCACCGTTTCAAGCTTGTGCAGCCCTTCCTGTTCTTGCTGTTGTATCGCCTCCAGGCGATGGCCAAAGCCGGACAAATCCGGCAGCAACATGCAAATCGCCGTTTCCTGATCCGCCCGCGCCCCGGCCTTGCCAATATGGACCTGTTTGGCGGCGATGGCGCAGCCGCTTGCCTGCTGGATATCCACTTCATCCGCCAGGATGGTGCAGCTCTTGGCCTCGACGATATTCACGCGCTGGCCAATCACAATCGCATTTTCCGCGCGCGCGATGGTGACCTCGCCTTGCTCGGCGCGCACTTGGGCGTTGGAAACCAGCCCCTCCACACTGATCGGCCCGGCCTCGTTGTGGGCGGCGCCGCCCACCAGATTCTGCTTCAGCAGGATGCGTCCGCCGGTGGAACGGACCGTGCCGTAAACATGGTTGAGCATGGTCAGGTTCTTGCCGGTCACAATGCGGCGTTCCTGCACCTCGCCATGCTCCTCGTATTCGTCGCCCTGCAAGGCCAGATCGCCGGTGGTACGCACGCTGACGCCTTCGCGGCCGATGATTTTGTCGACAATCGAGATCTGGTTGGTTTCGCCATCGATATTGAGGAAGCCATCGCGGATGGCAACGATCAGCTCATGGCCCTCTTTGTCTATCTGCACTTCCGTCCCGCTGCCGGCCAAAGTGCCCAGATCAAAGTCAAACGGTTCCGGCACATGGATGATGCCGCCGCTGAGCGTGCGGCCGGGACGGCCGGGACGGCATGGCGTTTTCATCAGCAGCACGGTCCGGGCCTTGATCTGCGGATAGCGGTTTTGGAATTGCGTCAGATCGACGCGGCCGCCGGCAAGCTTGCGCGGGTGATCGTCGCGGTGAATCTCCGCCGCCTGCTCTTGCACCCCGGCATCCACGCCGGGCACCGGCGCGCGCGGAGTGGCAATCAGATAGCGGCCGGTCTTGTGTTGGGCCAGGATGTCCTTGATCACCGCCTGGTTCAGGCCAAAGCGCACGCCCTGCCGCCACATGAAGGCAACGAGTTCGTCAAATTCCAGCTGGGTGACGATGGTTTGAATCTCTTCACGCCGGCCAACGACGATGGCTTGTCCTGAGGCATCCCTGCCATAGACCGGCACCTCAACGGTTTGCGTCAGATAGAGCTGCTCAAACAGATACTCGATGCCGGCCTCGGCCCGGACCAGGCCGCGGTAGAGCACTTGCCGCTCGGCAAGAAAAGGCAGGATGCATTGGGCGATATAATGCGGTTGCGTCACCGCGGGGTGCGCGGGGTCAAAGTCGTATAAGTAATGGCAGAGCAGGTCGTAATCCAGGCCGTACAGATAATAGCCGGCGCTGAACAGGTGATCGATCGCCTGGCGGAAGTCAGAGGCCGAACCCACCGCATCCGGCAAAACAAAAAAACCGTCAGACCGTATCTGCAGAAAATGCGGCAAGGTCAAAGGCTGGCTGTGGTCGGCGGCTTGGCCAGACTCAGCAGGCAGGATGGTCGAGGGCTCTGTGGTATTGGGCATGATCGCTTCTGTTTGAACGCTCGCCGAGTATCCATCGCGGCCTCGGGTGGACACTCTGCTGGCCGCAACCATTTGGGGGCTTTTCGACAGTCCCACACTTGCAAACTAGCAAACTCCCGCCCGGTTTGCTGGCTTTACGACGGCATGCGACAACGGCCGCGGCCGGTCTGGTGGCAGGCCATGGGTTTCGTGCCGATCTTGCCGCGCCCCCGCTCACAAGCGGTATTGCTTGAGCGTAGCAATCTGCTGGTTAGCCAAATCATCCAGGCGCACGGCGTTGTTGGCCGCCTCCTGCGCCGCGGCGGACGACTCCTCGGTCATCTGCGCAATATCCTCCACCCGCTTGGCGATGTTGTTGGTGGCATTGCCCTGCTCTTTGATCGCGCCGGAAATCTCGGCCACCATGTGCACGGTATCGTTCGTCGCCTGGCCTATCTGGGTGATGGCCTTGTCGGCATTGTCCGCGCGCTCCACGCCGTTGCGGACCAATTCTTCCGCGGTATTCATGTGCGCGGTGGCGGTGGCGGAACGGTCAAGCATGGAGGTAATGGTAGAAGAAATTTCCTGGGTGGACAGCGAGGTGCGCTCGGCCAGCTTTCGGACCTCATCCGCCACCACGGCAAAGCCGCGGCCCATCTCCCCGGCCCGCGCCGCCTCGATGGCGGCGTTCAGCGCCAGCAGATTGGTCTGGTCGGCAATGTCCTTGATCACGCCCACCACCGTATTGACCTGGGTGCTGAAGTTTTCCAGATCGCGGATGCTGGTGCCGGCGCTGGCCACCGCGCGCGAGATTTCGCGGATATCCTGTATCGTCTGGGTGATGGTGCTCGACCCTTGCTGCGCCAGCTCGCCGGCATTTTGCGCCAGCTTGCGCGACTCCTCCGCCCGCTCCGCCACATGATTGACGCTGACCGTCATCTGCTCGATGGTGGCCGCCATATTGGCGGCGGATTCGCTTTGCGCCTCCGCGGCGGACGATACCTGGGTGGCGGTTTGCGACAGGTTTTGCGAGGCGCCCGCCACATCGTTGGCGCCCGCCAGGATGGACTGCAGGCTGCTTTGCAGATTCTCCAGCAGGGCGTTGAAGGCGATCGAGGTTTTGGCGATCTCGTCATTGCCGCGCACCGGCGCCCGCAGCGTGAAATCATGGCTGCGGCTCACCGATTCCAGCGTGCTCTGGATATCGCTCAAACCGCGGCTGATGGTGGCGTACAGCGACCAGGACAATATCAGCATCACGGCGACCACGGCGGCTATCAACAAGCCCATCTGCACCATGACGCCATGGTAGGTTTTGTTATTGGCTTCCAGCGTGTCGAAGGAAAGCTTGATATTGTATTCGATATGGTCGGCCAGGCTTTGGCGCAAGGCGAGGGCGGTGTCCTTGACCGGACCGTTGGTGATCATTTTTGCCGCCTCCGCGCTGCCCCCGGGCGTGCGGTTCATGGCGAAGAAGCTATGCATCGCCGTCACATAGGCCGCCAGATTATTGCGATCGGCAGTCAGCATTTGCCGATCCTTGTCATCCGCCACATCATTTTTCTCATAATTGGCAAAAGCGGCCTCCACCCTTTTCACCGCTGCATCCGCTTCGGCCTCCGCCGCCTGCTTGGCGGCCAAGTCGCTTGACACCGCATGCTTGGTGACCGCGGATCGCACATCCATGAAGGCATAGGTGGCGGCATTCAGATCGCGCACGCTGGGGGCCAGATTGCTTACCACATCGTCGAAACGCTGCTTCGACTGCCCCAACTGGTATACCCCCATGGCACCCAGCGCGCCCAAAGCAATCAACGCCACCACAATCGTCAGCAGCAATTTCCGGATGATGGTCATAGTGCTCTCCACGTCATCATGCCTCCCGCCGGCCATCGCCAGGCGGGGTATGGTTACTCTCAGCTTGCGTTCAATTTATAGAGCATTGTCAATGCCAGCACTAAGCAAAGATACGAGGAGGGGGCAGGCGGCAGCGCCGAGGGAGATAGCCCTGCCGCAGATTGAAAAACACGGTATAACCGGCAGCGCCAGCGGATGGCTAGCGCGGTGCATAGACTTGGGCTGGCGGAATGGATGCGCCCTGGCAACTCAAGGCATGATTTCAACGTATTCGTAGACTTCGCAATCGCGCAGCTGCAGACGCACCGGCAAGCTGGCGCGCTCAAACCAGGCTTGTGGCTGATGACGGTCTATCTCTTGGCCGATGAAGCGCAATAGCTCGCAGATCGGCTCTACGACATTGCTCCGGTAGCGCGCATCGCACTTTTCATACCCCAGATACAGGTTCTTCATACAGTTGCCGCGGCACCCGCCATAGGCCTCGCAAGCTGGGCATGGCGGCGGAGGCGGGAGCAACGGCGGCGATGATTACAGCTCGGACGACGCTAGGGGCTGTTGACGTTTGGTGAGTGGATCGCGTTTGAGCCGATTTGGGCCGGAAGCAAGGCGCACAGTCCGACGCATAGTCATTCTATGCAAGGGCTGGGCAACGTGGCTTCCGGCCCAAAGCGGCCAAACCCGCAGGGCCGGGCGCCTTTCGCGCCGACTCTTCGTTGTTCCGCGCTGGCAGAGAATGCTATGCGGCGCGCGAAGCGCCTCGATTCGGCGCAAAACGCATCCCGGCGCGACCGCCCACCAAACGTCAACAGCCCCTAGCGTCAACGACTCCCGCTACTGACCATCCATCGCAAGCACCCGCCGCCCAGGCGGGGTTTGGTTTTGACCCGGTCCGCTTGAAACTAGAGCCTGGCCCCGATGCGGCGCAGGTAGTCGATGAAAGGCAAACGCCCCTGGCGCTGCTGCAGCGTCCATACGGCCAGCCCCAAGAGGGCGGCGGCCATGGCTGTGGATATCGCGAAATAGCCCGCGGCGCCCAGCGCGCCCATCGCCAGCGAGCACAACAGCGGCCCCAGCGTGCCGCCCAGCGCGTACAGCGTCAGCAACGCCGCGCTAGTTTCCACCCGTCGTTCCGCCGGCATGGCATCGTTGGCGACGCCGCTCAAGGTGCCGTAGAAAGTAAAAGCCACGCAGACGTACACCAGCGCCAAGGGCAGCAGCAGCACCGTGTCCAGCAGCTGGGTCAGCAGCAGCGAGGCCACCACCACGGTCAGCGCCGTGCGCGACAACAGCAGGCAACGGTCGCTGCGGTCCGCCCATTTTCCCATCGGCCACTGCAGCAGCGGCGCGGCCAGCAGCGCCAGGCCCATGAAATTGCCGATCTGGTGCGGCAGATAACTCAACTGGCTCAGCACCACCGGCAACATGCTGTAAAAGGCGCTGTTGAAACAGCCCGCGATCAACACGCCGTACAGCGCCAACGGCGCCAGACGCCGCAGCTCGCCCACGGTGCGCAATGTGCGCAGCACCACGCTGCCGGCCGGCGCGGCCACCAAGGTCAGCGGCCGCTGGCTGGTCAGCGTCACCGGGATGATGGCCAGCGCAAACAGCATGGCCACCACGATGAAGGGCCAACCTGGCTGGGTCAGCGGCAGCTTGAGCAGCCATTGGCCGGCGCTGGCGCCCAGGTAGCTGACCATCATGTACAGCGAGAACAACTGGCCGCGCTGAGCATTGCCGACGCAGCCGTTGAGCCAGCTCTCCACCACCATGAAGATGCCGACGATGGCCAGGCCGTTGACGAAGCGCACCAGCGCCCACAACAGGGGAGAATGCACCAGCGCCTGCGCCAGCACCACGATGCAGATGACGGCCGCCAACGCGGCAAAGGCGCGGTGGTGGCCATAGCGGTGCACAATGGCGCTGCAGAAGAAACCGCCGATGAAGAAGCCGGCGTAATAAGCCGACTGCACCAAGCCGGCCACCGTCACCGGCACGCCTTGCTGCAGCAAGGCGAGCGAGGTCTGGGTATTGCTCAGCGCATTGCCCACCATCAGCAAGGCATAGCCCAGCAACAGGCTCGCCACCACGCGCAGCAGGCTGCTCCACTTATGCACCTCCATCACTTCGCCATCCCCGGCCATGCCTTCCCCTCGTCCGCCCTGCTGTATGGTTACGCCATCCGGATGCTACGCAATACGGGCCGCCAGCTGGCGGGCGGCCTGGATCAACGGGCCGGAATAGGCGCGTATCTGGGCGTCGCTGAGCGACTCCGCTCCAATACAGATGCTGACGGCAGCCACGGGTTCCCCGCGCGGATCCGGCGCCGGCGCCGCCAGGCAGCAAGTCCGGCTGTCTATCTCGCCGCGGGTGACGGCATAACCGAGCCGGCGCGCGCGTTTCATTCTGACCGCGCGACAAGAAAAAGGCCCGCGTCTTCTGCGCGGGCCTTGGGCATGTCTGAACGCCTGTCACCCATCCTGCGGCAGCAGGCTGCCCTGGGTCAGCAGCGCGGCAAACTCCTCCGCCGGCAGCGGCTTGGCGATCAAATAGCCCTGGACGAAATCGCAGCCCTCTTGCTCCAGGAACTGCCATTGCTCCATCGTCTCCACCCCTTCCGCCACCACTTGCATATTCAGGTTCTTCGCCATATTGATAATGGCGCGGGCGATGGCGCTGTCGTCGGCGTCCTGCGGGATGTCGCGCACGAAGGAGCGGTCGATCTTCAGCTTGTCGGCCTTGAAGCGCTTGAGGTAGGACAGGCTGGAGTAGCCGGTGCCGAAGTCGTCGATGGACAGCCGCAGCCCCATGCTCTTCATGGTGTCTATCGCCTGGATGGTGGCCTGCGCGTCTTCCATGATGACGCTCTCGGTCACTTCGATGTCCAGGGCGTGGCCCGGCAGATCATGCGACGACAAGGCCTGCTGCACCTGTTCGGCCAAGTCGGGCTGGCGGAACTGCAGCGCCGACAGGTTGATGGCCAGCGTCACCTCCGGCAAGCCGGCCTGGCGCCACGCCACCATCTGCCGCGTGGCCTCGGCGATCACCCAATTGCCGATCTGCACGATGAAGCCGCGCTCCTCCGCCACCTGGATGAAACGCACCGGGCCCAACAGACCCAGCGACGGGTGGTTCCAGCGGATCAGCGCCTCGGCGCCGATGATGCAGCCGGTTTTCATGTCCACCTGCGGCTGGTAGTGCAGCACGAACTCGTCGCGCTCCAGCGCGAAACGCAGCTGGCTTTCGATGGCCAGGATCTCGCGGGCGCGGGCGTTCAGGTCGGCGGTGTAGAACTTGTAGCTGTTGCGGCCGGAAGATTTGGCGTGGTACATCGCCGCGTCGGCGTTGCGCACCAGGGTTTCGTAGTCGCGGCCGTCGTCCGGGTAAACGCTGATGCCGATGGAGGGCGTGATGGTGATCACGTGGTTGTGCAGCTCGATCGGGCTGGCGAACACCTCGCGCACCCGCTCCGCCGCCAACGCGGCCTCGCCCGGATCGGAAATCAGGGGCAAGAGGATGATGAATTCGTCGCCGCCCTGGCGCGCCAGCATCTCGCCGGGCGCCAGCACCGAGCGGATGCGGTCCGCCGCCACCTGCAGCAGGGTATCGCCGGCCGAGTGGCCCAGCGACTCGTTGACGGTCTTGAAGCGGTCCAGGTCCAGCAGCAGCAGGGCCAGTCGCTGGTTGTCGCGCACCGCGTTGTGGATGGCCAGCTCCACCCGGTCCTGCATGTGCACGCGGTTGGGCAGGCTGGTCAGCACGTCGAAATGCGCCAGGAACTGGATGCGGTCGTCGGCGGCCTTGCGCTCGGTCAGGTCGCTGAAAATCGCCACATAGTGGGTGATCTCGCCCAGGCTGTTGCGCACCGCGTTGATCGCCAGCCACTCCGGATAGACCTCGCCGTTTTTGCGGCGGTTCCACAGCTCGCCTTGCCAGGAGCCGTTCTCGCCGATGGCCTGCCACATCTGCTCGTAGAACGGCGCGTCGTGGCGGCCGGACGACAGGATGCTGGTCTTCTGGCCCAGCACCTCGTGCTGGGTGTAGCCGGTGATTTCGGTGAAGGCGCGGTTGACGCTGCGGATGCGCTTGTCGGCGTCGGTAATCATGATGCCTTCGACGGTGTTCTCGAACACCTTGGCGGCCAGCTGCACCCGCTCCTCCGCCGCGCGCTTTTCCGAGATGTCGCGCACCATGCGCCACACCGCGTTGATGCGGCCGAAGGCGTCGCGCATCGCCACCGTCTTGACGCTGACCGGCACCTGGTTGTCGAAGCGGTTCAGATAAGTGGCTTCGAATTCGTCGCAATAGCCGAAGCGCAGCACCTTGTTGTCCAGATTGAAACGCTCCAGCGCCTCGCTCTCTTCCGCCACCAGGCTCCAGAAATTCTGCTGTTTCAGCTGGTCCAGGCTGTAGCACATCAGGTTGAGGAAGGCCGGGTTGGCGTCGATGACCTGCCCGTCCAGCGAGCTGATGACGATGCCGTCCAGATTGGACCAGAACAGCTCGCGGTATTTGTTCTCGGAGCGGCGCAGCGCGTCTTCCACTTCGCGGCGGCGCGAGATATCGGCCTCCAGCGCCAGCGTCTTGGCGCGCAGCTCGTCCACCAGGCGCTTCAATTCCGAACGGGTCCACTCCAGGTGGGTGCCCAAGCGGCCCAGCTCGTCGCGGCGCGACCACTCAAACGGCGTGTCCAGTTTCAACTCGGCCAATAGCCGCGCCTGCTCGGTCAGCAAACGCATCGGCCGCAGAAAACGCGAGTGCAGGATGCTCATGATCAGCATGATGGACAGCACCAGCTGCGCCGCCAGAATCGTCAGGATGTTCTTGACCTGATTGCTCAGCGCGATGGCCAGGTTCTCGTTGTCGAACTCCATCGTCACCTGGCCGATGGCCTCGCCGCGGTAGATGACGGGCTTTTCGACATAGGACACGCTGCCGATGCGGCGCTCGCTGTGCACCGCCGACAGAAACACCTGGTTGGATTGGGTGTCGGTGACGCGGATGGAGATCACGCGCGGGTCTTCCATCACCGACGCGATCAAGGGATTGCCGGCCTGGCGGCTGAGGTTCCACAACGGCTCCTGCATGCCGAGGGCGACGATGTCGAGCAGACGCCGCTGGTCGGTGTCCAGCTGCGCGGTCAGATTGTCTTTCTGGATGTTGAAACTGAGATAGCTGATGATGGAGGCAGGGATCAGCAAGCCGAGTATCACGGCGATGAGAAACACGTCCCTCAGATTCAGGCCAGTGCTGGCAGTGGTTTTATCGTCTGCTTGTTGAGCCATGTCGCGCTAGTCTTTGCTTCGCCGAAGTTTCGGAGTTCGTATCCGGAGTGGGTTTTATATGTGCAATCAGCAGTATACACCGGCGTCGGCCAGCATTTCCTCTATATATCCACAAGTCATCTGCAATTGTCATTTTCACGCATGGATGCGCCGATACCGCCGGAGATAAAGGGCAGCGCATTGCCTTGCCGGGGCCGCAGGGCCTAAAATCCACGACACTTTTTGACAACGCGTTCAGGATTCACACCATGCCGCAGTCACGTTATGAAAAGATTATCTCCGCCCGCTGGATCATCACCGTGGAAACGGATGGCGAAATCCTGGAAAACCACGCGCTGGCGATCAAGGATGGCAGGATTGCCGCCATTATTCCAGCGGCCGACGCCGCCGCGCTGGAAGCCGACGAACGGCTGGAGCTGCCCGACCACGTGCTGATGCCCGGCCTCGTCAACCTGCACGGCCATTCGGCGATGACGCTGCTGCGCGGCCTGGCCGACGACAAAGCGCTGATGGACTGGCTGCAAAACCACATCTGGCCGGCCGAAGGCAAGCATGTGCGCGACGACTTCGTATTCGATGGCGCGCTGTTGGCCATGGGCGAAATGATCCGCGGCGGCACCACCACCATCAACGACATGTATTTCTACAACGCCGCGATGGCGCGCGCCGGCCTGGCCTCCGGCATGCGCACCTTCGTCGGCTGTTCCATCCTGGAATTCCCGACCAACTACGCGACCAACGCCGACGATTACATCGCCAAGGGCATGGCCGAGCGCAGCCAGTTCCTGGGCGAAGAGCTGGTGACCTTCACCCTGGCCCCGCACGCGCCCTACACCGTATCGGACGATACCTTCCGCAAGGTTGTGACGCTGGCCGAGCAGGAAGACATGCTGATCCACTGCCACATCCACGAAACCGCCGACGAGGTGAACAACAGCGTCAAGGAACACGGCCAGCGCCCGCTGGCCCGCCTGCAGCAGCTGGGCATGCTGTCGCCGCGGCTGGTGGCCGCGCACATGGTGCACCTGAACGACGCCGAAATCGAGCTGGTGGCGAAATACGGCGTGTCCACCGCCCACAATCCGGCCTCGAATATGAAGCTGGCCTCCGGCATCGCTCCCATCGGCAAGATGCTGGACGCCGGCATCGCCGTAGGCATCGGCACCGACGGCGCCGCCTCCAACAACAAGCTGGACATGCTGGCGGAGACTCGCCTGGCCGCCCTGCTGGCCAAGGTGGGCACGCTGGACCCGACCACCGTCCCCGCCGCCGCCGCCATCCGCATGGCCACGCTGAACGGCGCGCGCGCGCTGGGCATCGCCGACAAGACCGGCTCGGTCAAGGTGGGCAAGGATGCCGACCTGATCGCCATCGACCTGTCCGAACTGGAAACCGCGCCGGCCTTCGACCCGATCTCGCACGTGGTGTACGCCGCCGGCCGCGAGCAAGTCAGCCACGTCTGGGTCAAGGGCCGCGCGCTGATGGCCGGCCGCAAGCTGAAGACGCTGGACGAGGCCACCCTGAAAGCCCGCGCCGACGACTGGCGCAACCGCATCCTGGCAAAGTAAAAGCATGAGCAACGTAGACGAACTCGAAATCGACAAATTCAGCCAGCTGGCGCACAAGTGGTGGGACAAGGACAGCGAATTCAAGCCGCTGCACGAAATCAACCCGCTGCGGCTGGACTACATCGACCGCCACGCCTCCCTCGCCGGCAAGAAGGTGCTGGACGTGGGGTGCGGCGGCGGCATCCTGGCCGAGAGCATGGCGCAAAAAGGCGCCCAGGTGACCGGCATCGACCTGGCCAAGAAGTCGCTGAAGGTGGCGCAGCTGCACAGCCTGGAATCCGGGGTGCCCATCGATTACCGCTGCGTGCCGGTGGAAGAACTGGCGGCGGAGATGCCGGCCAGCTTCGACGTGGTGACCTGCATGGAAATGCTGGAACACGTGCCGGACCCGCAAAGCGTGGTGCGCGCCTGCGCCACGCTGGTCAAGCCCGGCGGCTGGGTGTTTTTCTCCACGCTGAACCGCAATGCCAAGGCCTATATGCTCGCCGTCGTCGGCGCGGAGTATGTGCTGAACATGCTGCCGCGCGGCACGCATGAATATGCCCGCTTCATCAAACCGTCCGAGCTGGGGCGCATGGCGCGGCACGCCGGCCTGGGCCTGCACGGTCTCAGCGGTATGGGTTATAACCCCATCACCCGCATCTACTCCTTGAACGACGATACCGACGTCAACTACCTGATGGCCACCCGCCGCTCGGCGGAGTAAGACCCCGCGCGCCGCTCCTGCAGTCTTGGACGGCGCGCATCCCCCTAAGCGCAAGCACTCAGCCCCTTCCGCGCCGCTGGCGACAGAAAATTCCACATCCAGCTGTCAACAGAAACACAAAACATGCGTTTTAATCGTCTGATTGATATCATGGCCGCCCTTTCTGAAGCAGATGCATGATAATGCGCCGCCGCAGGGCTGCGTCATTAGGCTCGACGCCCCGCACTGGATACAGACCGGCAAACCAACAGGATATTGCCGGACAATCTGGCATCATCATGCCTTACAATACGTACGAGAACGATAACATTCCATTCCGGAGATGACGCATGACATTCAAGGCCAACGACCTGTTGACCGAACAGATCGCCCAATATCTCGGCAGGCAGATCATCCAAGGCGAGATGAAACCGGGAGAGCGGATACAGGAACTGCGCATCGCGTCCGAGCTGGAAGTCAGCCGCGGCTCGGTGCGCGAGGCCTTGCTGATCTTGCAGCGCCGCCATCTGGTCGACATCTTCCCGCGCCGCGGCGCGGTAGTGGCCAGCATCAGCGCGCGCGACGTGCGCGACTTCTTCGATCTATGGTTTCTGCTGCTGGAACGAGTGGTGCAAAATCTGGCTGCCGGCTGGCAGAACGACGACCTGGCGCGCTTCATCGAGCTGATGGCGCAGCTGGAAGAAGCTAGACGCCGCGATGACCTGCAAGCCTTCTACGATTACGGCATCGAATTCCTGTCCGCGCTGTACCGACATGCCGACAACCGTTACCTGACCGACACCCTGAACGACATGCTGCCGCTGACCCAGCGCTGCCTGTACGCCATTCTGCGCGCCGGCCAGAGCCAGATGGAGCGCACCCACCTGTTCCTGGAAAGCCTGCTGAAAACTCTGATCGCGCGCGATACCGCGCGACTGAAGCAAATGGTGGCCGATTTCGGCCGCGATTACAGCCAGCTGGCGCAAAGCGCGGCCGAGGCCTTGGAGGGCCGCGGCTGAGCATGCCAGGCGCTGGCCGAGGCATCGAATGGCAAGGGCTGCCCCAGGCAGCCCTTTGCTTTTGCCCATCGCTGGCCATCACGGCAATGGCCAGTGGCGCTGCCCGTTTTCGTCGTACAGGGTTTCCGTCAGCGCCATGCCATTCAGTTCCAGCCGGATGAAGCCGTTCAGCACCCGCTGCGGGTACTGGCTGTCGTCAGCCGAGCGTGTTTCCGCCCATGCCACCTGCGGCTTGCCGTCCAGAATGCTGGCCGGGCCATAGGGAATGGCGCCATGGCCGACGCAGCGGCCCAGCATGCCGTTGCTCGGCTGATAGCAGATCACATTGTGCAGATGTCCCCAGTACCAGTAGTCCGGCGCCCGCCCCAAGGCCGCCGTCACTTCGTCGTACAGCGGGGTGGTCGCCGAACCGTCTATCGAATAGCCCTGATGGTGCGACAGCAGCATGATCTTGCCCGTCCAGCCGGCGGCAGTGGCTTTCAGCCATGCCGTCTGCGCGTCGCCCAAGGCGCCGTCCATATACAGCTTGTACTTGTCCGACCAATAGGCGGTATCCAGACCTAGAATCAGCCAATTGGCGTTGCGCAAGCTGAAATAACTGGTGCCTTGCTGCAGCGGGAAGCGCAGCCCCAGCTCCTGGAAATAGCCAAACGCGCCGCTGTACATCTCATGGTTGGAGTTCAGCGTGAATTGCCCGCGTCCGCCGGCCGGCCAGTTGGCGAAGTCGCGGCCTTCGTCCGGACTGGCGCCGGCGTAATAGACATCGCCCAAATGGATGGCGTAATCGGCCGGCTGCTTGGCCATCGCCGCCGCCACCTTGCCGGCGATATAGTCGCCGCTGCCCCAATCGCCGGCGATATTGAAGCTGACCTGGTCGGGCATGGTCAGCGCCGCCGGCTTGCTCGCCCACGGCGCGCGGTTCGCCAGGTGTTCGAACCAGGCTACCAGCGACTCGCCCCATCCCGGGTCCAGCAGCTCCCACTTGCGGCAGCCCAGCAGCGTGCCGTCATCCATCACTCGCGTCGGCAGCTCGGCCTCGGTGGTGGGCAGCGGCTTGCCGTGCAGCACGCCCCCGAGAATGGACAGGCCATGGGCAAACTCCCACGGAATGCCGGCCGAAGAGGTGGAGCCGCTATTGATCACCTCCCACACCTGATCATGCGCCTGCTGCAAGCGCGCCAGCATCTGCTGCTTCTGCTGCAGATTCTGTTCGGTCGCCGCCAGATCGCTCTCAATCCTGCTCTTCCAATCTGCAAACACATCCATCGCCCGCCTCCTGGTTTTATCGCCGCTGATTTACAGCGTCTTCATGTACTCAATCAGCGCCCATTTGTCGCTGTCGCTCAGATGGACGCCGTATTCATGCCCGGTGTTGTGGTTGCCCGGCAAGCGCGTGTCGAACTGGAAGTAACCGCCGCCCTTGCTGTCCGGCCCGCCGCTGAGAAAACCCACATTGCGGGTGTCGAACACGCTGGAGCCGCGATAGAACATCTTGGGCCGCTTGTCCGATGGCTGCAGCAGGTCCCACAAGGTCGGCACCGAGCCGTTGTGCAGATAGGGCGCGCGCAGCCAGACGCCATCGGTGGGCGTATTGCTGTAGCTCTGCGTCTTCCGATAGGCGCCAAAGTCGAACGGCGGTTTCTTGAACTGATGGAATTTGTCCACCAGGCCGACGGTGAAGGAGTTGACGCGGTAGGGATCGGTGCCCAGCTCATCCAGCCCCACCGTCACTTGGCCGGTGTCGGTTTTGCCAAAATCATGGCATTTGGCGCAGTTCTGCTCCCACAGCGTGCGCCCGCGCGCCACCCGCACCTGATCGAGACCGCCGAATGGCCACTTGGGCGGTTCATGCGTCAGCAGCCAGTCGGTCACGCGCTGGAATTCGGCCGGCAGCACCGACTGCGGCGTCGCGCCCACGGCCATGGCCGCGGCATAATTGCGTTCGTGGATGTCGTTGTTATTGCCGTCCCAGTGCAGGTACATTGATTCGCGCGGCTTCTGGTTCCAGATTTGCGGCAAGTCCACCGTGCCTATGGTGGAGTCGTCCGGGAAGCCGAAAATCGCCATCTTGGTGGGATTGAAGGTGTCGGTGCGTCCCGGCCCCTGCAGCGGCCGCAGCTTTTGCCAGGCGTACTGTTTCTCCTGCTTGAGAAAAGCCTGCTGGGTGGCCGGCACGATCAGGAAACGGTAGAACAGTTTTTCGATAGGCCCCAGATCGTAATGCTGGTTGATGGCGTCCATCACCTTGGACTTGAAGTCCGGATCGCCGGCGCAGTCGTAGAGGAACCACTGGAACGACTCCAGATCCAACAGCGCCGCCGGCGCGGTGGGCACCGGCACCGGCACATCATCCGCGCTCTTGCGGTACTGGCCGGTATGGCACAGGGCGCAATTGGGCTCTACCGACGGATAGCCGATCTGCCGCTTGGCCAGGCCGATGGGCAAATCATGTCCTCCTTCATAGATGAAGCCGAAAGTCTGCCAGCCCGTTCCCATTCTCGGCATGCGTTGCGCGCACACCTGGGGCAGAACCGAAAACACATACAACGGAATGCGGGCGTCCGGCCCCAGGCCGATGGCGGCATATTTGAAATGCTCGACATCGGATTGCAGCGCGGGCTGCGGCACTTCGCGGAACAGATTGGCCCAGGTTTCATAGCCGACGAAGGCCAATACCAGCACGATGACAATCGCCGCCTTGCGCCTGGCGCCGCTGAAACCATGCGCCATGCAACGCCACAGGGTGCACAGGCCCGAGCACAGCAAGGACCACGGCCGCTGCTCCGGCGGCATGCCGGCATACAGCAGGCCGCCCAGAATCAGGAACATCGCCCCGTCCGAATACAGCAAGGGCCGGAAGGCGTCTGGATAACCCGAAGTCTGGATCAGATAGACCCAGAATACCGCGGCGATCAGCCTGGACAGCACGCACAGCCAGGCATACACCGGGTAGCGCGTGGCGCAGACGCCGGCCGGCGCATAGAACAGGCTGATCCCCACCAGCAGCATGCCGGCGTTTTGCAGCCAAGGGTAAACCGCCTGGGTAGGCAGGCCGAAGCTGGCATTCAGATAGTCCGGCCAGAACAGCGCCGGCACCGCGAATACCATATTGATGACGATCCCGATCCAGATGAAACGCTGAAACCACCGGATCCAGGGGTTGGCGGAGCATGCGTTTTCCATGACTTGTCCTCGTGGCGGCAGAGAACCCGCGCCGCAAGGCGCGGGTACTGCAAGAGTCAAACCTGAGCGGTCTTGTCCAGATGGGCGGCGATGGCCGGATACACATCTGCGGCGGCATCCTTGCCGAAGATGCAGTCGATATGGCCATACCCCGGCACCACCACGCGGCTGTAACGTTCCGGCCCATAGCGTTCCACCAATTTGTCGTAGGTGCGCAGGGTACTCTCGGGCAGGTAACACTCGTTGTCCGCGCCGCTGATGAACAAAATGGGCAGCTGCAAACGATCGAAATGCGGCATGTAGACATCGGCGCCGTCGAACGCCACCAGCCTGCCTTCGCGGCACATGCGCGCCAGATGTTCCATCGTGCGCATATTGGCGATGCCGAACAGCTCGTGCAGATTGTCGTGCAGGGTTTCGTTCAGCGTGGCGTGGCGGTACAGGGACGCGTACATGAAGGTGATGCGGTGGCACACCGGGTTGTCGCAATAGCCCTGCGCCTCCACCAACGCATAGTCCTTCAATGCGGCGTCGTACAGCTTCTCGAACCAGCTCGAGTCAGAAGCGGTGTAGGCCGTCAGCGAATGCACGCCCAGCTTGTCCAGCACGCTGGGCAGGTGCAGCCCGGTTTTAACCTGGGTGGCCGGCGGCACCACGATGTCTGCGGCGATCTGCGAGCACACGACCGAACGCACGCCCTCCAAACCGGCCAGCAGCGACATGAAGAAAGTCGTGGCGCCGTAGCAATGCACCACGCATTGCACATCGAGTGCGCCGGTCCGCTCCCGGATCTGCCGGATCGCCGCCGGGAAGTCGTAGCGCGCCACCTGGTCGCCGTCCCACTGCTGTTTGCTGGCATCCAGCAGGATGCTGACGCGGAAGTCCAGCAGCCACACATCGTAGCCGCGCTGGTACAGGTACTCCACAAGATTGGTGGGGATGGTGTCGGTGGAAAAGATGTTGGAGCCCACGCCCAGGCCATGCACCAGCATGACCGGCCCCTTGCCGCCGCCCTGGTAACGCGTCAGGCGCAGATGGACGCCGTCTTCGGTCGCAAAGAATACCACCTCAGGCGCGCCGACATTCAACGGCCGTTTCTTGCGCGGCGGCGCGTCCGGGTTGAAATAGATATTGGGCGCCAGCACTCCGCCGTAGCTGTCCCACAGCACGCCGGCAAAGTATTCCCCGAAGCGCGCCAGCTGCTTGAGCCGCTCGGCTTCGCTCTCCACATTGAGCACCTTCATCGTAGTCATCTGCCGCGCAAAATCGGCCGGCTCGATATGCAGCACGCCGCTGCCCACCACTGCTCCGCCCTCATCCACGCCCCGATACACGGTGACGTACAAGGTGCTGGTGTCGGACCACGCCTGCAGCACGCTGTGGTTGCTCGGCACGGATTTGAAGGCGCTGAAGAAGTATTCCGCGCCATCCTCCGCCGTCAGCCGCATCTTGTAGTTCATGTGCCGCACGCCCACCTGATCGGGAAACGTCTCGAACAGATTGAATACGCCATGGGTGACGGTCAACGGCCGCGACGACAGCGCCGGCGCGTCCAGGGTGCCGACGATGGTCGCCGGGTGCTGCGGGTTCGATATCAATTGATCCAGATCGTCCGAGCGCACGGTGACCGTGAAGCCCATGCTCGATCCCGCATCCTTGCCAGCCTGATACGCCGCCTGGTAGGCCGCCAGATCGGTGCCGGCCGGCTGGCGGTGGGCGGTGGAGAAGAAGCCCTTCATCGTCTCGGTGAATTCGATGCCGGGTTTGGCGGGCGACTGGCGCCGGCGCGGCGCCGACGGCAAGGCATAGTCTATGGTCCAGCCGCGATCGGCCGCCAGCAAGGCCATCGCGCGCTCGCTGACCGCGGAGATGGTGAGCAAGGGATTGACCGCCAATGAGGTGGGGATCACGGAGCCATCGGTGACGTACAGTCCGGGATACACTGCGTCGCCGGCGGCGCCGCTGAACACCTGGCCCTTGTGGTTGACCACGCCCTGGGCCGCGTCCTCGCCCATCACGCAGCCGCCCAGCGGATGCACGGTGATCAGGCTGTGGCGGAACAGGTCGGTCCAGATCGGGTTGCGCACGTAGATGCCGCCCAGCGCGCGGGTAGCTTCCAGCAGCCGCGCGTTGCCGATCTCGAAATTGGGCTGCTCGCCCACGCCCGGCCATTCCAGCTTCAGCTGGCCATGCTGGTCCAGCGCCATCACGCCGGCGCCGTCGTCGTGGCTCATGATCAGATACGTCTGCAGCCGATTCATCGCGCCGTGATAGGGCCCGCGCAAGGCGCTTTCCGCCTCTCGCGCAAGGTATTTGAGCTTGGCCAGCGGCCCGCTCTCCGCCGCTTGCCCCAGCTCCGCCGATGCCGCCGCCATCGCCGGCACCATGGCCCCGCCTATCGCGCCCGGAATGGAGCCCTCCTCTATCACCATGCGCTTGCGCCAGTCGGTCTCGTCGCGCATGTCGATGATGGAGGTGATACAGGGCCCCACCGGACCGATATCCTTGCCCGAATGGCTGCCGAAGCCGATGCCGTTGATTTTGTCGTCGTTGTTGTAGCCGAAGCCGAGGATGTCGCCGTTGCCGCTCATGTGCTTGCCGAGCTCGCCGGACAGCGCGAGGCCTTGATCGCGCGAACGCAGCAGGATCTCGGTGGAGCCCAGCGTGCCGGCGGACAGGATGACGATGTCGGCCTTGACGAACAGCGTCGGCGCGTCGAATTGCTCTCGGCCAGTGCCCACGTACTGGTAATGCACGATCCAGCCGTCGCCGTCGCGCTGCAGATAGCGCACCGAGGCCTGACAGAAGATTTCCGCGCCATGATTGCAGGCGTCGGGCAGATAGTTCATCAGCGTGGTGTTCTTGGCCTTGTTGTTGCAGCCGGAAACGCAGTCGCCGCAGTAATTGCACGGCTGTTGCTCCACGCCGACGTGATTGAGATTGTCCGGCAGCGGCTCGAAGGTGACATTGATCGGCGGCCGATAAAAACTGTGCTTGTCCTTGAGCCGTTCCGAGGATTTCTGATTGGCCTGCAGCTTGGGCAAGGGCGGAGCCGTGTCCGGATAGGGATTGGGCCGCAGCATCTCCTGCGCCCGCGCGAAGCCGTCTTTCAGCAAGGTGTCGGCGTGCTCCCGCACCCGGCGCGGCCAACGCGGATCTTCGAATACCTGCGGCTCCGGCTGCAGCGAGACGTTGGCGTTGATCAGCGAGGTGCCGCCCAGACCGCATCCCACCATGACGTTCTGCTGCGGATTGACATGCAGATCATACAGGCCGGTGCGCGAACCGAGATGGCCGTCCGGGTGGTGCACCTGGAATTCCGGCGTGGCTTCGGCCAGCGTGGCCGGGTATTCCCCGGGAACGATCTCGCGCCCGCGCTCCAGCAGGCAGACGCTGCGGCCCGCCCGCGCCATGCGGGAAGCGGCAATGCCGCCGCCGTAGCCGGAACCGATCACCACGACTTCGTAATGCTCTTTGATCTCGCTGATGGGGGTGGAGATGCGCGCCATCTTCGTGCTCCTGTATCGGATGGGATTTCAGGCCACGAATACCATGCACAAGGCGCGGCGCGGCGAGGCTGCGACGCGAAGCCGGCCAGGCCGGCGTTGTTATTGATTTGAGCGTTTGAACAAGCGCTAAACGCTTTTCATCAGGTCTAGATCAAAAAAATAACGTTATCAATGATAAATGACTTGGACTGTTCATTCAGCCATTCCATTGCCGCAAATGACAAAGCCGGAAGCAAACGCTTCCGGCCAGATAGTCGAAACGGACGGGGTCTCGCCAATACGCTTCGTCAGCGGCGCAGGTACTCGACAAAGGCGTAAGCCAGCCCGTTGGCGCCCACCGCCTGCTCGCGCCCGGTCTCGCGCCAATCAGCGGCGGAAAATGCCGGGAAATGCGCGTCGCCATCAAAAGCCTGGCCGATTTCGGTCAGGCACAGCTTGTCGGCGATGGCCAGCGCCTGGCGGTACAACTGAGCGCCGCCGATCAGGCAGGCCTCGTCCACCGCGCCGGCCAAGGCCAGCGCCTCCTCCAGGGAATGGGCCACTTCCGCGCCTTCCGCGCGCCAGTCCGCCTGCCGCGTCACCACGATATTGCGGCGCCCCGGCAGCGGCCGGCCTATCGAATCCCAGGTCTTGCGGCCCATGATCACCGGCTTGCCCAAGGTCACCGCCTTGAAATGCTTCAGGTCTTCCGGCAGATGCCAGGGCAGCGTGTTGTTGATGCCTATGGTGCGGTTGGCGGCCATCGCGGCCACCAGCGTCAGCATCGGTTTGCTCGCCCCGCTCATACCGCCACCGGCGCCTTGATGTGCGGATGCGGATCATAGCCTTCCAGCGCGAAATCCTCGAACGTGAAGGCGAACAGGTCTTTGACTGCCGGGTTCAGCTTCATGGTCGGCAGCGGGCGCGGCTCGCGCGTCAATTGCAGGCTGGCCTGCTCCAGATGGTTGCTGTACAGATGGGCGTCGCCCAGGGTGTGGACAAAATCTCCGGGCTGCAAGCCGCAAACCTGCGCCACCATCATGGTCAGCAAGGCATAGCTGGCGATGTTGAACGGCACGCCGAGGAAAATATCGGCCGAGCGCTGATACAGCTGGCAGGACAGCTTGCCGTCGGCGACGTAAAACTGAAACAGGCTGTGGCACGGCGGCAGCGCCATCTGGTCCACCAGCGCCGGATTCCACGCCGATACGATCAGCCGGCGCGAGTCCGGATTCTTCTTGATCATGTCCAGCAGCTGGCTGATCTGATCTATGCTGCGGCCATCCGGCGCCGGCCAGCTGCGCCATTGATAGCCGTACACCGGGCCAAGGTCGCCGTTCTCGTCAGCCCACTCGTCCCAGATCGATACGCCGTTTTCTTTCAGATAGCGGATATTGGTGTCGCCGGACAGGAACCACAGCAGCTCATGGATGATCGATTTCAGATGCAGCTTCTTGGTAGTGACCAGCGGAAAGCCGTCCTGCAGATTGAAACGCATCTGGTAGCCGAACACCGAACGGGTGCCGGTGCCGGTGCGGTCGGCCTTGTCATGGCCGTGTTCCAGCACATGGCGCATCAGGTCGAGGTACTGTTGCATGTCGATTTTCCCCACTCCGCCAAGGCGGCAAAACCAAAGGCCCAGATTGTAACACTGGCCGGAGCGGCCCGGCATACGCTAACATTCATTTTAAAATCAAGACAAAAGCATTATTAAAGCAAAACTGAAACGAGCCCATGGCAGAAGACTCAGACCTCGAACGCACCGAACCCGCGTCAGCCAAACGGCTGTCTACGGCTCGAGAAGACGGCAATATTCCCCGATCGCGGGAATTGTCGACGTTCGCCATCACCATGGCCGGCGTTTCCCTGCTGATGGTGCTGGGCGGCAAGATGGCCGTTTTCCTGCGCGAAACCATGCGGCAGCTGCTCACCTTCAATCAAAGCACCGTGCAGAACACCGAGCCGGCGCTGCGCCAATTCAAGGAAGCGATTTTCGGCGCGCTGTGGCAATTGGCGCCGTTTTTCGGCGGGCTGGTGCTGGTAGCCCTGTTCATACCCACCCTGGTGGGCGGCTGGAACCTCACCACCAAGGCGTTGGAGCCGAATTTCGGCAAGCTCAATCCCCTGCCCGGCATCAAGCGCCTCTTTTCGCTGAATGCCGCCACCGAGGGCCTGAAAGCCATTCTGAAAAGCCTGCTGATCGGCGGCATCGCCACCTGGTACATCTGGAAAGAGCGGGATGAGATCATCGGTCTGATCGCCATGCCGCTGGAAGCCGCCATCCTGAAGATGACCGACATGATCATCCACACCTTCTTCATCGTCACCGCGGCGATGATACTGCTGGTGGCGATCGACGTTCCCTATCAACTGTGGAGCTACTACAAGAAACTCAGGATGACCAAGGAAGAGGTCAAGCAGGAATACAAGGAGGCGGAAGGCTCGCCGGAAGTGAAGGGCCGCATCCGCCAGATGCAGCGCGAAGCCGCGCGCAAGCGCATGATGCAGGAAGTGCCCAAGGCCAACGTGATCGTCACCAACCCGACCCACTTCGCGGTGGCGCTGAAGTACGAAGACGGCATGCGCGCGCCGCAGGTGGTGGCCAAGGGCTCGCTGAAGCTGGCGGAAAAGATCATAGACACCGGCAAGGACAGCCAGGTGCCGGTGATGCGCTCGCCGCGTTTCGCCCGGGCGCTGTATTTCAACGCCGAACTGGGCGAAGACATCCCGGCCGCGCTGTACGCGGCGGCGGCCCAGGTGCTGGCCTATGTGTTCCAGCTGCAGCAATACCAGTCGGTTGGCGGCGCGGCTCCGGTGTTCCCTGACCAGTTGGATGTGCCCGAGGAGCTTGACCCGTACAGCAAACGTCCGCAAGATTCGGCGCCAGAAGAAAGCCGATAAGCCAGCATGGACGCCATCCTCCAAATACTGCGAAACATGAAGATCGCCCAGCTTGCCGGGCCGCTGCTGATCATCCTCATCCTGACGATGATGATCCTGCCGCTGCCGCCGGTGCTGCTCGACATCTTCTTTACCTTCAACATCGCGGTGTCGGTAATCGTGCTGCTGGTGGGCATCAATGTCCGCAAGCCGCTGGACTTCTCGTCCTTTCCGTCGGTGCTGCTGATCACCACCATGCTGCGGCTGTCGCTGAACGTGGCCTCCAGCCGCGTGGTGCTGCTGGAGGGCCATACCGGCCCGGACGCCGCCGGCAAGGTGATCGAATCGTTTTCCCACTTCCTGGTGGGCGGCAATGTCGCCATCGGCATCGTGGTATTCATCATCATCACCATCATCAACTTCGTGGTGATCACCAAGGGCGCCGGCCGGATCGCCGAAGTCTCGGCCCGCTTCACCCTGGACGCCATGCCCGGCAAGCAGATGGCCATCGACGCCGACCTCAACGCCGGCCTGATCGGCGAGGACGATGCGCGCAAGCGCCGCGCCACCATCGCAGAGGAAGCCAACTTCTTCGGCGCCATGGACGGTGCCTCCAAATATGTGCGCGGCGATGCCATGGCCGGCATCCTGATCATCCTGATCAACGTCATCGGCGGTTTGATCGTCGGGGTGGTGCAGCACGACCTGCCGGTGGGCCAGGCAGCGGAAACCTACACCCTGCTGAGCATAGGCGACGGCCTGGTGGCGCAGATCCCGGCGCTGATCATCTCCACCGCCGCCGGTATCGTGGTGACGCGCGTCGGCACCGATCAGGACATGTCGGAGCAGTTCCTGACTCAGCTGTTCACCAAGCCGCAGGTGCTGTACATCACCTCGGCGGTGATCGGCATGATAGGCCTGGTTCCCAATATGCCCCACCTGTCCTTCCTGCTGATCGCCGGCTGTCTGCTGGCGCTGGCGCGGACGATGGAGAACCGCAACAAACAGCAACTGGCCAGGGAACTGCAGGCCGCCCAGCCGGCGCCGGCGCCGGAGCAACAAGCGGCGGAGGTCGGTTGGAACGATGTGCAGCATGTCGACCAATTGGGCATGGAAGTCGGTTACCGGCTGATCCCGCTGGTGGACCGCTCGCAGGATGGCGAGTTGCTGCGCCGCATCCGCGGCATCCGCAAGAAGATCGCCCAGGACCTGGGCTTCCTGGTGCCGCCGGTCCACATCCGCGACAACCTCGAAATCAAGCCCAGCGCCTACCGCATCCTGCTCAAGGGCGTGGAAGTCGGCCAGGGCGAGGCCTTCATCGGACAGTTCCTGGCGATCAATCCCGGCCGCGTCACCAGCGAGATCGGCGGCACGCCGACCACCGATCCCGCCTTTGGCCTGCCGGCAGTGTGGATAGACGCCGGCAAACGCGAGGAAGCGCAAAGCCTGGGCTACACCGTGGTCGACGCCAGCACCGTGGTGGCCACCCACATCTCCAACCTGCTGCAGACCCATGCCGCGGAATTGCTCGGCCGCGAAGAAGTGCAGGCGCTGATCGACCATCAGGCCAAGGAATCGCCGAAGCTGATTGAAGACCTGGTGCCCAAGGTGGTGCCGGTGGGCACCTTGCAGAAAGTGCTGCAGCAATTGCTGACCGACGGCATCCACATCCGCGACTTCCGCACCATCATTGAAACGCTGGCCGACCATATCCCGCAGAATCAGGACATAGACGAGCTGACCAGCGCGGTGCGAACCGCGCTGTCACGCGTCATCGTGCAGCAGCTGTTCCCCGGCGAATCGGAACTGCCACTGATGACGCTGGAACCGCAGCTGGAAAACGTGCTGATGCAGGCGGTTCAGTCCAAGGCCGGCGGCGGACTGGAGCCGGGCTTGGCAGAAAATCTGCTGTCCAGCGCCGCACAACAGACCGAGCAAGTGGAGATTCAAGGGTACAATCCGGTATTGCTGACGGCGCCGGGCTTGCGGCCGCTACTGGCCCGCTTCTTGCGTCGGGCATTGCCGCAGCTGCGTGTGATTTCGCATAATGAGATTCCAGACAATAAATCCATTCGTATAATTGCGGTAATAGGCGGCAGCAAGGGCTAGGGGCTAATCGACAATGGTGGTGAAAAAGTTCTTCGGGAAGACCACTCGAGACGCACTCAGGCAAGTTCGCGAAGAACTGGGGGCGGACGCCCTCATTTTGTCCAATCGCCCCACCATGGGCGGCGGCGTGGAAATCATGGCGGTGGCCGATTCCGACGTCGCCAACCTCGCCAGCACCCTGTCCACGTCCAGCAGCAAGCATCCGCCGCGCAACGCCCCGCCGACGGTCAACCGGCCGCAGCAACCGGCCCCCATTCCCCCCGCCGTCAACGGCAACGCCATGAACCGGGCCATCGCCCGCACTTACGCCATGCCGGTGGAGCCGCTGGAAAGCCCGGCCCCGCCGCGCGTAGACGCAGTCCAGCCGCGGCTGGAGCCGGTTTATGCGCCGCCGCAGCCGGCCCCCGCCATGGCGCCGCAATATCAAGCCCCGGCCATGCCCGCGCAGCCGGCGCCGGCCGTGGCCCAAGCGCCGCGCGCCGCGCCCGCCTCGCCGCCGCCTCGGCTGGACATCGCGCCGCCAACGCATGCCAATGGCGAGGAGCCGGAGCAGATGGCGCAGGAACTGAAACTGATCGGCGACGAGATCAAGCTGCTCCGCAGCCTGCTGCAAAGCCAGCTGGCCAGCTTCGCCTGGTCCGATATGGAAGGCAAGGCGCCCAACCGCATCGAATTGTTCAAGCACCTGCTGGCGATGGGCTTCTCCGCCCAGTTGATCCGACAGCTGATCGAAAAGATGCCGGCGCAGTATCAAGGCGAAGTGGCGGTGAAATGGGCGCGCTCCGCCCTGGTGCATAACCTGAAGTGCGCCGACGCCGACCGCGAGGTGATGGATCGCGGCGGCATCTTCGCGCTGGTCGGCCCCACCGGCGTCGGCAAGACCACCACGGTGGCCAAACTGGCGGCGCGGGCGACGATGCGCTTCGGCGCCCAGCACGTGGCGCTGATCACCACCGACAGCTACCGGATCGGCGCGCAGGACCAGCTGCGCATCTACGGCAAGATCCTCGGCGTGCCGGTGTTTTCCATCCAGAACGAGGGCGATCTGCAGCTGACGCTGGCCGACCTGTCCAATCGCCACATCGTCTTCATCGACACCGTGGGCATGGGGCAGCGCGACGCCCGGGTGCTGGCGCAGATCGACATGCTACGCACCGCCGGCCGGCCCATCGAACGGCTGCTGCTGTTGGCCGCCAATACCGATGGCCACACGCTGGAAGACGTGGTGCGGCGTTACCGCGGCGAGGGCCTGACCGGCTGCATCCTGTCCAAGATAGACGAAGCGGTGGCGCAAGGCCCCAGCCTGGACGTGATCATCCGCAATCGCCTGAAGCTGTTTTACATCACCAACGGCCAGCGCGTGCCGGAGGACTTGCACTCCGCCAATGCCGCCTTCCTGGTGGACCGCGCGATGCGGGCGCAACAGATCGGCTCGCCGTTCTCGCTGCAGGCGGACGAGCTGCCCATCATGAACGCCGCCCAGTCAGGTTGGTTGTAAGAGATGCAGGACCAAGCCGCCAGTCTCCGCTTGCTCGCCGCTCAACAGAAGCGCGCCCCCAGCTTCGCCTTCATCGGCTCGCCGCACGCCGGCACCACCACGGTGGTGACCGAGCTGTCGCTGGGACTCGCCTACGCCGGGCTGCGGCCGCTGGTGGTAGACTGCTGCCTGGGCCAGGTGCAGACGCGCCGGCTGGGCGTCCCCGCCACCGCCACCCTGGAAAGCCAGGTCACCAGCGTGGGCGGGCTGGACGAAATGATGATTCTGTCGCGCCAGGGCGTGCAGCTGATCAATCTGTACGCGCGGCCGGAACAGCGCGCGCTGTTTTCCGCCCAATTGTGGCTGAGGCTGGGCAGCGAGTTCGGCGCGCTGGAACGCGACGCGTCGGCGCTGCTGGTGGATGCGCCGAACCCAAGCCAGGACGCGATCCCGGCCAGCGTGGCCGACAATCTGATTTTGGTATTAACACCGGATGCCGATTCGCTGACCACCGCCTACGCTAATATCAAGCGGCTGGCCAGCCTTTATGGCCGCCAGCGCTTCAATGTGCTGATCAACCGCGCGCGCCATCTGGACGAGGCGCGCGAGCTGTTCACCCGGCTGTCGGCGGTGGCCAGCGAGTTTCTGACCGTCTCGCTACGCTGGGTGGGCTTCGTGCCGCACGACAATGCGGTGCGGCGCAGCCAGACGCTGCACCGGCCGCTGATGGAGGCGTTTCCGGACAGCGAGGCCGCCGCCGCGTTCTCGCAGCTGGCCGCGGTCCTGCTGCAATGGGACGCGCCGGAAACCGTGCGCGACAGCACCGGATACATGGACTTGCTGATTGCCGCCTCGCGCGATTGGGCCGAGGCGGATGGAGCCAAACTGTTATGAACCCGTCCTTCCGCCGATCGGGCTACGTCGCAGCCGCCCCCAGCGTCGAGATCGACGTGGAGGCCTACGCGCCGCTGGTGCGCAAGCTGGCGAGCATCATGATCGCCCGGCTGCCTGCCTCGGTGGAGTTGGGCGACCTCATCCAGGTGGGCATGATCGGGCTGATCGAGGCTTCGCGCCAATTCGACCCGGCCCAGGGCGTGATGTTCGAAACTTTCGCCAGCCAGCGCATCCGCGGCGCCATGCTGGATGAGCTGCGCCGCGAAGACTGGTTGCCGCGCCAGGCGCGGCGCAACTCGCGGCAGATCGAGGAAGCCATCTGCAAGCTGGAACAGCAGCAGGGACGCGCGCCGCTGGAATCGGAAATCGCCGCCGAACTGGGCATGGAGCTGGAGCAATACCAGGAGATGCTGGGCGAATGCAAAGGCACCACGCTGCTGCATTTCGAGGATTTCAACAGCGGCGACGACGAACACGGCCACAATCCTGTAGCCAATGTCGCCGATGATGACTCGCCGGACCCGCTGGCCGCGCTATCGGACGACAGCTTTCGCCGGCAGCTGATCTCCGCCATCAAGCTGCTGCCGGAACGCGACCAACTGGTGATGGCGCTGTATTACGAGCAGGAACTGAACCTGAAGGAAATCGGCGCGGTGCTCGGCGTCACCGAGTCCCGCGTCTGCCAATTGCACAGCCAGGCCATCGCCCGGCTGCGCGCCAAACTGAAAGACTGGCTGTAAGGGAGAGTTCGGTGATTAAGGCGCCGGATTTCAGACCAGATCAATAACGGAAAACTTGTGGACAAGATCAGTTTAATCGCAGTGGTGATGGGCTTGACGGCCATTATTGCGGGGCAAGCCATCGAAGGGGGCAGCATCGGCTCGCTGATGCAGCTGACGGCTTTCATGATCGTCATCGGCGGCACCACCAGCGCGGTGATGCTGCAAAGCACGCCCAAGCAATTCATGGCCGGCCTGCGCATGCTGCGCTGGGTATTCCGCCCGCCCAACTTCGATCATGAGCGAATGATCCGCGAAGTGGTCAGCTGGAGCCAGGGCTCGCGCAAGGGGGGCCTGCTTTCACTGGAAGGCATGATCGCCCAGCAGCGCGATCCCTTCACCAAGAAGGCGCTGCAGATGCTGGTGGACGGCACCGAGCCGGAAACGCTGCGCGCGGTGATGGAAGTGGAAATCAGCATGTTCGAGCATGCCCGCAAGCAGGCCGCGCGCATCTGGGAATCTGCCGGCGGCTATGCGCCGACCATGGGCATTCTGGGCGCCGTACTGGGCCTGATCCACGTGATGGAAAACCTGTCCGATCCGTCCAAGCTCGGCGGCGGCATCGCGGTGGCCTTCGTCGCCACCGTATACGGCGTCGGCTCGGCCAACCTGTTTTTCCTGCCGATGGGCAACAAGCTCAAGCACCTGGTGGCCGCAGAGGTCGCCATGAAGGAGCTGGTGGTGGAAGGCGTGGTCGCCATCGCCAACGGCGAAAATCCGCGCATCATTGAAAGCCGGCTGCGCGGCTACTTGGCGATGCACGAATAAACCTCGGCCATCGGACATCATCAAAAAGGCAAGCTGCGCAGCTTGCCTTTTCTGTTTACAGCATGCGCAGCTCTCGGTCCGGCTTGCGCAGCTCGCTCTCCAGCAGCTTGTAGTAATCGAGATCGAATGCCGGCTCCCCTTCCAGCGCCCCGCCATTGCGGCGGCTGCCCAGGTAGCACCAGCGGTCGAATAGATGTTCCACCACGTCGCCGCACACAATGTCGCGCTCTTGCACCGCGATGGCGCCTGCGAACGGCCACGGCTTGACCTTCAGCCGCTGCAGCGCAGACAACAGGCGAGCATTGTGGCTGTCCGCCGCCTCCTGGCCCACGCAGCCGCCGCGGCAGCGGCCGATCTGGTAGGCCGCGCAGGGCACGCCTTTGCGGCTGGTCACCTGCTCCACGCCCAGCACGGACTGGCACAAGCCCTGCGCCAAGGCGATCTGCGCCAGCGCCTTGCGGCCCTCGCGCGCATTGCGGAACAGGCCGTACAAATCCGCCGTGCGGCTGAAATCGATATCGCGCGCCGACACCGTCAATGGGCGGACAAAGCCATCGGTTCCAGTCTGCAGCTGCAAGGTGCACACCTCGCCCATCATCCTGGCCCGCGGATTGTGCGCCGGCTGCAAACGCCCCAGCCACTGCAGCTCCAGCAACTGCGCGCCAAACTCGCTCAAACACTCGCGCCATTCCACCCGGGCAACCGGCTCGTCTATCCGCACTTCGTGGCGGCTGGGCTTGCGCTCGGCGAAATGCCCCAGCGTCTTGCGGTACAGATTGGGCGCGCGGCCCACATACAAGGCCCGGCCATCCTCGCCGAACAAGGCATACACCCCGGCGGAATCCGGCATGTCTTCAATCTGTCGCTGCAGTTCCGCCGGCAGGCTGGAGACTTCGGCCGGTTGCGACAACAATTGCGCCGCCTCATGCGCCACTTTGTCTGCGCCAAGCTCCTGGCTGGCGATGCCGATGAAGCGGTATACCGCCTCGGCGTCGGCCAGGGCGCGGTGGCGTTCGGGCATGTCTATGCCGTGGCGGGCGATCAGGCTGTCCAGGCTATGTTTGAAATGCTGCGGATACAGCCGGCGCGACAGCTTGACCGTGCACAGCGCGCGCGCCTGAAAACGGCGGCCCAGGCGGCGGAATTCGTTGCGCAGGAAGCCGTAGTCGAAGCGGGCATTGTGCGCCAGCAGCAGCCGCCCCTGCAGGCGGGCCAGCAATTCGTCGGCCAATTCGGCAAACGGCGGCGCGGCGGCCACCATTTCATTGCTGATGCCGGTCATGTTTTCGATGAAGGGCGGAATCGGTTGGCCAGGATTGACCAGCCAGGACAGGCGCTCGACGCGCTCGCCATCCACCAGCACCAGACCGACTTCGGTAATGCGGTCGCGGGCGATGTCGCCGCCGGTGGTTTCCAGATCGACAATGGCGCAGGGCTGTTCAAACAGGGTATTCAATCTCGCTTCGCTTTCCTTGGCGCAGCCATGACTCATGACGTTTAGTTCAAAATGTTGGCCTGCCGCGACAGGAACAGGCGGCCAGTTTACCGGCTTTATAAAAAAAATCCTACGCTGTGTTGACACCCATATTTCACCTCTGTATTATCCGGTCTCTCGCAAGACACAACGTCTCGCGACACAGCGCACCCGTAGCTCAGTTGGATAGAGTATCTGGCTACGAACCAGAGGGTCGGGCGTTCGAATCGCTCCGGGTGCGCCAGGCATGTCCCTATAGTTTAGCGGTTAGAACACCGCCCTTTCACGGCGGTAGCCGGGGTTCGATTCCCCGTGGGGACGCCACAATACGCACCCGTAGCTCAGTTGGATAGAGTATCTGGCTACGAACCAGAGGGTCGGGCGTTCGAATCGCTCCGGGTGCGCCAGCTGTCCCTATAGTTTAGCGGTTAGAACACCGCCCTTTCACGGCGGTAGCCGGGGTTCGATTCCCCGTGGGGACGCCAGGATTCAGAAAAAGCCCAGCATTGCAAGATGCTGGGCTTTTTCGCATTTCACGCCGGAACCCAGGCGGCTGACGCCGCCCCGCCGCCTAACTGCGCAATGCCAGCGTCGGCCGCAGCCGCATGGCGCCCAGCAGATGACGGCACACCGCCAGCGCGGCCACCGCCAGGCACAGCAGCAAGGACAATAACAGCGTCCAGCCGCCTATCGGCGCCCTGACGACAAAACCAGCCAGATAGTGGCGGATGAACAGCCAGGCCGGCGGCAGCGACAGCGCGGCGCTGACCGCCAACACCAGCAGGAACTCGCGGCTGACCAATCCGGCAATCGCCAAGCCGCCGGCGCCGTACAGCTTGCGCAGCGCCACCTCCCGCGCCATGCGCTGCACCGAGTATGCCGACAGCACATAAATGCCGAAGGCGGCGATCAGCATGGCGACGACAGAGGCAATCGCCAGCAACTGCGCCGTGCGGATGTCCTGGCCGTAACGCTTGTCCAGTTGCTGGCCGGCGCTGACCGGCAGCAAGGGATAATCCGGGAAGTAGCGCGGCCACAGCGCGGCCAAAGTCTGCCGCATGGCGGACTCGCTGCCGCGGTAGCGTATCGCCAGCGTGCTGGCATAGGGGTTCTGCGGCCCGATGGCGAAATACACCATCGGTATCGCCCGTTCCCGCGAAGTTTGCTCGGCGATGTCCGCCACCACGGCGCTGATCGGCTTCTTGCCGTCGGCGAAAGTATCGGACTCGACCATGCGGCCGATAGCTTGCTGCGGCGCGGCAAAACCCAGGCGGCGCGCGGCGGATTCGGACACGACCAGTCCCGCACCGGGCAGCGCCGCGCCATTGGCGTCGCATGCCGCAGCGCTTCTCCCGGCCAACAGCGGCAGACGATAGGTCTGCAGAAAGCCGCAATCGACCATGCGATAGCGCATGTTCTGGTAGGTTCCGCCGGCCAGGCGGAAATTGTTCGAATTACTGCTGTCGCCCGCCGGCGGTCCATCGACATAGCTCAGCGCCGCCACGCCAGGCTGGCGCGACAGCTCGGCGCGCAGCGCTCTGCGCTGCGCAAGGTCCTTGGCATTGGCATCCCCCGCCGCCACAAACAACAGCCCATCTCGCTCAAACCCGGCCGGCAAGCGCGCGCCATGCCAGGTTTGCCAGGCCACGGCCAGCGTCACGCCCGCCAGGCCCATGGCGATGCCGAACTGCGCCACCGTCAGCCCGCGCCGCAGCCAGACACCTTGGCGGGTTTCCTGCTGATCGCGGCCCGACAAAGCCTGGGTCGCGCGCACGCGGGCGGCAATCCAGGCCGGATAGAGGCCGCTGAGCACGCCGACCACGACCGCGCATAGCAAGGTCAAAACCATACCCTGCCAGCCCAAGATTCCGGCCAGGTCGCGCCGCAGCAGCTGGCCGAATACCGGCAACAGCAACCAGGCCAGCAGCAGGCCGATCAGGGCCGCCACCAGCGCGATCAGCACCGATTCGGCGATGAACTGTCCAGCCACCCGCCCCACCCCGGCGCCCAATACCTTGCGCACGCCGATCTCGCGCTGGCGACGGATAGTGCGGACGGTCGCCAGATTGATGTAATTGATGGCTGCCAGCAGCAGGATCAGCAGGCCGATGGCGGCGCAGCCCAGCAGCATGGCGCGGTTGCCGTGGCGCGCCGGATCGGCGCTCTGATCGAGTTCCGGGTCCAGGTAGACATCCGCCAGCTTCACCGCGGAGAAATCGATCAGATTGCGCCCCGACAGCTTGGCCTCAATCGCTTGCAAGCTGGGATCGCGATAGCTTGGGGATTGCTTCAAGGCTTGCGCCAGCAGAGGCCCCACCTCAGCCGCCCCATGTCCCGGCTTGAGGCGGAAGTACAAGGACGCGCCCCAGCTGAACCAATGGCTGTAGAAGTTGGAATACATGCCATCGCTGGCCATTCTGCTCATCCTCCCGCCGAGAATGGCGTAGCGCTGGGTGGCGGTGGCCGGCGGGGTGGCGACAATCGCGGCCACGGTCTGCGGCTTGCCCGCCACGGAAAACGTCTTGCCCAGCGCCGCGGCGGTGCCGAACATCCGCATCGCTTCTTCTTCGGTCAAAGCGGCGCTATCAGGCCGAGTCAAGGCTTGACGCAGGTCTCCCGCCAGTGTTTTCAGCTCGAACAATTCGGCGAAATCCGGATCGACCAGCGTCACCCAGCGATTGCTGACCGCGCTGCCCACCCGCACCGGCGCGAAGTTGCCCATCGCCATGCTGACGCGCTCCACTACGCCGCTATCGCGCAACACCTGTCCAGCGATCACCGGGACTTCCTGCTGCCAGTCATTGCGCACGCCATTCATATTCGGCCTAGCCTTCAGCATGTAAACGCGCTCGCGCCCCTCGATGTGCCGGTCAAACTGCGCCGAGTAGGCGACATAAGCCAGCAGCAGCGCGCAGCAGGCAAAGCCGATGGCCAAACCGCCGATCACCAGCGCGGACCAGCCCGGCTCCTTGATCAGCCAACGCCAGCCGACGCGGAAGTCCTTCAGTATCTCGTTCATGGAGGTTTCCTCAGAGCTGAGTCGCATCTACCACTACGCGGCCATCCAGCATATTGATGGTGCGCGAGGCCAGCGCGGCGTGGGACGGCGAGTGGGTGACCATGACCACGGTGGTGCCGTCGGCGTTGATTTCGCGCAGCATTTTCATCACCTCGTCGCCATGGGCGCTATCCAGGTTGCCGGTCGGTTCGTCCGCCAGCAGCAGGGCCGGCCGCGACACCAGCGCGCGGGCGATGGCCACCCGTTGCTGCTGGCCGCCCGACAGCTGCGACGGATAGTGGCCGGCGCGATGGGCCACGCCCAGCCGCGCCAGCGCCGCGTCCACGCGCTGCTTGCGTTCGACCGACGGCACGTCTGAATACTCCAGCGCCAGCGCCACGTTTTCGCGCACCGTCAGCTCCTCGATCAGGTTGAAGCTCTGGAAAATGAAGCCGATGCGGCCGCGGCGCAGCTGATTCAGGCGAGATTCGCTCCAGCCGGCGACGTTTTGGCCGTCGAACCAGTATTCGCCGCCGTTGGGCACGTCCAAGAGACCCAGCAGCGACAGCAGCGTGGACTTGCCGCAGCCGGACGGGCCGGTCACCGCCACGTACTCGCCGGCCTCGATTTCCAGATCCACGCCATTGAGCGCGCGGGTTTGCACTTCGCCGCCGATGTGCAGCTTGCTGATGTTCTTCAGCTTGATCATTGTTTTCTTCTCCCTTGTCATTGCAGCGTCAGCTGCGTGTATTTGCCGAAGGCGGCGTAGGACGAGACGATGACCCGTTCGCCGGCCTTCAATCCATCCACTATTTCCAGCTGGGTCTGGCTGCGGCGGCCCAGGCGGATGGCGCGGCGCTCGGCGCGGCTGCCGTCGGCATTCAGCACCATGGCCCACGTGCCGCCGGTATCGTTGACGAACGCGCCGTTGGGCAACACCAAGCCCGACGCCGCCTGCCCCAGCGTCAGCCTGCCGTCCAGTCCCTGGCCCGCGTTCAGCGCGCCGGCCGGCTGCGCGTCGAACAGCAGCTCAAGCTGGAAATGGCCATCCTGCACCTGCGGATTGATATTGCCGACTCTGGCGGTCGCCGTCGCGCCGCCGTCCAATTCGATGGCGGCCTGCTGGCCGCGCTTCACCCGCGCCAGATAGAACTCGTCCACTTGCGCCGTCAGCTTGTAACGGCCCTGCCCATCAACCCGGCCCACGCGGTCGCCCGGCTTCAGCGAGCTGCCGACCTGAGCGGTGAAATTGGTCAGCTGGCCATCCATGGGCGCGCGCAGCGACAACGCCGCCAGGCTGTCCGATGCCATCTTTGTGCCGCGGCTCAGCTCATCCTGCGCCTGCTGCATCTGCCGCAACGCATTTGCCTTGATGCCCAGCTCGCGCGCCTGGCTCTGCTGCTCGTCGCGGTAGTCTTCGCGATACTGCTGCAGCCGGTCGCGCGAATCCTCCAGCGCGGCGGTGGAGATAAAACCCTGTGCCGCCAGCGCGGCATCGCGCCGGTATTGGCGCTCCTGCTGCTTCAGCTTCAGGGCCAGGTCGCTGAGCCGGCGGCGGTAGTCGCTGCGCGTCGCCTCCAGTTGTTCGCGGGTGGATGACAGATTGGCGTACTGCTGCGCCAGATCGGACTTGCGCGCCAATAGGTCCAGCTGGCGCTGCGGATTGGACAGCCGCAACAGCACCTGGCCAGCCTTGACCTTGTCTCCATCGTGAACCAACACCTCGTCCACCCGGCCGCCCTCTACCAGATCCAGCAGCACCGACTGCGCCGGCTGCACCGTGGCCCGCAGGATCACTTCGTCGCTGAAACGGCCCTGGACGACGGTGGCGATCTGCAGCTCGCTCGCCGCCACGCGCAATCCGGACGGCTGCCAAGCCCACCATGCCGCAGCCCCGCCCAAGGCCAACAGCAGCGCGGCCAGGCCAGCCTGCCGGCCGCGGCTCCAGCGTTTGCGCGCCACCACCTCATCCATGGCCGCGCCGCTGACCGGCGCCTCCGCATGCGCCTCGCTCACGCCACGCCTCCCGCCAGCCAAGACAATTGCAGCTTCAGACTGAATACGCCCAGATTGGCCGCCACGCGCATGCCGCCCGTTCCCAGGTGGCAGGCGAAAGACAGCGACGCATCCTCCAGGACGATGCCCATCACGACCAAAATGACAAACAGGGCCAACACTATCCAGGGAAATTTGCGGTTCATGACATCACCTCGCTTCGACTATGCCCTTGTCGCAGCAAGCTCCGTGCCAGAATTCAACCCACTGAATATGAATGAAAAATTTACTCAACCTCCCAAAACTGTCCGGAACCGGACAGCCAGCGGCGTCCGATAGCGGACACTGTCCGCCCGGCGGACAGCGCCGTACTTGCCAAGCCGTCGGCGACGCCGCAACATCATGACTTTGTGCTAATTAAAAGGTGGGCCGATGAGCCGCCCCGTGATCTTGCTGATAGAAGACGACGAAGACGTCGCGCTGGCCGCGCGCATGCTGCTGCGCAAACTCGATGCCGACTTCGTCCACCTGCCGCATCCGCAGCTGTTCGACGCCTGGCAACGCCAGCGTCAGGCCGATATCGTGCTGCTGGATCTGAACTACTCCCCCGGCGCGATAGACGGAGCGGAAGGCTTGGCCATGCTGGCCAGGCTGCGCGCGCTGCCGCGGCCGCCGCAGGTCTTCGCCTTGACCGCCTATGCCGACGTGCCGCTGGCGGTGGCCGCGCTGAAGCAAGGCGCCAGCGACTTCATCACCAAGCCCTGGCAAAACGACAAGCTGCTGCACACGGTGGCCAGCGCGCTGCGCGCATTGCAAGCCGCGTCACCGTCCAGCCACGCGGCGGACGACGAACTGCTAGGGGAATCGCCAGCGATGCAGACTTTGCGCGCGCTGATCGCCAGCGTGGCGCCCACCGATGCCAATGTGCTGATTCTGGGCGAAAACGGCGTTGGCAAGGAGCTGGTGGCGCGGGCGATCCATCGCGCCTCGCAGCGTCGCCATGGCCCCTTCCAAAGCGTGGACATGGGCGCGGTGCCGGAATCGACATTCGATAGCGAACTGTTCGGCCACCGCAAAGGCGCGTTCACCGACGCCCGCGCCGACCGCGCAGGCCGCTTCCAGAGCGCGGCTGGCGGCACGCTGTTTCTGGACGAGATAGGCAATCTGCCCTTGGCCAACCAGGCCAGGCTGCTGACGGCGCTGGAGCGCCGCCAGATCACGCCCTTGGGCGCGGATCGGCCGGAAGCGCTGGACGTTCGCGTGGTCTGCGCCACCAATCTGCCGGAAATCCAGCTGCACGATCCGCAATGCTTCCGCCGCGACCTGCTGTTCCGCCTCAATACCATCGTGTTGCGCGTGCCGCCGCTGCGCGAACGGCGCGAGGATATCCCGCTGCTGGCGCGGCACTACCTGCGCCATTACGCCGAGCAATACCGCAAGCCCTTGCGCGAGCTGTCCGAAGCCGCGCAGCAAAGCTTGCAGGCGCATGACTGGCTAGGCAATGTGCGTGCCCTGCGCCACGCCTGCGAACGCGCGGTCATTCTGGCCCAGGGCGAGCGTTACCAGGCGATGGATTTCGACTTGGCCGGCGTCCCGGCGATGGAAACGCCTTTGGCGTCGCCAGCCCGCGGGCTGAAACTGGAGGAACAGGAAAGGAAGACCATACGCCAGGCGCTGGAGCAATCCGCCGGCAACATCAGTCATGCCGCCAAACTATTGGGCCTGTCGCGCGCCGCGCTGTATCGCAGGATGGAGAAACATGGCCTTCAAGCTTGAGCGCCTGCGCGGCCTGATCCTGTCGCAAAGCGCCGGCCTGGCCGCCATCGCCGCCACGGCCATGGCCTGCCGCGATGCCCCGCGCGTGCTGGTGCTCTGCCTGTTGGCCGCGCTGTTGCTGGCCGCCTGGCAATGGCGCAGCAGCGCCTTGCTGGGCAAGCTGTCGGTCCAGGCGGCTGCCGAAGCCGAACCGGAACCGCTCAGACCATCTGCGCTGGCCGTCCATCCGCCGGAAATCCGCCTGGAACACGCGCCGGTGGCCTTGTTCCGGCTCAGCGCCGACCATGTCGAACCGCTGAATGCCCGCGCCCGCAAATTGACCGCGCCAGGCAACAGCCGCGATCCCGCTGCCTTGTATCAGGCGCTGCAGGCGCAAAGCAGCGACCGCCGCTGGATACGCTTTGAAACCGAGCGCGGCGTGGAGCGGGCGCTGGCCTCGGCCAGCAGCCTGGTGATAGAAGGCCGCCCCGAGCGGCTGCTGGCGGTGCTGCCGCTGGAAAGCGAACTGGAGGCGGAAACGCTGCGGGCCTGGCAGCAACTGGTGCATGTGCTGACGCATGAGATCATGAATTCGCTGACGCCGGTGGCCTCGCTCTCGCGCAGCGCCGCCGGCATGCTGGAAGACACGCCGGCGCTGCCCGACGATTTGCGCCAGGAACTGGAGCTGGCCTTCTCCGCCATCAGCCGCCGCGCCGACAGCCTGGCCGATTTCGTCACCAGCTACCGCAACCTGTCCGCGGTGCCGGACCCCTGCCCGGAAATCGTCGACATCAACGAATTGTTCGAACGCCTGCAGGCGCTGACCGCGCCCGCCTGGCGCGCCCGCGGCGGCCAGGCCGTCTTCCAGGTGGAATCAACCGCCATGGAGTTGAAAGCCGACGGCGGGCAGCTGGAGCAGGCCTTGATCAACCTGATCAAGAACGCCTACGAGGCCACCGCCCACCTGGCCGAAGCCAGGCTGACAGTCAGCGCCAGCCTGGGACGCGGCGGCCGGCTGAAACTGGAAGTCAGCGACAATGGCCCCGGCGTGGCGGACGACAAGATCGAACAGATCTTCACCCCGTTTTACTCCACCAAGGCCAAAGGCCGCGGCATCGGCCTGGCGCTGGTGCGCCAGCTGGTCAACAACAACGGCGGCACCGTGCGCTATGCCTGCAGCCTGGGCGGCGGCGCGCGGCTGATCCTGACATTCTGAACTAAGCGATATATTCCTAAGTCATTAGTTTTGCACTAATTAATAGCTAAACAAAAATGACATAGTGTTAAATTGTGTTTTCCGAAATTTGCATAGGACCAGCCAAGCCTGGTTAGATTCCGTGAAAACACAGTTTAATTTTCATTTTACTGTCATTGCAGCAGCCCTGCTGTCTTACACCGGCTTGGCGCATGCAGACGACTCCCAGCCCAACGCGCTGGACAAAATCACCGTCACCGGATCGCGCATCGCGCGCTCTGCCAAGGAAGGCCCAACCAGCGTCACCGTCCTCACCGGCGCCGACATCGAAAAACAGGGTTACACCAATGTCTACGACGCGCTGAACAATCTGACGCAGAACACCGGCTTCACCCAGGGCGCGGACTTCGGCAATACCTTCACCCCGGCCGCCAACGCGATCAGCCTGCGCGGACTCGGCCCCAACCATACGCTGACGCTGATCAACGGCCGCCGCATGGCCGACTATCCCACCGCTTATGAAGGCCAGGTCAACTTCGTCAATCTGGCAGATATCCCGTCGGTGCTGATCGACCGCATCGAAATCCTCAACGGCGGCGCATCGGCCATCTACGGCTCGGACGCCATCGCCGGCGTGGTCAACATCATCCTGAAAAAGCACCTCGATGGCGTCAACCTCAACCTCAAGGTCGGCGGGGCGGAGCATCATGGCGGCGAGAATGCCCGCCTGCAGCTGACCGGCGGCAAAAGCTGGGACCAGCTGAACGTGATTTACGGCCTGGAACTGAGCCAGCGCAATCCGATCTGGTCGCGCCAGCGCGGCTTCATGTCGGACGCCACCGCGCTGGGCGAGGCGCCGTCTCCCATCCTGGCGCGGCGCATCGCGGGGGGCAGCTATCTGGACGCGGGCAGCGCCTGCGGCAACTTCGCCGGCATGTTTGCAGGCAGCGTGCAAACCGTAGGCAATGCCCAAAAAGGCTATTGCGCCAGCGGGCTGCTGAAGCCGTCCTACTGGACGATCCAGACCGGCCAAGCCACACAGAACGGCTTCTTCAGCGCCAACTATCAGCTCAATCCGCACGCCGAATTCTTTAGCGATGCCATGCTCGGCTTCAAGCGCACCGAGAACAATACCCGCGGCCCCAGCTGGACGGCGGCGGCCGGCCAGGGCAATTATTTCCTGAACCAGAACACCGGCAATTATGAAAGCTGGGCCAAGCGCTTCGCGCCGGAGGAACTGGGCGGCGCCAGCAATTACAACCGCAAGTGGGATGATCTGGCCGCCAACCTGACCCTGGGCGTGCGCGGGGATCTGATTGGCAGCTGGAATTACGAGGCGGCCTACAACGCCTCGCTCTACACCAGCCAGACCACCACACCCATGCTGTTGAGCAGCGTGAACAGCTATTTCCTGGGGCCGCAACTGGGCACCGACAACAAGGGCGTGCCGATTTACGCGCCCAACCTCGGCCGTTTCTACCAGCCGCTGACGCCGGCCCAGGCCTCCAGCCTGATAGACAACAGCGTCAGCCACAATAAATCCTGGCTGCAGGTGCTGAGCCTCAGCGCCAGCGGCGAGGCCTTCCAGCTGCCGGCCGGTCCGGCCAAATTGGCCGGCCTGCTGGAATGGGGCAGCCAGGGCTTCAGCAACGAACCGGACCAAAGGCTGAACCAGGGCGTGTTCTACAACGCCTCGCCGGCCATCAATGCCAGCGGTTCCCGCTCGCGCCAGGCGCTCGGCGCCGAGCTGCTGCTGCCGCTGGCCAAACCGGTCAACCTCACGCTGTCCGGCCGCTATGACCGCTATGAGATCACCGGCAACAGCGAAGGGAAGTTCACCTATGGCGCCGGGCTGGAATACCGCCCCACCAGCAGCCTGCTGCTGCGCAGCAACTATGCCACCAGCTTCCGCGCGCCGGACATGAGCTATCTATTCCAGACCCAGACCCGCGGCTATTACTCCTCCACCACCGACTACTGGCGCTGCGCCCAGTCCGGCCAGCCGCTCGCCAATTGCCAGTACGCCGGCATGTCCCCCGGCTCCAACTACGTCAGCAACGGCAACCCCGGCCTGAAGCCGGAAAACGGCAAGTCCTATGGACTCGGCTTCGTCTGGTCGCCCAGCAAGGACGCCGACCTGTCACTGGATTACTGGAACATCACCATCAACGATCTGGTCACCACGCTGAGCGCCGACAAGCTGCTGCGCGACGAAGCCGCATGCCGCGGCGGAAATCTAGACATCCATTCATCGGCATGCCAAGACGCGCTCAATCGCGTGCAGCGCAATCCGGCCAATGCGCTGGTGGATCCGGGCGCCATCAACACCATCGTGGTCAATCCTATCAATGCTGCCAGCGAGCGCACCAGCGGCATCGACCTGAGCGGCAAGTACCGTTTGCGCACGGCAAAACTCGGCGACTTCCTGTTCAAAGCGACTTATACCAAGGTGCTGACGCATACCTACCAGCAGTTTGCCAACGATCCGGTGCAGGACGAGCTTGCCGACTTGACCAACACCGACTGGCCGGACAAGCTCAGCCTGACTACCGACTGGAACATCGGCGACTGGTCCAGCACGCTGCAGCTGACGCGCTACGGCAAGATTCCCAACGGCGCGGGCACCGGCTACCTGACACCCACCGTGCTGGCCAACCTGAGCGTCACCTATCAGGTCAACAAGAAAACCTCGGTCGGACTGATCGTCAACAATCTGCAGGACTTCATCAAGAAAGACTACACCGGCGGCTGGCCTTACTACCCGGTGGGCAGCTACACGCCTTACGGCCGCCAGGCCTGGCTCGAACTGAATCACAAGTTTTAAAGAAGGGATATGAAGAGACGGGATGCCTGGCGGCATCCCGTTTTTGTTTGCGCGCGGGAAACCGCAAATCGATTGCCGATGGCGCACACGCAAAAAAGCCCAGCATTTTTCAATGCTGGGCTTTTTCTGAATCCTGGCGTCCCCACGGGGAATCGAACCCCGGCTACCGCCGTGAAAGGGCGGTGTTCTAACCGCTAAACTATAGGGACAGCTGGCGCACCCGGAGCGATTCGAACGCCCGACCCTCTGGTTCGTAGCCAGATACTCTATCCAACTGAGCTACGGGTGCGTTATCTGGCGGAGAAAGAGGGATTCGAACCCTCGATACAGGTTTAAGCCCGTATGCTTCCTTAGCAGGGAAGTGCCTTCGACCACTCGGCCATTTCTCCGTTCAGAGAGCGCCATATTAAATATCGACGCTCCTGGTGTCAAGCATCAATCCGAAATTATTTACGCCGGCTGGTCCAGTCCGAAAACCTTATGCAATACGCGAACCGCCAGTTCCAGGTACTTTTCGTCTACCAGCACCGACACCTTGATCTCGGAGGTGGAGATCATCTGGATGTTGATGCCCTCTTCCGCCAGCGTGCGGAACATGGTGGAGGCGATGCCGCAGTGCGAGCGCATGCCCACGCCGACGATGGAAATCTTGGCCACCTTGTCGTCGGCGTCGATCTTGGCGGCGCCGATATGGGTCTGCACTTCGCGCAGGATGGACAGCGCGCGCTGGAATTCGCCGCGCGGCACGGTGAACGAGAAATCCGTGGTGCCGTTCTCGCCGACATTCTGGATGATCATATCCACTTCGATGTTGGCATCGGCGATCGGCCCGAGGATCTGGTAGGCGATGCCCGGCTTGTCCGGCACGCCCTTGACATTGATGCGGGCTTCGTTGCGATCGAACGCGATGCCTGCCACTACCGCCTTTTCCATGCTCTCATCTTCCTCAAACGTAATCAGGGTGCCCTCGCCTTCTTCCTCGAAGCTGGAGAGCACGCGCAAGCGTACCTTGTATTTGCCGGCGAACTCCACCGAACGGATCTGCAAAACCTTGGAACCGAGCGACGCCATCTCGATCATTTCTTCGAAGGTGACCGTCTTCAGGCGGCGCGCCTCCGGCACCACGCGCGGATCAGTGGTATAGACGCCGTCGACGTCGGTGTAGATCTGGCACTCGTCGGCCTTCAGCGCCGCGGCCAGCGCCACCGCCGAAGTATCCGAACCGCCGCGGCCCAGCGTGGTGATATTGCCTTCCTCATCCACGCCCTGGAAGCCGGCGACGATCACCACGCGGCCTTCTTTCAAATCGCCGCGCATCACATCCTCGTCTATCGACTGAATGCGCGCCTTGGTATGCGCCTGGTCGGTAACCAGCTTGACCTGCCAGCCGCAATAGCTCTTGGCCGGCACGCCGATTTCCTTCAATGCCATCGCCAACAGGCCGATGGTGACTTGCTCGCCAGTGGACACCACCACGTCCAGCTCGCGCGGATCGGGATAGTCCTGAATGTCCTTGGCCAGGGCGATCAGGCGGTTGGTTTCGCCGCTCATCGCGGAAACCACCACCACCACATCATGCCCCTGGGCCTTCCACTTGGCGACGCGGCGGGCCACATTCTTGATGCGCTCGGTTGTCCCAACCGATGTGCCGCCGTACTTCTGTACGATGAGTGCCATACGTGCTTCTTAATTGAAAAAAGTTGAATATCGAACTTCGATTCTGACCATAGAATGTCCAGAATTGCAAGACGGAAATGCCCGGTGCCTATCCCCTGGCGAAATATCCGTCTATTCCCGGCGTGGGTTCTCCAGCACATCCGGCAGGCTGTTTGCATCCCCACAGCGCAACGGCTACAAACAGTATGAAGACTATGTATCCGAAGACGGGACCGATGCATGATTGCCCCTGTTCAACCCTGGCGCTGGATCCGGCTGGAAATAGGCTTGGCCATCAACGGGGCAATACAGTATGCCTTGTTCATAGATCATCCCCTGTTCTGGCCCGCCGTCGGCCTGAGCACACTGCTGATCACGCTGCTGGTCATGTGGCCGTCGCCGGCGCCCGCCATCGCGGCGCAGGACAGCGACCAATCCGCGTATTGGCGCAGCGTGGCTGCCCATGTCTACGCGCTGCTGCCCTTGTGGGCCGGCCATGTCGCGCTGGGGCGGGAGCAGATAGACGAAGCGGCCCTGCAGTTGACCGCCCGCTTCGACCACATGCTGCGCCAATTGGGCAGGCCATCCCCGCCAGCGGATGATTCGCCCCACCCGCTGACCGCGGCGCAGAACAAGCTGACCGATACGCTGGAAGCGCTGCAACTGCCGGCGCCGCTGCAGAAGCAACTGCTGCCGCAACTGCAGCAATTGAAGCAATCCGGCCAGCAACTGGCGCTCCTGACTAAAAGCCTGCCCGCAGGCGAACCGTCGCCGACAGCCGCGCTTGAGCAGATCGGCGAGCAGGTCCGCTTATTGCTGCGGCAACTGGAGTCCATCGATGCCGATGTCCACGACAGTTGCCGCGCCTGCCAGATGAAACTGGACGACCCAGCCGCCAGCCTGGACTTGCAGGCCACGATAGAAGAGGTGTTGACCCATCTGCAGTTCCAGGATCGGGTCAATCAGATTTTGTCCCATGTGCAAAACGATATCTGGCAACTGGAAGCAATGCTGCACGAGGCCTTGAACAGTCGAGATGACGCGCTGCCGGAGCCGCCGGATACCGAGGCCTGGCTAATCGCCCTGAAAAACAGCTACACCACCCATGAACAACGCGCGCTGCATAACCGGGATCATAACGACAAGACGCCCGGCGCCAGCGACATCACTTTTTTCTGAATGACGGGGAAGGCGGATGACCAAAACGATATTGATCGTCGACGACTCCACCACGCTGCGCCAGGTGGTGAGGATGACCCTGGTCGGCGCCGGCTATGAGGTGCTGGAGGCCGGCAACGGCAAGGAAGCGCTGGACATCCTGGACGGCCGCAAGATTCATCTGATCATTTCCGACGTCAACATGCCGCTGCTGGATGGCATTGAACTGCTCAAAAACATCAAGCAACTGCCTCATTACAAATTCACTCCGGTCATCATGCTGACCACCGAATCCGCCGAGGACAAAAAACGCGAGGGAAAAGAAGCCGGCGCCAAGGCCTGGGTGGTCAAGCCATTCCAGCCGCCGGCGCTACTGACGGCCGTTTCCAAACTGATCCTGCCCTGAACGGCAGCCGACACCTGACGCAGGAGCGGACATGACGCTTTCCCTTGTCGCCGGGCATGAGCAAACCATCTACCAGGCCGCGCAATGGCGCGCCGATCTGGAACAGGCGCTGCGCAGCGAAGAGGACATCCTGCTCGACTTGTCCACCATAGAAGAAATCGACTGCGCCGGCGCCCAGGTACTGATCTGGCTGCGCCGCGAGGCCGAACGGCGGGGCCGCAAGGTTGACCTGCGCGATCCCAGCCGCTGCGTGCGCGAGTTCGCCTTGCTGATGGGCCTGCAGCGCGAGCTGCTCCCCGCCACAGAGAACGAGGAGACCGGCGATGGATCTTGAGCTGGCCATGCAGACCTTCCTGGAGGAGGCGCGCGAACTGCTCGGCGACATGGAAGGCATTCTGCTGGACATCGATCCGGCGCGCGCCGACGCCGAACAGCTGAACGCGCTGTTCCGCGCCATGCACACCATCAAGGGTTCGGCCGGCCTGTTCGGCCTCGATGACATCGTCGGCTTCACCCATCAGGCGGAAAATCTGCTGGATCAGCTGCGCGACGGCCAATTGCGGCTGGACGATGAGCTGGTGGGGCTGCTGCTGCGCTGCCACGACCACGTCAAGCTGATGATACAGGCGCTGGACGACAAGGCCGATCTCGCGTCTCTGCACGACGCGGCCTTGCTGCAGTCGCTGCAGGCTTATCTGGCCGCGCCGCACCCGGCGCCCGCGCCTGCCCCCCCCTCGGCCATGGCGGCGCAAGAAGAACAAGAGGCGCAAGACGCGTCCGATGCCCTGCCGCCGCAAGAACCCTGGCTGCTGTCGCTGCGCTTCGGCCCGGACGTGCTGCGCAACGGCCTCGACCCGTCTTCCTTCCTCCGTTATCTGGCCACGCTGGGCAGCATCGAACAGATCGAAGCGGTCAGCTGCAATCTGCCCATCGGCGAGGACTTCGACGCCGAGACCAATTACCTGCGCCTGGAAGTGCTGTACCGCAGCGACATCGACGAACAGACGCTGAACGAGGTATTCGAATTCGTCCGCGAGGACAGCGAGCTGCATATCTGGCCGCGGGGCCGCGCAGGCGCCCATCTGGCGGAGGCCTGCGCCAATGCGACGCCGGCAGAGGCCGAGGCGGTGAGACTGGCCTGGCAGCGGTTCGGCGCGCTGGACGAGGACGAAACCGAAGCCCACGCAGTCGAGCCTGCGCGGCCTCCCGCCGCCGAACCCGAGCCGCCGCGCGAGGCCGCCGAAGCGATTCACGAACCGCCCCCCCAGGCGGCGGAAACCATGCCGGCCGCCGGCGAAAGCCGCCGCCAGCACGAGAGCAAATTTCTCAAGGTGGAAGCCGGCAAGCTGGACAGCCTGATCAATTTGATCGGCGAACTGGTCATCGCCGGCGCGGCGGCCAATCTGCTGGCCCGCCGCTCGCAACAACCGCAGTTGGTGGAATCGACGCTGGCGATCGCCAACCTGATCGAACAGATTCGCGCCGGCACCCTGTCGATGCGCATGGTGCAGATAGGCGAAATCTTCCAGCGTTTCCCGCGTGTGGTGCGCGACGTCTCGCGCGAGCTGGGCAAGGACATCCAGCTGCACATCGTCGGCGCGGAAACCGAACTGGACAAATCGATGGTGGAAAAGCTGGGCGACCCGCTGCTGCACATCGTGCGCAACGCCATCGACCATGGCATAGAATCGCCGCCCATCCGGCAAGCGCACGGCAAGCCGGCCACCGGCAATCTATGGCTGAATGCCTATCACGAATCCGGCAGCATCGTCATCGAAGTGGCGGACGACGGCGGCGGCCTGGACCGCCAACGCATCCTGGCCAAGGCGCGCGAACGCGGCCTGCTGGGCGATGAGGATGAGCCGCCGGACAGCGTGGTGTTCCAGCAGATATTCGAAGCCGGCTTCTCCACTGCCGACCATGTGACCAATCTGTCCGGCCGCGGCGTGGGCATGGACGTGGTCAAACGCGGCATAGAACAACTGCACGGCACGATAGAGATCGACAGCGAAACCGGCCGCGGCACCACCTTCCGCCTGCGGCTGCCGCTGACGCTGGCCATCATCGACGGTTTCCTGGTCGATGTCGGCCATTCCACTTTCGTGCTGCCGCTGGAAGCCGTGGTGGAGTGCATAGAGCTGCCGGCCGATCTGCCGGAAAACGGCGTGCACGACTGCATCAACCTGCGCGGCGAACTGCTGCCGCTGCTGCATCTGGGCCGCTTCTTCGAACTGCCGCCCATCGCCGCCGCCCGCCGCAACATCGTGGTCGCGCAATATGGCGAGCGCAAGGCCGGCCTGGTGGTGGACGCGCTGCAAGGCGAGTTCCAAACCGTGATCAAACCGCTGGGCACGCTGTTCAGCGCGCTGAAAGCCATCAGCGGCTCCACCATACTCGGCACTGGCGAAGTGGCGCTGATTCTGGACGTGCCGGCGCTGATCCAGCACGCCTGCCGCAAGGAGCTGGAGCGCCTCGCCCACACCATGCCCTCCACCGCCGATATCCTAGCCAACGGAGCACGCCATGACGGCCCTTAAAGACATGCGCATCGCCACCCAGCAAGCACTCGGCTACGGCGCCATCATCGCGCTGCTGCTGGCATGCATCGCGCTCGCCATGCTCGGCCTCCAGGAGCTGGGCGAAGTGATCCATGGCATCACGATCAACAATCAGGAAAACCGGCTGGCGCACCAGCTGCTGGAGCAGAACCAGGAAATCCGCATCGATATCCGCGCCGCCCTGCTGGCGGACCAGCCGGGAGAAACCTCGCAGGCCAGCCAGGCGTTTCAGGATTCGCTGCGCCGTTATCAGGACATCGAACAACAGCTGGCGCAGCTGTTCCAGCGCGAGTCAGACACCCGAGCGCGCGAGCGCGAGCTGATGGGCGCGATCCAGACCGCCAGCCGAGACGCGCACCAGGCTTATCAACATGCGTTGGAACTGGCGATGCAGCAGAGGGCCGCCGAAGCCCGCGCGCTGGTCAATGCGGGCAAAGGCGCGGTATTGAATCAGAACATCGCCGCGCTGGCCGAATATGAAGACCAGCTGAACAATGGCCTGGTGCAGCAAAGCGATCACGCCACCGCCTCCAGCCGCAATCGCCTGTTGCTCTTGGCCGGATTGGCCATCGTCGCCAGCGTGCTGATCGCGCTGTTCACCCGCAATGAACTGCTGCGCACGCTGGGCGGCGAGCCGCAGCAGGTGGCGGCCATGATGCACGAAGTGGCCAAGGGCAATCTGCAGTGCCGGGTCAGGCTGCGCGAAGGCGACCGCGGCAGCCTGGCAGCCTCCATCATGCAAACCGTGCAGACGCTGGCCACCATCATCGCCGAGGTCAAGAGCGGTTCGGAAAGCCTGTCGGTGGCCGCGCAGCACATCCACGCCACCTCGCAGCTGCTGGCGCAATCGGCCAGCGAGCAGGCGTCGGGCCTGGAGGAAACCTCCAGCTCGGTGCAGCAGATGTCGGCCTCGATCAACCAGACCAGCGACAACGCCAGGATGACGGAAGGCATCGCCGAAAAAGCCTCCAGCGAAGCCGCCGCCGGCGGCCAGGCGGTGCAGGAAACGATACGGGCGATGCGCCAGATCGCCGACAAGATCAGCATCGTCGACGACATCGCCTACCAGACCAATCTGTTGGCGCTGAACGCCGCCATCGAGGCGGCGCGCGCAGGCGAGCACGGCAAGGGCTTCGCCGTGGTCGCGGCCGAAGTGCGCAAGCTGGCGGAGCGCAGCCAGGTGGCGGCGCAGGAAATCAGCACATTGGCGCGGGGCAGCGTCGGACTGGTGGATCAGGCCGGGGGCCTCTTGGAGGAGATCGTCCGCTCCAGCCGCCGCACTTCCGACCTGGTGCAGGAGATCGCCGCCGCCTCCGGCGAGCAATCCGGCGGCGTCGGCCAGATCAGCCTGGCGATACAGCAGCTGAGCCACACCACGCAGCAGAACGCCAGCGCCAGCGAAGAGCTGGCCGCCACCGCGGAACAGATGAACCGCCAGGCGGAAAACCTGCACGATCTGATCGGCTTCTTCCATCTGGGCACGCTGCAGGGCGGCTCGCACGGCGCGCCCGCGGCGCCGCGGGCCAGCCACAACGCCGATGCTTTCCGACGCATCGAATGACCACCGGAGACGCAGCCATGGCAGCACTGAACATTCTGCGCCGCAGCGACGGCCACCCGGTTCAAGAGGAACCAGGCGACATTCGCCAGTTCCTGACCTTTCAACTGGCCGGCGAAACCTTCGCCGTCGGCATCCTGCGGATACGCGAAATCCTGGAGTACATCAAGCTGACCACCGTCCCGCTGATGCCGCCGTTCATCCGCGGCGTGATGAACCTGCGCGGCGCGGTGGTGCCGGTGATCGACCTGTCGCTGCGCTTCGCGCGCGATCAAACGGCGATCAACCGACGAACCTGCATCGTCATCATCGAAATGGAACATGCGGAACAGTGCCAGCTGATAGGCGTGCTGGTGGACACCGTGCACGAAGTGCTGGCCATCCCGGACAGCGAAATCGAGCCGCCGCCGCAGTTCGGCAGCAAGATCCGGGTGGACTTCATCGAAGGCATGGCCAAGGTGGACAGCCACTTCGTGGTGCTGTTGAACGTGGACAAAGTGCTGTCGCTGGAAGAAATGTCGCTGCTGTCCGAACTGAGCCGCCAGGAAATGGCAGAGGAGGAGTGATGCGCGCTCGCCATCATGCAGTTGCGGGCCGTCGTGGACAGCCACCGGCCCGACGCGGAGACCCACGATGAAAAACCTCACCATCCGCCAACAATTCAGCCTGTTGATTGTCTGCGTGCTGCTGGGACTGGGCCTGCTGACCGTCACCGCCTGGCAAGGCTTGCGCGCCGTGATGATCAATGGCGGGCTGTATCATCAGATAGTCATCGGCAAGGATTTCATCAATGATCTGGACCCGCCCAATCAGGACCTGGTCACTGCCTTTCTGGCGGTGAACATGCTGCGCAACACCACCGACCCGTCGCTGCGCCAGCAATGGTTCAACCTGCTGCGGGCCAAGCGCGCCGAATTCTATGACGGCCAGAAAAAGTGGCAGGCCAGCGATCTGCCGCCCGATATGCGCGCCATGCTGGAACAGAAAGTCAAACCGACGGCGGATGCCTTCTTCCAGGAATTGGAGACGCATTTGCTGCCGGCGCTGGAAGCCCATGATCAACTGGAGATCAACCGCTCATTCGACCGGCTGTCGGCCGACTACGACCTCAACCATCAGGCCATCCTGCCCTTGATCGACAAAACCAACCAGATGCAGCATGCAACGGAAACGGAAGCCGAACGCAATACCCGGCTGACCTTCTCCTTGCTCGGTTCGGTCAGCCTCGCCGTGCTGCTGCTGCTGACCGGCTCCTTGACCTGGATATACCGCCAGCTGGTGCGCCAATTGGGCGGCGAACCGCAGGCGGTGGCCGATATCGCGCGCGAAGTGGCCGCAGGCCGGCTGAACATCACCACCACGCCAGCGCCGCAGGACAGCCTGCGCGACGCCATGCAGCAGATGTGCCAGCAGTTGCGCGCCATCATCGGCGATGTGAAGATAGGCGCGGATGGCATCGCCAGCGCGGCCCAGCAAATCAGCGCCACCTCCATGGCCTTGTCGCAAAGCGCCAGCGCCTCGGCCGCAGGCGTGGAACAAAGTTCGGCTTCGATCGAACAGGTCTCGGCCTCGGTCAGCCAGACCAGCGACAACTCACGCACCACCGAAGCCATCGCCGAAAAGGCATCGGAAGAAGCCACCGAAGGCGGCAAAGCGGTGCAGCAGACGGTGCTGGCGATGCGCCAGATCGCCGAACGGGTCGGCATCATCGACGACATCGCCTACCAGACCAATCTATTGGCGCTGAATGCCGCCATCGAGGCGGCGCGGGCTGGCAAACACGGTGCCGGCTTCGCCGTGGTGGCGGCCGAAGTGCGCAAGCTGGCGGAGCGCAGTCAGGTGGCGGCGCAAGAAATCGGCGAACTGGCCGAACACAGCGTCACCGTGGCCGAGCAGGCCGGCCGCCTGCTGCTGGAAATCGTCCGCTCCAGCGGCCGCACCGCCGACCTGGTGCAGGAAATCGCCGCCGCCACCCAGGAGCAGGCCGGCGGCATAGGCCAGATCAGCCAAGCCATTCAGCATCTGAACCACTCCACCCAGCAGAATGCCGCCGCCAGCGAGCAGTTGGCCTCCACCGCGGCGGAGATGAATATGCAGGCGGAGCGGCTGCAACAGGCCATGGCCTTTTTCCATCTGGGCCATCCGGCAGGGATGGCAGCCGGCGCTGCGCCCGCCTTGGCCTTGGCGGCAACACCAGCCTCCGCGCCGGATGCGCCCAAAACGGACGAGCACGACGATATGTACCGTTTCTGAAACTCGGACTGTACTAGATTGAAATGACACACAAGCCGCCGGCTCGCGCCGGCGCAAAACAAGGAAGCCTTGCATCATGGCGCCATCCCCGCCCAGCGCAACAGGAACCCCGCCCGCAGCCGATTCGCCCAGCGACGCGGTGTTCCTGCATCCTGGCGAATGGCACTTCGGCGGCAGCGGCACCCGCATCCGCACGCTGCTCGGCTCCTGCGTGTCGATTGTGCTATGGCACCCGCAGGCCCGCGTCGGCGGCATGTGCCATTACCTGCTGGCCCAGCGCAACCACCGCCGCACCGAGACCCTGTCCGGCCGCTACGGCGACGAGGCGATGCTGTTGCTGCTGCGGGAAATCCTGGCCTGCGGCCTGCCGCTGCAGGAGTTTCAGGCGCGGCTGGTCGGCGGCGCCTCGATGATGCTCAGCCGCGAACGCAAGCTCAGCCACGATGTCCCGTCGCGCAACATCAATCTGGCGCGGGCGATGGTCAAACAGCTTGGCCTGCGGCTGCAGGGGGAAGACTTGGGCGGCAGCTGCCCGAGGCTGGTGCTGTTCGATGTCGCCAGCGGCAATGTTTGGATCAAACAATCACAAGAGGCCGAGCTGGAAGCGATGCCGCCTCCCAACGCAAGGACGCGCACATGAGCATCAAGGTTCTGATCGTCGACGACTCCGCCGTGGTGCGGCAGGTGTTGAGCCAGGTTTTCGACAAGGCCAGCGGCATCGAGGTGATGGACGTCGCCAATGATCCGTATATGGCGATGGACAAGATGAAGCTGCACTGGCCGGACGTGATCGTGCTGGATGTGGAAATGCCGCGGATGGACGGCATCACCTTCCTCAAGCAGTTGATGGCGACCCGCCCGACGCCGGTGGTGATCTGCTCCTCGCTGACGCAAAAAGGCACCGACATCAGCATGCAGGCATTGGCGGCCGGCGCGGTGGAGGTGATCGCCAAGCCGGCGGCAGGGGTCAAGGGCTTCCTCGAGGAAAGCGCCAATCAACTGGTGATGGCAGTGCGCAGCGCCGCCGCCGCGCGCATGAACCGGATGCGGGTGATGCCGTCGGCCAGCGGCGCGGCGCCCAGCGCCGGCAGCAGCAGCGCGGCGGCGCTGGAAACGCGCCCCAAGCTGTCTGCCGACGCCATCTTGTCCGCCCCGACCGGCAGCAATGTCTTCGCCACCACCGAGCGCATCGTCGCCATCGGCACCTCCACCGGCGGCACCCAGGCGCTGGAGGCCATCCTGACCGAGCTGCCGCGAACCTGCCCGGGCCTGGCCATCGTGCAGCACATGCCGGAGAAATTCACCCGCTCCTTCGCCGACCGCCTGAACAGCCTGTCGCAGATCGAGGTCAAGGAGGCCAGCAACGGCGACCGCATCCTGCCCGGCCGCGCGCTGATCGCGCCTGGCGGCAAGCATATGATGGTCAAGCGCAGCGGCGCCTACTACCAGGTGGAAGTGGTGGACGGCCCGCTGGTCAGCCGCCACAAGCCATCCGTGGATGTGCTGTTCCGCTCCGCCGCCAAGTTCGCCGGCCGCAACGCGCTGGGCGTCATCATGACCGGCATGGGCGACGACGGGGCCAAGGGGCTGAAGGAAATGCATGACTGCGGCGCCAAGACCATCGCTCAGGACGAAGAAAGCTGTGTGGTGTTCGGCATGCCCAAGGAAGCGATCAAGCTGGGCGCCGCCGACGAAGTGATGTCCTTGGACATGATCGCCAAGGCGATCTGCCGGCAGGGATAGGCGCCGCCATGGTACTGCAGATGGACGATGTACTGGTGGTGGAAGACAGCGCGGTGCAACGCCAGCATGCCTGCGATCTGTGCCGACAGCTCGGCATCGTCAATCTGCGACAGGCGGCGGATGGCAACGAGGCGCTGGCGCGGATGCGCGAACAACTGCCCAGCCTGGTGCTGATCGATCTGGAAATGCCGCAGCTGGATGGCGTGCAGCTGATCCAGCAGATGGCCAAGGAAGGCTTGTCCGCGCCCATCATCGTCACCTCCGGCAAAGACTACCTGTTGATTTCCACTGTCGAACTGATGGGGCGGGAGCTGGGCCTGCCGGTGCTGGGCGGCATCAAGAAGCCGCTGCAGCAACAGGCGCTGGAGGATCTGCTCCGACGGGTATGGACGCCGCCATCGGAAAGCGGCGCCGAGGTGGAGCTGTGCCAGGATAAGGACGTGCGGCTGGCACTGGACCAAGGCCAGCTGGTGCCGTATTACCAACCCAAGGTGACCCTGGATGGCGGCCTGCTGAAAGGCGCGGAAATGCTGGTGCGCTGGCATCACCCGGAACTGGGGGTGATCCCGCCGTCGCGCTTCATTCCGGTGATAGAGGCCTGCGACTGGGCTACCGAGCTGACGCTGACCATGCTGGAACAAGGCTTGCAGCAATGGCAGGAGTGGGCGCGGCGCGGCCTGCGGCTGCCGCTGTCGGTGAACCTGTCCGCCCTGTCGCTGAAAGGCACGACCCTGGCCGACGAGATAGACCAGCGCATCCGCGCCAGCCGGGTGCCGCCTCGCTTCATCGTGTTCGAGATCACCGAAACCGCCGTCGCCGACAATCTGGCCGAAGCCATAGGCATCGCCGCGCGGCTGCGCCTCAGCGGCGTAGGGCTGTCCATCGACGACTTCGGCACCGGCTTCGCCACCTTCCAGCAACTGATGCGCTTCCCGTTCACCGAGCTGAAAATCGACCAGTCGCTGGTCACATCGATCTCCAACAAGCCGCATCTGGAGGCGGTGTTCAACAGCATACTGGAACTGGCGCGCCGGCTGCAGCTGACCACGGTGGCCGAAGGCATCGAAACGCCCAAGGACCTGAGCTTCGTCGGCGAGCGCGGCTGCGTGATGGGACAAGGCTATTATTTCGCCAAGCCGCTCGCGGCCGATCAGTTTGAAAGCTGGGTCAAGAACCGCATGCAGCGCAAGCCTGAACCCAGCCAGGAAAACTAATTCAGCGCGTCAGTTGGACCACAGCGGCGGCTCGTCCATCAGCGCGATCTGCTCGCGCAGCCCCAGAATCTGTTCCTCCCAATAGCGCGGACTGCCAAACCACGGGAAGGCCGCCGGAAACGCCGGATCATGCCAGCGCCGCGCCAGCCAGGCGCTGTAGTGGATCAGCCGCAGCGTGCGCAGCGCTTCCACCAGGTTCAGCTCGCGCAGATCGAAGTCGCAGAAATCCTCGTAGCCGGCCAAGACTTCGGCCAATTGGCGCGACTGCTCCTCGCGCTCGCCCGACAAAAGCATCCACAAGTCCTGCACCGCCGGGCCGCTGCGGCTGTCGTCGAAATCGACGAAGTGCGGACCGGCGTCGGTCCACAACAGATTGCCGACATGGCAATCGCCATGCAGCCGCAGAGCGGCGACGTTGCCGGCGCGCTCGAAACAACGCGCCACCCCGTCCAGCGCCTGCTCCACCACGCCGCGATATACCGGCGCCAGCTCCGGCGGCAGCCAGTCGCCTGCCAAAATGAAGGCGGCCGGCTCGCGGCCGAAGCTTTGCAAATCCAGGACCGGACGATGCTGATAAACCTCGGTCCGACCCAGGGCGTGGATGCGGCCGAGGAAACGGCCAATCCATTGCAGCGTGTCGGCCCGGTCCAGCTCCGGCACCCGGCCGCCGCGGCGCTCGAACAAGGCGAAGCGGAAACCGCCGTGATGATGCAAGGTCCGGCCCTGCAACAGCATCGGCGGCACCGCCGGGATCTCGCGCTCGGCCAGCGCCAGGCTGAATGCGTGCTCCTCCAGGATGGCCGCGTCGCTCCAGCGCTCTGGCCGGTAGAACTTGGCGATCAGCGGCGGCGCGTCATCAATGCCGATCTGATAGACGCGGTTTTCATAGCTGTTCAGCGCCAGCAGGCTGCCGCTGGCCCTCAGGCCCAGGCTCTCGACCGCATCGAGAATGGCGTCCGGCGTCAAGGCGGCGAACGGGGGAAGCAGTGTGTTTTCCATCGCTCGATTATAGCGGCGCGCGCCGCAAAGCGGCCGCTGATCTGCTAAGCCTAAAGTGTGGTATCCGGCGCGTGGAGGCAAACGATGAAACTGCATCTTCCTCACCCCCATCTGCATTTCGACGGCGAGCAATGGCAACAAGGCACCGAGCGCTGGGCCGATATCACGCTGCAAGGCTGGCTGCTGTTATTGGACAGCCAAGCCCGTCGCCAGGCCTGGTTGAGCTGGCGCGAGCACCGCCTGCCCGCGCGCGCGGTCTTGCTCGGCCTCGCCTGCTGGCTCAGCGGCAGCATGGTGTTGCTAGGGGCTGTTGACGTTTGGTGAGTGGATCGCGTTTGAGCCGATTTGTGCCGGAAGCAAGGCGCACAGTCCGCCGCATAGTCATTCTATGCAAGGGCTGGGCAACGTGGCTTCCGGCACAAAGCGGCCAAACCCGCAGGGCCGGGCGCCTTTCGCGCCGACTCTTCGTTGTTTCGCGCTGGCAGAGAATGACTATGCGGCGCGCGAAACGCCTCGATTCGTCGCAAAACGCATCCCGGCGCGACCGCTCTCCAAACGTCAACAGCCCCTAGGGCAGCCCCAGTTCCTTCTTCAGCGCGGCGACATTCTTCTCGCGGTCGGTGACTTCGTTTTGCAGCTTCTGCACCCGGTCCAGGTATTTCTGGTAGTTGCGGGTTTCGTCGCCGTTGCGCACGGCCTTGCCGTCGGCCAGCGCTTTCTTCGCCGCATCCAGCGCCTTGACCTCGTTGGCCAGCTCCTGTTCCAGAATCTTCTTGCGCCCGCTGTCGCGCTGCTTCTGGGTGTCGGCATCGACATTCGGATAGCCGCCGGACGCCGGCGCTTTGTTGGCATTGCTGCCGCTGGGCTTGCGGCCGTGGTAGGTGGATAGCGGGTTCAGCGTGATCGGTTGGGCGCCGCGCAGCGGCACATTGGTATAGGTGACGTTGCCGTTGGTGTCGACGTATTTGTAGATGGTGGCGGCCTGGGCGCAGCCGCAGGCCAGCAGCAGGCTTAAAGCGAATATTTTCATCGTCTGAGACTGGTATGGGTGCCCCTGCATGATAAGCAAATCGCGCCCGGTCGTCATCGGTTTGCGTGCGGCGCCATGAAAAACGGCAGCCTGTCGGCTGCCGTTGTTGAGCGAGTCGTCGCGTATTTTAAAGCGAGTAGTACATCGCGAATTCCACCGGGTGGGTGGTCATGCGGGTCAGGTTCACTTCCTGCATCTTCAGCTCGATGTAGGCATCGATCCACTCGTTGGAGAACACGCCGCCGCGGGTCAGGAACTCGCGGTCCTTGTCCAATGCGGCCAGGGCTTCATCCAGCGAGGCGCACACGGTCGGGATCAGCTTGTCTTCTTCCGGCGGCAGGTCGTACAGGTTCTTGTCCGCGGCATCGCCCGGGTGGATCTTGTTCTGGATGCCGTCCAGGCCGGCCATCAGCAGGGCGGAGAAGCACAGGTACGGGTTGGCCAGCGGATCCGGGAAACGGGTCTCGATGCGGCGCGCCTTCGGGCTGGCCACGTGCGGGATGCGCACGGAAGCGGAGCGGTTCTTGGCGGAGTAGGCCAGCTTCACCGGTGCTTCGTAGTGCGGCACCAGGCGCTTGTAAGAGTTGGTGCCCGGGTTGGTGATGGCGTTCAGCGCCTTGGCGTGCTTGATGATGCCGCCGATATAGTACAGGGCGGTATCGGACAGGCCGGCATAGCCTTCGCCCGCGAACAGGTTCTGGCCGTCTTTCCAGATGGACTGGTGCACGTGCATGCCGGAACCGTTGTCGCCGACGATGGGCTTGGGCATGAAGGTGGCGGTCTTGCCGTAGCTGTGGGCCACGTTGTGCACCACGTACTTCAGAATCTGGGTCCAGTCGGCGCGCTGGGTCAGCGTGCTGAACTTGGTGCCGATTTCGTTCTGGCCGGCAGTGGCCACTTCGTGGTGGTGCACTTCCACCGGGATACCCAGTTCTTCCAGCAGCAGCACCATGGCGGAGCGGATGTCCTGCGAGGAGTCGACCGGCGGCACCGGGAAGTAGCCGCCCTTGATGCCCGGACGGTGGCCCATATTGCCGCCTTCGAATTCTTCCGCCGAGGCCCAGGCCGCTTCTTCGGCCTTGATCTTGACGAAGCAGCCGGACATGTCGGTGCCCCAGGTGATGCTGTCGAAAATGAAGAATTCCGGCTCCGGGCCGAAGTAGGCGGTGTCGCCGATGCCGGAGGCTTTCAGGTAGGCCTCGGCGCGCTTGGCGATGGAGCGCGGGTCGCGGTCGTAGCCCTTGCCGTCGGCCGGGTCGATCACGTCGCAGTGCATGAATACGGTCGGCTCGTCGAAGAACGGGTCGATGCGGGCGGTAGCCGGGTCGGCCATCAGCAGCATGTCGGAAGCCTGGATGCCTTTCCAGCCGGCGATGGAGGAGCCGTCGAAGGCGTGGCCGCGCTCGAACCAGGCGTCGGCGTCTTCCAGCAGCACATGGGCCGGGATGGAGACGTGCTGCTCCTTGCCGCGGGTGTCGGTGAAGCGCAGATCGACAAATTTGACGTCGTTTTCTTGGATCAGTTTGACTACGTCGGCTACTGCCATGGTTTATCTCCTGAAAGGCAACGTGCACCCAAGGGCAAGTGCGTGAAAATTGGTACGCCCGGCATTAAGCAGGAAGCGTGCCAGCTTAAAAATCGCTGCTGCTGCATTGTGTCATAGGCGCATGGCCTTAGCCAGCAACCTGGAATGGGCAAGTTTGACCCATACTGGTGCCGTAAATTTTTGCAATGCACCAGCTTGGTGCTATTTGCCAGCCATGTTGTTCGGGCAGATAATCGCCAACATGAGGGCCGCTGACAAAACCCTGCAGAGAGCTTGAGTCGAGGCGCGTCGACGCGGAAGACGGCGCAAACAGGCTCTGGGGTTCTGTCAGCGACGCTACGCCATGCATGTTGCAAACGGAGGGATACATCATGAGTCGCATGAACCAGATACTGCAGGCCGCGCACGAGCGGGCGGAGCAGATGGGCCTGCCCTATAGCGGCGCCGTTTTGCCGGACGAAGCCTATGAGCTGATGCAGTCGCTGCCCAAAGCGGTGCTGCTGGACGTGCGCAGCCATGCCGAATGGCAGTTTGTCGGCACGGTGCCGCAGTCCGTCAAGATCGAGTGGCGCAGCTTTCCCGGCATGGCGCCGAACCCCAATTTCCTGGCCCAGCTGACGCATCAGGTGGATCCGGAATCGGTGCTGCTGGTGCTGTGCCGCTCCGGCGCCCGCTCTGATGAGGTGGCGCGGCTGGCGGCGGCCAACGGCTACAGCGAGGTGTACAACGTGCTGGAAGGTTTTGAAGGGGACAAGGATGAAATGGGCCACCGCAACTCGGTGGGCGGCTGGCGGCAGCGCGGCCTGCCGTGGGAGCAGAATTGAGCGAATGGTTTGGGCGGGTTGAAGTTTATGTCATTAAACGGCAAAGTGTGGCCTGAATCCGCTGCCGCGCGCAGCGCCAACTTACATATTGGAAAGCCGACCATGACCGATCGTTACGCCGTTATCGGCAACCCGATTTCCCATAGCCAGTCGCCGTTCATCCACCAGGAATTCGCCCAGGCTACCGGCCAGGATATCTCCTATGAGAAGCTGTTTGCCGATCTGGGCCGATTCAAGGACGTTGTCGACGAGTTTGTCGCCCATGGCGGCAAGGGTCTCAACATCACCCTGCCGTTCAAGAGCGACGCCTATCGTTACGCCCAGGAGCTGACCGAACGCGCGCGCGCGGCCGAGGCGGTGAACACGCTGACTTTCCGCGACGGCAAGGTCTACGGCGACAACACCGACGGCGTCGGTTTGGTGCGCGACATCGTGGAAAACCTGGACTACCCGATCTCCGGCCAGCGCGTGCTGATCCTGGGCGCCGGCGGCGCGGTGCGCGGCGTGCTGGAACCGATTCTGGAGCAGAAGCCGGCCAGCCTGACCATCGCCAACCGCACCGTGATCAAGGCCGAAGCGCTGGCGCATCACTTCGCCCGTTATGGAAAAGTGGAGGCCGTCGGCTACGACGCGCTGCAAGGCCGCAGTTTCGACATCATCATCAACGCCACGTCCACCAGCCTGAACAACGAAATGCCGCCGCTGCCGCGCGGCGTGTTCACTGCCCGCACGCTGGCCTACGACATGGTGTACAGCTCCGGCCTGACGCCGTTCCTGCAGCGGGCCCAGGGCGAAAACGCCGGCATGCTGGCCGATGGCCTGGGCATGCTGGTGGAGCAGGCGGCCGAGTCGTTCGCCATCTGGCGCGGGGTGCAGCCGGAAACGCGCAAGGTGACCAATATGCTCAGGGAAGTGTTGGCCTGAGCATGACGCGCTGGATTCTGAAAATTCTGGCGGCCCTGGTGGCCGCCTTTGTGCTGTATAACCTGTGGATCTTCGGCCATATCCTGTACTGGCGCAGCCATAATCCCGACGCCAGTTCCTTCATGAACGAGCAGCTGGCGAAGCTGCAGCAGGACGATCCCGAGGCCGAACTGAGCCATAAATGGGTGCCATACGAGCGGATCTCGCCCAATCTGAAGCGGGCGCTGATCGCGGCGGAGGATGCCAAGTTCGTCGATCACGAAGGTTTCGACTGGGACGGCATCGAGGCGGCGTTCGAGAAGAACCTGCAAAAAGGCCGCATCGTCGCCGGCGGCTCCACCATCAGTCAGCAGCTGGCCAAGAATCTGTTCCTGTCCAGCGGCAAGACGCCGTGGCGCAAGCTGGAAGAGGCGCTGATCACGGTGATGCTGGAGAAGGCCATGGACAAGCGCCGCATCTTCGAGATCTATCTGAATGTGATCGAGTGGGGCAACGGCGTGTTCGGCGCGGAGGCGGCCTCGCGTCATTATTTCCGCGCCAGCGCATCCAAGCTATCCGCCGGCCAGGCGGCCAAACTGGCGGCCATGGTGCCGAATCCGCGCTATTACGACGACCATCGCAACGCGCCGGGGCTGGCCAAAAAGACCCGCATCATCCAGCGTAGAATGGCCTATGCCGATCTGCCGTGAGGCAGGGACGGAGCGTTCATGCAGCGGACGGCTGCCGCCGTCCGTTTTCTTTCGCCACGCGGGGCCGGTTTTGGCCATATTGCGGCGCAATGGATAGCGTAGCCGCCGGCTTGGAGCGATTTGTTGTGGCGTGTTACAATCCGCACCGTTATTTTTATTGCCGCGCGCCCTTGCGCGGCGAAACCGCATGGACTTGCCCAGTTACCCCGCGATTCCACCCCGCTCTACCCCTAACGAATAAATCCCGTCTCAGATAGTCAGCCCGTCTGCGCCCTCTGGGCGGAAGGAGACGTGAATGACGGTTGCCTTCAAGCAACAATCCGCCGATCGTCTGCAAGAAAGCCTCGGTCTGGTGCAGCGCCTGATCGAGCGTCAACGCGAGCTTGAATCGACCGCCGCGCGCCAGGATGGCGACGTCGCGGCCGACGCCCTGGCGCCGCGGCACAACCTCGCTGAACTGAAGCAGAAGCTGGCGCAACTGCATCCGGCCGACATCGCCCATGTGCTGGAGGCATTGCCGCTGGAAGATCGCCTGCTGGCCTGGGATCAGACCGATCCCGCCCGCGACGGCGCCATTTTGCTGGAAGTGTCCGACGCGGTGCGCGAGTCGCTGATCGAGGTGATGGACCCGGATCAACTGATGGCCGCGCTGGCGGAGCTGGACACCGACGATCTGGCCGAACTGGCGCCGGACCTGCCGCGCCAGGTGGTGTACGAGGCGATGGCGCGGCTGGACGAAGAGGCCCGCGGCCAGCTGCAGGAGGTGTTGTCCTATGGCGAAGACCGCGTCGGCGCGCTGATGGATTTCGAACTGGTGAAGATCCGCGCCGATGTCAGCTGCGAAGTGGTGTTGCGCTACCTGCGGCGCTTCGACGAGCTGCCGGCCCAGACCGACAAGATTTTCGTCACCGACGAGGCCGGGCGGCTCAAGGGCGTGTTGGCCATCCGCAAGCTGCTGGTGTCAGACCCCGAGGCCGAAGTGGCCGACGTGATGGCCACCGAGGTGGTGAGTTTTCATCCGGACGAGCCGGCGCTGGACGCCGCCCAGGCTTTCGAGCGTTATGATCTGGTGACGGCGCCGGTGGTGGACGAGCGCGGCATGCTGCTGGGCCGGCTGACGGTGGACGCGATGGTGGACGTGATCCGCGAGGAAAGCGACAGCGAAGTGTTGAACCTGGCCGGCCTGAAGGAAGAGGAAGACCTGTTCGCGCCGGTGATAGACTCGGTGAAGAACCGCTGGTCCTGGCTGGCGATCAATCTGTGCACGGCCTTTTTCGCCTCGCGGGTGATCGGCGCCTTCGAGCACTCCATCGCCCAGCTGGTGGCCTTGGCTGCCTTGATGCCCATCGTCGCCGGCATAGGCGGCAACTCCGGCAACCAGACCATCACCATGATCGTGCGCGCGCTGGCCATGGGCCAAATGCGGACCGGGCAGGCCAGCCGCTTGTGGCGCAAGGAGATCGGCGTCAGCATCATCAATGGGATGATCTGGGGCTCCGTCATCGGCGTGATCGCCTGGCTATTGTACGGCAGCGCGTCGCTGGGCCTGGTGATGCTGGCGGCGATGACGCTGAACCTGATGCTGGCCGCCACCATGGGCGTGTTGATTCCGACCTTGATGCAGAAACTGGGCAAGGACCCGGCGCTGGGGTCCAGCGTGCTGATCACCGCCTGCACCGACTCTGGCGGTTTCCTGATTTTTCTCGGCCTTGCCACCGTATTCCTATTGTAAATGATGCTGACTATCGAACAGGCGCTGCGCCGCCATTCCCTGCCCAGGCTGGAGAGCCGCATGCTGCTGATGCATGCCTGGCCGGAGCTGACCCACGCCGCCATCATCGGCTATCCGGAGCGAGCGCTGCCGCCAGACGTCGAGGCGGCATTCGATGCGCTGGCCGCGCGGCGTGTGGCCGGCGAGCCGATGGCGTATCTGCTGGGCGAGCGCGAATTCTACGGCCGCGATTTCAAGGTGAGCCCGGCGGTGCTGATTCCGCGTCCGGAAACCGAGCATCTGATCGAACTGGCGCTGGCAAAAGTGGACAAGAATGCCCCGGCGCGGGTGGTCGATCTGGGCACCGGCAGCGGCGTCATCGCCGTGACGCTGGCGCTGGAGGCGCCCGCCTGGACGGTAGGCGCGGTGGATGTCTCGGCCGAGGCGCTGGCGGTGGCGCGCGGCAATGCCGAGGCGCTGGCCGCCAACGTCGATTTCCGGCTGGGCAGCTGGTATGCGCCGCTGGAACCGACGGCGCGCTTCGATCTGATCGCCTCCAATCCGCCGTATATCGAGCGTGATGACCATCATCTGGCCGAGGGCGATCTGCGCTTCGAGCCGCGCGGGGCTCTGACCGATGAGGCAGACGGACTGGCCTGCCTGCGCGAGATATCCGCCGGCGCGCCGGCCCGGCTGGCGGCGGGCGGTTGGTTGATGGTGGAGCATGGCTACGACCAGGGCGCGGCGGTTCGCGGGCTGTTTGCCGCCGCCGGCCTGCTGGCGGTGGAAACCATCCGCGATCTGGCCGGTCAGGACCGTATCACCATCGGACGGAAAGTGGGCTGAGCCATGTCTTGCTTGAAGCGATTCTGGCCCGCCTGCGTCCTGGCTCTGCTTGGCGCGGGCATGCTGATCTGGCCGCCGGCGAATCAGCAAGGCTTTCTTGCGCTGAATGGGATGTTGAATGCGCTGCCGGCCCCCTTGTGGCGCTTTCTCAGCATCTTTGGCGACTGGCCTACCGCGCTGGCCTTGATGCTGGCCTGGAGCTGGCGCGATCCCAAACGCTTGCCGGCGCTGATCGTCGCCGGCGTCGTCGGGATCGCCCTGTCCATCGGTTTGAAGGCGGGGTTCAATGTGCCGCGGCCGCCATTGGTGTTGCCGCCGGGCACGGTGGAACTGCTGGATCGGCTGCCCGGCAACGGCTCATTCCCGTCCGGCCACGCCCTGGCCTCGGCGGCGCTGGCGGCCTTTGTCTGCCAAGGCATGGGCAGGGCGGGGCGATGGGCGTGTTATGGCTTGGCCGCGCTGGTGGCGCTGTCGCGCATCGCCATCGGCGTGCATTGGCCGCTGGACCTGCTGGCCGGAGCTTTGCTGGGCTGGGGAACGATGCGGCTGGCGCTGGCGCGATGCTGGCCCGGCGGCTGGCCAAGGGATGTCGAGCGCACCGCCGAAATGATTCTGCTGGTGTTGTTGAGCGGCGCTCTGGCATGGCTGTTGGGCCAGCGCGCGATGTATGCGGACTACTGGCTGCGCGCAGGCATCGCGGGCGCGGTGGCGCTGCTTGGCTTCATTCGGCTGGCGCGGCGCGGGCACTGAGCGCAGCTTGCGGGCAAAACAAAGGCGGACCCGCGGGTCCGCCTGCGTCATCGCTGGCCTGAGGCTATCAGTGATGGTGGCCGTGTTCGCCGTGGGCGTGGCCGTGGCTGATTTCGTCGGCGCTGGCGGCGCGCACTTCCACAACCTTGGCGGCGAAGCGGATGTTCATGCCGGCCAGCGGGTGGTTGGCGTCGACCACGGCTTTGCCGTCGGCGATGTCGGTGACGCGGAACAGCAGCAGTTCGCCGGTTTCCGGATCATCGGCTTCGAATACCATGCCGACTTCCACGTCAGCCGGGAATACTTCCAGGTCTTCCACGCGGATCAGCTCTTCTTCCGGATCGCCGAAAGCGTCGTCGGCGGTCAGCTTGACGTCAACGGCGTCGCCGACGTTCTTGCCTTCCAGCGCCTCTTCCACCAGCGGGAAAATGCCATCGTAGCCGCCGTGAAGGTAGCTGATCGGCTCTTCGGTCTTGTCGAGCAGGTTGTTTTCGGCGTCGAACATCTCGTAGTGGAGCGTGACGATGGTGTTTTTGGCGATTTGCATGAGTCGATTATCCGTGAGGATGGTAAAAAAACTTGACAGGGGCAGGCACCAGGGTGTTCCTTCCTCCGCAAGATAGGGCGTCTGTGCGCCTGGCCGTATTGTAAACCATAGACGGGTGAATGAGCCCGTGAAAAAACCGATGAATACTGTAAACCTGCTGGGCGGCATGTCGCCCGAACACTTTCTGGCCGAGTACTGGCACAAGAAGCCGCTGCTGATCCGCGGCGCCTTGACCGATGTCGGCCCGCATGTCGATTTTTCCGTACTGTCGCAATTGGCGCAGCGCGACGATGCCGAGTCGCGGCTGATCGAATACAAGAACGAAAAGTGGCACCTGGAGCGCGGCCCGTTCCGCGCCTCGCGTTTCCGCCGGCTGGGCGAAACCGACTGGACGCTGCTGGTGCAGGGCGTCAACCATCATCTGCCGCATATCGACGACATCCTGTGGCGTTTCAACTTCATCCCTTATGCCAGGCTGGACGATCTGATGATCAGCTACGCGCCGCCTGGCGGCACCGTGGGGCCGCATTTCGACGCCTATGACGTGTTTCTGCTGCAGGTGGGCGGCAAGAAGCGCTGGCAGATCTCTTCGCAGCATGACGATGACTTCATAGAGGACGCGCCTATCCGCGTGCTGAAGGATTTCCGGGTCGAACAGGAGTTCGTGCTGGAACATGGCGACATGCTGTATCTGCCGCCGCATTGCGCGCACTACGGCGTGGCGCTGGAGCCGGGCATGACGTATTCGATCGGTTTCCGCGCGCCGCCGGCGCAGGAGCTGGCGACGCAGTTCCTGGTGTATCTGCAGGACCGCATGTGCCTGGACGGCGTGTATGCCGATCCGAATCTGAAGCTGCAGGCCGAGCCGGCCCGCATCGGCGACGAGATGATAGAGCAGGTGGCCGGTTTGCTGTCGCAAATACGTTGGGATAAGGACACGGTGTGCGATTTCCTCGGCCATTACCTGACGGAGCCTAAGGCGCACGTGTTCTATGACGCGCCGGAAGATGAGCTCGATGAAGACGAGTTTGCCCTGGCGGTGGCGGCGCGGGGCTTGGCGCTGGATCGCAAGAGCCAGATATTGTTCTGCGACGCCTGCGTCTATTGCAATGGCGAAAAGGTGGAAGCTGCGGATGCAGATCTGGATGCCTGGCGGCGTTTTGGCAATCTGCGTCGCCTGCCGGCGGGAAGCTATTCCGATGAAATGCTGGCCACGCTGTTCGATGGTTATCTGTCGGGGTACTGGCATTTATCAGACGTTGTTGTAGAATGACCACAAATTCTTGGCTTGTATCGAATTGGCAACGCTCGGAACGTGAATATTTCGCGTGCAAACGCCCGTTTTTGCGTCTGTGCGGCCTATTGGCCGGCTCGGGTCGGCTATGTGGTTTTTTTAGATTTTTGCCCTCTATACAGCCATTTTTTTCGTGATACAATTTGCTCACTGATGGATTTTCAGTCGCGCGGCTTTTCGTCGAGACCGTGCGATAACTGACGTCTTGTTCAACTTATCCTCAAAGGTAAAGAAAAAATGAAACAGTCGCTCCTCGTTGCTGCCCTGCTGGCCGTAGCCCTGTCCGCTTGCGGTAAGAAAGAAGCTCCGGCTGAAGCTTCCGCTCCGGCTGCCGAAGCTTCCGCTCCGGCCGCTTCCGCTCCGGCTGCTGAGGCTTCCGCTCCGGCCGCTTCCGCTCCGGCTGCTGAGGCTTCCGCTCCGGCTGCTTCCGCTGCTAAGTAATTCGCGGAAAGCAACAACAAAAAAACCGGCTTCGGCCGGTTTTTTTGCGTTCTTTTTCCAGAGAGCATGTTTGTCTATTGGCTGATTTGATGCAAAAACCACAGAATCGCTTGCGAAATACAAAGCGTTACATACTGGCGATTTGCGCTTGAGAGGGCTTGCCCAATGGGCTGATCATTCATCAAACCGGTCAATCAGATGAGTTATGCATAAAAACAGCCCGCATCGTGCGGGCTGTTGCGTTTGTGCTGACGGCTGTTGTTTTATTGCAGTTCGGTTTGCAGTTTGCCCAGCGCGGCTTTGACGAATTCGTCCGACAGCGGCTTGCCTTGCTTGTCCTGGATCTGCAGCGAAGTGGCGCCGTTGTTCAGTTCCTGCAACTTGATCCGGTATTCCTGTTCGCTCGGTTTGACGGTCTTGCCATCGCTGCTCTTCCAGAAGGCCAGGCTGGACCAGAAGCCGCCGCTTTCTTCCTTGTCGGTTTCGCTCTTGGCCGGCTTCACGTAGTACAGGCCTTGCGAGCGGTCGCGGTCGGTGACGACCAGGCCGACGCGGTCCAGCGCCAGGCCGACGCGGCGCCAGGCGCGGTCGAAGCCGTCGGACAGCTGCAGTTGGCCGTCGATGATCGGGTCCTGCGGTTTGACCGGCTTGGCCAGGGTCTGCTGAACCTGGGCTTTCGCCTTGTCCTCGGTCAGGCCTAAACGGATCATGAAGCGGCCGAGCAGCTCGGCTTCCAGGTTCGGGTCGGCCGGGCGGGCCTGCCAGATGGTGTTGGTCTTGCTGTTGTCGGCGTAGACCTCTTCCATGCCGCGGTGCGAGAAGTACACCTCGGTGCCCTGCGGCGTGTTTTCCAAGCGGATGCGGAACTTGTCGCGCTCGCCGGTGGAGTAGACGCTGCCTAGGCCCACGGTTTCCAGCAGCTTGCGCAGGCCGTCGTTGGGCAGCTTGGCGCGGTTTTCCGCCCAGTCCGTCTCCATGATGCCGAGCGCCGGATCTTCGGTCTTGATGACGAAGCCGTTTTCCTGCCAGAACGCTTTCAGCACCGGCCACAGCTCGGCGGCCTTCTTGTTGCCGACCAGCAGCCAGCGTTGGGTGCCGGCGCGCTCCATCCTGATGTTGTCCAGCTGGTTCACGGCGACCGGGGAAGATACGGCCGGCGCGGTGGCGTCGTCAGCGGCGGAGACCACGCCGTTCGGCAGGTTGTATTTGTTCTGGACTTGCGGCGCGGTCAGATCCGGCGGCACTTCCAGGCTGTTGCCGGTGGTTTTCGGCGCATCGGACTTGTAGTCCAGATTCTTGCTCAGGGGTTGTTGAGTGCTGCTGCACGCGGCCAACAGGCCGGTTGCCAGCAGGATCGCGACGGACGCGCTGCGTTTCATGCGGACTCCCATCAAGCAGGGGATGATCAAATGACTTCGGCTTGTTTCATGGCCGCTTCGACCACCGCTTCGGCGGAGGCGCTCAGCGGCGTCAGCGGCAGGCGTATGCCGGCGGGGATGCGTTGCATCCGCGTCAGCGCCCACTTGGCCGGAATCGGGTTCGGTTCGACAAACAGCTGCTTGTGCAGGCCTTGCAGCTTGTCGTTGATGGCGCGCGCCTGGGCGGTGTTGCCGGAGGTGGCGGCCACGCACAGCTCGCTCATCAGTTTGGGCGCGATATTGGCGGTGACCGAAATCACGCCATGGCCGCCGCACAGCATGAAGGCCATGCCGGTGGCGTCGTCGCCGGAGTACAGCGCGAAGCCTTCCGGCGCGCGCAGCGCCAGGTCGCAGGCGCGCCCGATGTCGCCGGTGGCGTCCTTCAGACCGACGATGTTCGGGTGCGCAGCCAGGCGCAGCGCGGTGTCGTTGCTCATGTCGGCCACGGTGCGGCCCGGCACATTATAAAGAATGACCGGCAGCGGGCTGTGGTCGGCGATGGCCTTGAAATGTTGATAGATGCCTTCCTGAGTCGGCTTGTTGTAGTAGGGGACCACGGACAGCACCATGTCGGCGCCGGCTTCGGCAGACAGGCGGCCCAACTCGATGGCCTCGCTGGTGGCGTTGCCGCCGGCGCCGGCGATCACCTTGATGCGGCCAGCGGCGTATTTGACCACCGCTTTGACCACTTCGATGTGCTCTTCCACCGACAGGGTGGCCGATTCGCCAGTCGTGCCGACGGCGACGATGCCGGATGTGCCGTTTTCGATGTGGAACTCAACCAATCGTTGCAGCGCCGCAAAATCCACCTCGCCGTCGTTAGACATCGGGGTCACGAGCGCTACCAAGCTGCCGGTAAGCATAGTTCTGCCTATCTGGAATAAGGATTTACAAGGTTTACGATTGTAGCGGAATTCGTCTGGCTGGCAAAAGTTCATGGCGAACAACGGCGGCAGGCTTCGGGAATTCATGGCGCTTGTGCTAGAATCCTACGTTTTTCCGATACTTACGGCTTACGGCTGAAGGATCCTCAAGCGTGATTACCACAAGCAATATTACGATGCAGTTTGGCGTGAAACCTTTGTTCGAGAAGGTTTCCGTCAAATTCGGCGAAGGCAACCGTTACGGCCTGATCGGCGCCAACGGTTCCGGCAAATCCACTTTCATGAAGATTCTGGGTGGCGACCTGGAGCAAACCGCGGGCGAAGTCGCCATCGAGAACGGCTTGCGCCTGGGTAAACTGCGTCAGGACCAGTTTGGCTACGAAGATCAGCGCGTGATCGACGTGGTGATGATGGGCCACACCGAGATGTGGGCGGCGATGAGCGAACGCGACGCCATCTATGCCAACCTGGAAGCCACCGAAGAAGATTACATGCACGCGGCCGAACTGGAAGCCAAGTTCGCCGAATACGACGGCTATACCGCCGAGGCGCGCGCCGGCGAGCTGTTGATGGGCGTGGGCATTCCGGTGGAGCAGCATTTCGGCCCGATGAGCGAAGTGGCGCCGGGCTGGAAACTGCGCGTGCTGCTGGCGCAGGCGCTGTTCTCCAATCCGGACATCCTGTTACTGGACGAACCGACCAACAACCTGGACATCAACACCATCCGCTGGCTGGAGAACGTGCTCAACGAGCGCAACTCCACCATGATCATCATCTCGCACGACCGCCACTTCCTGAATTCGGTGTGCACGCACATGGCGGATCTGGACTACAACACCATCCGCATCTACCCGGGCAACTACGACGACTACATGATCGCCTCGGCCCAGGCCCGCGAACGCCAGCTGAGCTCCAACAGCAAGGCCAAGGAGCGCATCCAGGAACTGCAGGAGTTCGTGGCCCGCTTCTCCGCCAACAAGTCCAAGGCGCGCCAGGCAACCAGCCGTCTGAAGCAGGTGGACAAGCTGAAGTCCGAGATGGTGGAAGTGAAGCCGTCCAGCCGCCAGAACCCGTTCATCCGCTTCGAGATGGATGACAAGTTCAAGCTGCACCGCCAGGCGGTGGAAGTGGAAAACCTCAGCAAGGCCTACGACAACAAGGTGTTGTTCAAGGACTTGAACCTGATTCTGGAAGCTGGCGCCCGCCTGGCCATCATCGGCCCCAACGGCGCGGGCAAGACCTCGCTGGTCAAGCTGCTGGCCGGCGCATTCGATCCCAAGTTCGCCGAAGGCCTGACCGCCGACTACGGCTCCATCAAGTGGGCGGAAAAGGCGCAGATCGGCTACTTCGCCCAGGACCACGAAGCGGAGTTCGACAGCGATGCCACACTGACCGAGTGGATGCGCGAGTGGGGCCAGGAAGGCGACGACGAGCAAGTGATCCGCGGCACGCTGGGACGCCTGCTGTTCGGCGGCGACGAGGTGGGCAAGCCGGTGCGCGTGCTGTCCGGCGGCGAAAAGGGCCGCATGCTGTACGGCAAGCTGATCCTGCAGAAGCCGAACGTCATGATCATGGACGAGCCGACCAACCACATGGACATGGAGTCGATCGAGTCCCTGAACATGGCGCTGGAAAAGTACAAGGGCACGCTGATCTTCGTTTCGCACGACCGTCAATTCGTAAGCTCTTTGGCCACCCACGTGCTGGAGCTCGACGGCAAGGGCGGCTACGACTACTACACCGGCAACTATGAAGATTACCTGGCCAGCAAGGGCCTGGAGTAATTTGGTTACGAGCTGTCGCGGCTCGTAACTTTACCGGCGGGAGGGGGTGCGCTATATTGCAGTGCACAAACTCCCGCCTTTTTCATGCGTCCCACTCAGGCGCGATAACAATAATCAGGGACCCGGCCAGGGAGGTCGATGCCGGAGACATCTGGTCCTCATCCGCCCTCGGGCGACCTGATGAGATCTGCAAAGCAGTGAGAGAAGGAAACCATATGCGCTTAAAAGGGAAAGTCACCATCATCACCGGCTCCGCCAGCGGCATCGGCAAGGCCACCGCCGAGAAGTTCGTCAAGGAGGGCGCCATCGTCGCGGTGTGCGACCTGAACCAGGAGGCAGTCAACGCCGTGGTCGGCGAACTGAAAGCGCTGGGCGGCGAAGCCTATGGCTACAAGGTGGATGTGACCAACAAGGGGCAGATCGCCGAGATGGTGGCGGATCTGAAAAACCGCTGCGGCCGCATCGATGTGCTGGTCAACAATGCTGGCATCGTGCAGGACGCGCAACTGACCAAAATGACCGAAGACCAGTTCGACAAGGTCATCGACATCAACCTGAAGGGTGTCTACAACTGTGCCCGCGCCGTGGTGGACACCATGGTGGAGCAGGGCGGCGGCGTGATCCTTAACGCTTCGTCCGTGGTGGGCGTCTACGGCAACTTCGGCCAGACCAACTACGCGGCGGCCAAGTTCGGCGTGATCGGCTTCGTCAAGACCTGGGCCAAGGAACTGGGCAAGAAGGGCATCCGCTCCAACGCCGTCTGCCCCGGTTTTGTCGCCACGCCCATCCTGAAGGCGATGCCGGAAAAGGTCTTGCAAGCGATGGAAGACAAGGTGCCGATGCGCCGCATGGCCGATCCGGTGGAGATCGCCAACGTCTACGCCTTCCTGGCGTCGGACGAGGCCAGCTACATCAACGGCGCCGCCATCGAAGTCACCGGCGGCCTGACGCTGTAAGCGCCGCGCCGGCATCATGGAAAACGCCCCGCTTGCCGGGGCGTTGTCGTTTTGGCCTGATGCGATGGCGCATGCCAGGCATTTCAGTTGAGCCACGAAATCCAAGAAAAACACGAACCATCAAGGGGTGAACCTGCCGGGTATTCGGTTTGACGATGAGGGCCGGTGGCTTACCGCTTTCGTATCATTTCGTGGGGTTCGTGGCAATAAACTGCTTGCGCTTGTCGCTGCGGCCGGGCTGGCTGGAGAAGCTATTCATCCAGATCCACATCATGCGCCAGCAGCGCCGAATCCACTTCGCGGCGGTGCAGATGCGGCGCGAACAGCTCGATGAAGGTGTAGGCGAAGCCGCGCAAATAGGCGTCCTTGCGGATGCCGATCTTGGTGGTGGACGGTTCGAACAGATGGCTGGCGTCTATCGCCACCAGGTGCCGATCGCGCTCCGGCTCGAAGGCCATGCTGGCGATGATGCCCACGCCCAGCCCCAGCGAGACATAGGTCTTGATCACATCGGTGTCGATGGCGGTCAGCACCACGTTGGCGTTCAAGCCAAGGTCGGCGAAGGCCTTGTTGATCTTGGAGCGGCCGGCGAAGGCGAAATCGTAGGTGACGATGGGATACTGGGCGATGTCGGCCAGCGAGATCGGTTGCTTCAGCTCGGCCAGCGGATGGCCTGCTGGCACCACCACCGAGCGATTCCACTCGTAGCAGGGCAGCATGGCCAGCTCCTTGTACAAGGAGATGCCCTCGGTCGCGATGGCCAGATCGGCTTCGCCGGAGACCACCATTTCGCAGATCTGCGTCGGACTGCCCTGTTTCAGCGACAGCCGCACCTTGGGGTAGCGGCGCACGAATTCGGCGATGGCCTGCGGCAGCGCGTAGCGAGCCTGGGTGTGAGTGGTGGCGATGGTCAGCGCGCCTTCCGATTCGCGCGAGAATTCCTCGCCGACGCGCTTGAGATTCTGCGCCTCGCGCAGGATGCGTTCGGAGATGCGCAGCACTTCCTTGCCTGGTTCGGAGACCGATACCACGCGCTTGCCGTTGCGGATGAATACCTGGATGCCCAGCTCATCCTCCAGCAGGCGGATCTGTTTGGAGATGCCCGGTTGCGAAGTGTGCAGTTTCTCGGCCGCTTCCGAGACGTTCAATCCCTGCTTGGCCACTTCCACCAGATAGCGCAGTTGTTGTAGCTTCATGTTGACGGCCTGTCCTCTATAAAACCTGTAGTCATTAAATACTAACACAATATTCTTTTAGGTTTATAAGCCCTTTGGTTAGGATGAGCTGGAACCATTCCCGGAGCGCTTGATGAGCTTGGAATCCAAACTAGCCGCCACCGCGGCGCTGCTGCAAACCATTGCCGCCGAGCATCCCGATGCCTTGCTGGCCAACAGCTACGGCGCCGAAGACATGGTGCTGACCGATCTGATCGCGCGCCTGAATCTGCCATTGCGCAGCTTCAGCCTCGATACCGGCCGCCTGCCTGCGGAAACCTATGATCTGATGCAAAAAGTAGCCGAGCGCTACCCCAGCCATCCGGTCACGGTGTACTTCCCGGATACCGCCGCCACCGAGCAATACGTCAACCTGCACGGCATCAACGGCTTTTACCAGAGCGTGGCGCTGCGCCAGTCCTGTTGCGCCGTGCGCAAGCTGGAGCCGTTGAAGCGCGCGCTGGCAGGCCGCTCCGCCTGGATTACCGGCTTGCGCCGCCAGCAATCGCCGACGCGGCAGGATCTGGCGGATAAGCAATACGATGCCGACAACAGCCTGTGGAAGTTCAGCCCCTTGCTGGAGTGGAGCGAGGCTGAGGTGTGGCAGTACCTGAAGGAAAACCAGGTGCCGTACAACGCGCTGCACGACCGCCACTATCCATCTATAGGCTGCGCGCCCTGTACCCGCGCCATCAGCGTGGGCGAGGATGTCCGCGCCGGCCGCTGGTGGTGGGAAAACCCGGAAACCAAGGAGTGCGGGCTGCATGCGAAGGCTAGCCCGCTGCAAAGCCCCGTCTGACCCGCCGGCCATCGCCGTCGGCATTCCCGCTGGAATCCAACCATGTATCGATACGATGAAGTAGATCATCGCCTGGTGCGCGAGCGCGTCGACCAGTTTCGCGACCAGACGCGCCGCTTCCTGGCCGGGGAGTTGTCGGAAGATGAGTTCCGTCCGCTGCGGCTGATGAACGGCCTGTACATCCAGCGCCACGCGCCCATGCTGCGGGTGGCCATCCCGTACGGCCATTTGCGCAGCGAGCAGCTGCGCAAGCTGGCCGACATCGCCCGCCGCTACGACAAGGGCTACGGCCACTTCACCACCCGCCAGAACATCCAGTTCAACTGGCCGGCGCTGGAAACCGTGCCGGACATTCTGGAGGAGCTGGCCACCGTCGAAATGCACGCGATCCAGACCTCCGGCAATTGCGTCCGCAACACCACGACCGATGCCTTTGCCGGCGTCTCAGCCGACCAGCTGTTCGATCCGCGGCCGTATTGCGAGATCATCCGCCAGTGGAGCACGCTGCATCCGGAATTCGCCTTCCTGCCGCGCAAGTTCAAGATCGCCGTTTCCGGCAGCGTGGAGGACCGCGCCGCCACCATGGTCCACGACATCGGCCTGCACGTCAGCCGCAACGAAGCCGGCGAGGCGGGATTCCGCGTCATCGTCGGCGGCGGCCTGGGACGCACGCCGATGGTGGGCGAGGTGATCCGCGAGTTCCTGCCCAGGCAGCACCTGCTGACCTATCTGGACGCGGTGCTGCGCGTGTACAACCGCTTTGGCCGCCGCGACAACAAGTACAAGGCGCGGGTCAAGATCCTGGTCAAGGCGATGACGCCGCAAGGCTTCGCCGCCAAGGTGGAGGACGAATGGCTGCATCTGAAGGATGGCCCGGCCACGCTGCGCGACGAGGATGTCGCCCATTACGCCAGCTTCTTCGCCGATCCCGACTATCCGCCGCTGCCGGACAACCCGGCAGAACTGACAGGCCCCTTGGCCGAAGACAAGGCGTTCGCCCGCTGGTATGAGCGCAACACCCGCCCTCATCGCCAGCCTGGTTATCGCTCCGTGGTGCTGTCGCTGAAGGAAACCGGCGCGCCGCCTGGCGACATCACCGCCGAACAGATGGAGGCGGCGGCTGACTGGGCAGACCGTTTCGGCTTTGGCGAGCTTCGCGTCGCGCATGAGCAGAACCTGGTGCTGCCGGATGTGGCGCAGAAAGACCTGCATGCCTTATGGCAGGAGGCCCGCCGGCACCGAATGGCCACGCCGAACATCGGCCTGTTGACCGATATCATCAGCTGCCCGGGCGGGGATTTCTGCTCGCTGGCCAATGCGCGGTCGATTCCCGTCGCCAACGCGATCCAGCGCACTTTTGATGATCTCGATTATCTGTACGATCTGGGCGACATCGCCTGCAACTTCTCCGGCTGCATGAACGCCTGCGGCCACCACCATATCGGCAACATCGGCATCCTCGGCGTCGATAAGAACGGCGAGGAGTGGTATCAGATCACGCTGGGCGGCAGCCAGGGCAGCGATACCGCCATCGGCAAGGTGATTGGGCCCTCATTTGCGCAGGCCGATGTGCCGGTGGCCTTCGGCAAGATCATTCAGGTTTATCTGGAGCGGCGGCTGGATGGCGAGCGCTTCATCGACACCCTGCGCCGCGTCGGCGTGGAACCATTCAAGGAGAGGGTTTATGCCCCGGTACATTAAGGATGGCAAGGCGCAGATCGATGCCTGGACGCTGCTGCGCGCGGAAGAATCAGGCGCGCTGCCCGCCGCGCCGGCCGACGCGGATGTGATCGTGCCGCTCGCGGCCTGGCTGGCCGATCCGGCGGGCTGGCTGGCGCGGCCGGGGCGCACAGGGGTGTGGCTGGCGCCGGACGACGATCCGGCGCGGCTGGCGCCGCATCTGGCCAGCCTGGCCGTGATAGCCGTTGACTTTCCGGTTTTTACCGATGGGCGCGGTTATAGTCTCGCCAGACTGCTGCGGGAGCGTTATGATTTCGCCGGCGAGCTGCGGGCCGTCGGCGACGTCTGGCAGGATTTGATTCATCCCCTGTGGCAGGTAGGTTTTGACGCCTTCCTGATCAAGGATGGCAAGGCGCTGAATGAGAAAGATTATTACAATACCTTCAGCGATGGCTATCAAGTGACATATCGGCAGCCGCAACCACTGTTTCGCCGGCGCGTCACACTATCGTAATGTGTCGCGTGTGAGAGACAGGTCTTAACGATAATTAGCGAAATGTGATGCATTTGTGCAACGTTTGGCAGGCTTGCCGGCCGGCCTCGTGTTGACATGGTGTTGCTGGATTCCTATAGTGCGGGTTAACTGCATCAACACAGCATGTAGCCATCTCTGATGTTTGCAGTCAACTTGTTCGCGTGGTCTTTGCGTCAGCCCGCATTGCTACCCATTTTATAGATTAAAGAGGGAATAACATGACTAAACAGCTGAAACTGAGCGCACTGGTTGCCGCCCTGTTGGTTTCTGCTAGCGCTTTTGCTGCTAAACCGGGTTATGCCGTTGACCAGTCCACCGACTCCGTGGTCCGCAACAACTATGGCGAATGCTGGCACACCGGCACTTTCGACAAGGCCGCCAATGGTCTGGTTGAGTGCGGCGACCGCGAAGCGGCCAAGCCGGCTCCGATTCCGGTAGCTCAGAAGCCGGCCCTGGTTCCGATGAAGGAAAAAGTGACCCTGTCCGCCAAGGTGCTGTTTGACTTCAACAAGTCCGTCCTGCGCGCTGACGCCAAGAACGAACTGGACCCGCTGGTTGCCAAGCTGAAGGCTCACGCTGGCAAGGGCTATCTGAACGGCGTGGAAGTTGATGGTTACACCGACTTCATGGGTTCCGACAAGCTGAACAACGCTCTGTCCCAGAAGCGTGCTGACGCCGTTAAGGCCTACTTCGTGAACGAAGGCGTGCCGGCTGACAAGGTTACCTCCGTAGGCAAGGGCAAGGCCGAAGCCAAGATGACCGAAGAGTGCAAGGCCAAGTTCCCGAAATACGCGAAGAACAAGAAGCAAAATGCCGAAATCAAGGCTTGCATCGAGTCTGATCGTCGCGTTGAAGTTGTGATCGACGCCGTGAAGGAAACCATGGTTGAGCAACCGGCCAAGTAAGCCAAACGCTCCGATTGGAAAAGCCCCGCGCCATGCGGGGCTTTTTGTTTGCGCGTCAGATGGATGATGGCTGGACGCTATTGACCGCAGGCGGCTACAATCGACGGTTTCAGGACGTGTACAAAGACCGCAAATGCAGGTATTTCTGGGGGATCCGCGTCGTTTCGCCCTGCCGGGCTGCGCGTTGACCATAGGCAATTTCGATGGCGTGCACCAGGGGCACCGCCGCATGCTGGAGAAGCTGCGCCAGGAGGCGCAAGCGCGGGCATTGCCGACGGCGCTGCTGACGTTCGAGCCGCATCCGCGCGAATTCTTCAGCCGCGCCAAGCCGCCGGCCCGTTTGTCCACGCTGCGGGACAAATTCGTCTTGCTGCGGGAACTGGGTCTGGTGGACTATGTGTTTGTCTACCGTTTCAATCACAGCTTCGCCAGCATGACGGCGGCGGATTTTGTCGACCAGGTGCTGGTTGAGCAATTGCAGACGCGTTATCTGCTGATCGGCGATGATTTCCAGTTTGGCGCCGGCCGCCAGGGAAATTTCCAGTTATTGGCCGATTGCCGGCATTTTGCCACGGAGGCGATGCCGTCGGTGCTGGTGCAGGGCGAGCGGGCCTCCAGCACGCTGGTGCGGGAGAAACTCGCCGCCGGCGATCTGCCTGCGGCAAACGCGCTGCTGGGCGACATCTACCGGATCTCCGGCAAAGTCATGCATGGCAAGAAGCTGGGCCGCACCATAGGTTTCCCCACGGCCAACATCCACTTGCCGCATTTGAAGCCTGCGCTGCAGGGGGTGTTCGTGGTTGAGGCGGATACGCCGCACGGGCGGCTGGGCGGCGTAGCCAGCCTGGGGCTGAACCCGACGGTCAGCGACACGCCGGACTACAAGCTGGAAGTGCATCTGTTCGATTTCGCCGGCGACCTGTACGGCCAGCGGCTGACGGTGCGTTTCCTGAAAAAACTGCGCGACGAAGCGCGCTATGATGATCTGGCCACTCTGGTGGCGCAGATCGAGCGCGACGCGGCCAGCGCCAAGACCTATTTGACAAGTTTGCAGCGAGAGCAGGCATGACCATTGATTATCGTAAAACCGTAAACCTGCTGGATACACCCTTCGCCATGCGCGGGGATCTGGCCAAACGCGAACCGGCCTGGGTCAAGCGCTGGCAGGAAGAGAAGCGCTACGACAAGCTGCGCAAGCTGTCCGCCGGCCGCCCCAAGTTCATCCTGCATGACGGTCCGCCGTACGCCAATGGCGACATTCACATCGGTCACGCCGTCAACAAGGTGCTGAAGGACATCATCGTCCGCTCCAAGACGCTGGCCGGCTTCGACGCGCCGTATGTGCCGGGCTGGGACTGCCACGGCCTGCCGATCGAGCTGATGGTGGAAAAGCTGCACGGCAAGGACATCCCGGCCGCCAAGTTCCGCGAGCTGTGCCGCGAATACGCCAAGGAGCAGATCGCGCGCCAGAAGAAGGACTTCATCCGCCTGGGCGTGCTGGGCGACTGGGACAATCCGTATCTGACCATGGATTTCAAGACCGAGGCCGATATTGTCCGCACCCTCGGCAAGATTTATGAAAACGGCTACCTGAGCAAGGGCGAGAAGCCGGTGCACTGGTGCATCGAGTGCGGTTCCTCGCTGGCCGAGGCCGAAGTCGAGTACGAAGACAAGGTGTCGCCGGCGATAGACGTCGGCTTCAAGGTAGTCGACGCCGACAAGGCTTCCGCCGCTTTCGGCGCGGATGCCGCCGGCGCGATGGCCGTGATCTGGACCACCACGCCGTGGACCTTGCCGGCCAACCAGGCCGTCGCCGCCGGCGCCAATCTGGACTACCAGCTGATCGACACCCCCAAGGGCAAGCTGATCCTGGGCAAGGACCTGGTCGAATCGGCGATGAAGCGCTACGGCGTCGAAGACTTCCGCGTGCTGGGCGAGGCCAAGGGCCAGGCGCTGGAACTGATCGCGTTGCAACATCCGTTCTATGCCCGTCAAGTGCCGGTGATCCTGGGCGATCACGTCACCACCGATGCCGGCACGGGCCTGGTGCATACCGCGCCGGCGCATGGTCTGGAAGACTTCCAGGCTGGCCTGCAGTACAAGCTGCCGGTAGATAATCCGGTGGCCGACAACGGCCGCTACAAGAGCACGACGGAAATTTTCGCCGGAATGCTGGTATGGGACGCCAATGCCCGCGTGATCGAAACGCTGGAAGCCAACGGCGCGCTGGTGCATCAGGCCAAGCTGGAGCATAGCTATCCGCATTGCTGGCGCCACAAGACGCCGATCATCTTCCGCGCCACGCCGCAATGGTTTGTCAGCATGGACCGCCAGGCCCATGGCGGCGAGACCTTGCGCGAGATCAGCCAGCGCGCGGTGGACGCTACTGAGTTCTTCCCGTCCTGGGGCCGCGCGCGCCTGGACGCGATGATCAAGAACAGCCCGGACTGGTGCGTATCGCGCCAGCGCAACTGGGGCGTGCCGATGACCTTCTTCATCCACAAGGAAACGGGCGAGCTGCATCCGCGCTCCGCGCAATTGCTGGAAGAGGTGGCGCTGCGCATCGAGCAGCAAGGCATCGAAGCCTGGTTCAGCCTGGACGCCAAGGAGTTGTTGGGCGACGAGGCCGAACACTACCGCAAGCTCAGCGACACCTTGGACGTGTGGTTCGATTCCGGCTCCACCCACTTCGCAGTGCTGAAGCAGCGCCCGGAACTGGCCTGGCCGGCGGATTTATACTTGGAAGGCTCCGACCAGCACCGCGGCTGGTTCCAGTCGTCCTTGAAGACGGGGTGCGCCACCATCGGCCGCGCCCCTTACAAGCAGCTGCTGACCCATGGTTTTGTGGTGGACGGCAAGGGCATGAAGATGTCCAAGTCCAAGGGCAATGTCGTATCGCCGCAAAAGGTCAATGATAGCCTCGGCGCCGATATTCTGCGTTTGTGGGTGGCATCGACCGATTACTCCGGCGAACTGGCGATTTCCGACGAAATTCTGAAGCGCGTGACTGAAAGCTATCGCCGTCTGCGCAACACCATCCGCTTCCTGCTGGCCAATCTGTCCGATTTCGATCCGATCGAGCACGCCGTGCCGCTGGCCAATATGGTGGAGCTGGACCAGTACGCGCTGCTGCGCGCGCGCCAGGTGCAAGAAAAAGTCGTCGGCGAGCTGTACTCCCGCTACGCTTTCCACCACGTGGTGCAGGAAGTGGTCGGCTATTGCTCGGAAGACTTGGGCGCCTTCTATCTGGACGTGATCAAGGACCGCCTGTACACCACCCAGGCCGACAGCCATGCCCGCCGCAGCGCCCAGACCGCGCTGTACCACATCACCCGCAGCCTGCTGCTGATGGTGGCACCGATTCTGTGCTTCACCGCCGACGAGGCGTGGAATGTGCTGGTGGACAGCGAGGAAGAGTCCACGCTGTACCACATCTGGCATGAGTTCCCGGCGCAGGCCGTGGAGCGCGAGGAGGCGCTGGCTGGCAAGTGGCAAGCCATCCGCGAGCTGCGCGCCGCCGCCAACAAGGAAATCGAGGAATTGCGCAGCGCCGACAAGCTGGGCTCCTCGCTGCAGGCCGAGGTGGAGATCGACGCGCCCGCCGACTTGGCCCGCCAACTGCTGAGCCTGGGCGAGGAGCTGAGGTTTGTGCTGATCGTGTCCAAGGTGGTGGTGCGCGAGGCGGCCGAATTGGCCATCCGCGTGTCCCCGGCCGCGCATGAAAAGTGCGAGCGCTGCTGGCATTACCGCGCCGATGTGGGCAGCCATGCCGGCCATGGCGCCGTTTGCGGCCGCTGCGTGGACAACCTGGATGGCCAGGGCGAGCAGCGTCTGCACGCCTGATCCGTCGGTAACGGGGCCGCGCGGGCGGCCCCGTCAGCAATGGGAAACCCATAAATGGATTCTGCAATGACTATGCCTGGCGCAAGCCGCTGGTCCAAGTGGTTCGTTCTGGCGGCGCTGGTTGTTGTGCTGGACCAGATCAGCAAGCTGTATTTCAACGGCAGCTTCCAGTACGGCGAAGTGCGCCAGGTGATAGCCGGCTTTTTCAGCTTCACTCTGATTTACAATCCCGGCGCGGCGTTCAGCTTTCTGCATGATGCGGGCGGCTGGCAGAAATATCTGTTCACCATCCTGGCTTTCGCGGTGTCGGGCTGGCTGGGCTGGAACATCGTCAAAGGCCGCTTCAGCGGCGTGATGAATCTGGCGGCCGCCTTCATCATCGGCGGCGCGCTGGGCAATGTGATAGACCGGCTGGCTTATGGCCACGTGATCGACTTCATCCTGGTTCATTACTACAACCAGTGGTACTACCCGGCGTTCAACCTGGCCGACTCCTTCATCTGCGTCGGCGCGGCGCTGATGGTGCTGGACAGTTTCAAAAAACCGTCGCGTTGAGCGGGCTGGTATTGGATTCAAAGCAATGGCCCGCGATGCGGGCCATTGGCGCATGTGCCGGGTAAGACCCTGGCTAGAATAAGGAAATACGGATGTCGAAGACCATCATGCTTGCCAACCCGCGCGGCTTTTGCGCCGGCGTGGACCGGGCCATCGCCATCGTCGAGCGCGCCATCGAACTGTATGGCGCGCCCATCTATGTGCGCCACGAAGTGGTGCACAACCGTTTTGTGGTGGATGATCTGCGCGCCAAGGGCGCCGTGTTCATCGAGGAGTTGAAGGACGTGCCGCCTGGCAGCACCTTGATTTACTCCGCCCACGGCGTGCCGCTGTCGGTGCGCGCCGAGGCTGAGGCCTTGGGCCTCACGGTGTACGACGCCACCTGTCCGCTGGTGACCAAGGTGCATATCGAGGTCAAGCGCATGCGGCAGGCGGGCATGGAGATCGTCATGATTGGCCACGCCGGTCATCCGGAAGTGGAGGGCACCATGGGCCAGACCGACTCCGGCATGTATCTGGTGGAGAACGAGGCCGATGTGGCCAAGCTGCAGGTGAGCAATCCTGAACAGCTGTCCTATGTCAGCCAGACGACGTTGTCGGTGGACGAGACGCGCGACATCATCGCCGCCTTGAAGGCACGCTTCCCGGCCATCCATAGCCCGAAGAAGGACGACATCTGCTATGCCACGCAGAATCGCCAGGACGCGGTGAAATTGCTGGCCGAGCAGTGCGACATGGTCGTCGTGGTAGGCTCGCCCAACAGCTCGAATTCCAACCGCCTGCGCGAAGTGGCCGCGCTCAAGGGCGTGGACGCTTACATGGTGGACAACGCCGATCTGCTGGAGCCGGAGTGGTTTGTCGGCAAGAGCCGCGTCGGCGTGACGGCAGGCGCCAGCGCGCCGGAGGTATTGGTGCAGGCGGTGATAGATCGCATCAAGACTTTCGACGTCAGCCAAGTGACGGAACTGCCTGGCGTGGAGGAGAACACGGTGTTTGCGTTGCCGCCTGCGCTGCGGCCGGCTTGATTTATCCGGTTGCGCTGCGAAAAGGCCGCCCGATTGGGGCGGCCTTTTTATTTGTTCCAACAGCGAATGGGTATGTTTTGTCAATGAGCGGGGAAGTGAATGCGTGCAAGCTCAAGGTTTTTTTCAGTCGAGAGGCGAAAAGAATGTATACGTTAATTTACAGATTGGCATTATCTGAATAGGATATTGGAATAAAACCTATATCGATGCGCCGACGCCAATAAATAACTTTTTTGCCGGATGAACATCTCTATGAAATCTTTTAAGGCTCTCTCGCTGTTGTTAGTCCTACTATTGTCTGCTTGTGCTGCAACGCCCTCCAGCATTAAGGAAAGCGAGGAGGATCAAAGCTGGAGCGCTCCAGATTATTCAGTAGGTAGTAATATTCCGCATCATGCCAATAGCCGGACGGAAACTTTGTCTGACCAAGCGCAGCAAGAGCTTGCCAATCAGATCTTGCATGGCAATCCTGCTAGGATTAACAAATAAGTTGGCTGTATTTTCATTCTGAGAGCTAGAACGGCAGCTCTGGCTGCACGCCTTGCGGATGTTCGATCCGCGCCTCGGTGCTGCCTTCGGCCAGCCGCAGCGTCACTGTTTCATGATCTTGCAGTTCGGCCGGGTTCTTGACCGCCTGGCCGTTGCGCTTTTGCACGATGGCGTAGCCGCGCGCCAGCACCGCTTCTGGATTGAACGCGGTCAGCGTGGCGGACAGTTGCGCCAGTTGCCGGCTGCGCCGTTCCAGCAGCCGGTCCCGCGCGCGTTGCAGCCTGGCTTGCTGTTGTTGCAGGCGTTGGCTTTGCGCGGCCAGGTCCGGCTGATGACGGGTCAGATGGCTGGCCGCCAGCTGCAAGCGCCAGCGGCCCTGATCGAATACGGCATGCACCCGTTGCCGCAGGCTTTGCGACAGCGCGCCCAGCTTGTCGCGTTGCGCCTGCAGCTTGGAGCCGGGGTGGGTCAGCCGGCGTCCCAGGAAGTCCAGCTGCTGCGTCTTGTCGGTCAACAAGCGGCCCAGCGCCCGTTCCAGCGCGCGCTTGGTCTGTTCCAGCTGAATGGCCAGATGCTCGCGGTTTGGCGATACCAGTTCCGCCGCCGCGGTCGGCGTCGGGGCGCGCCGGTCGGCCACGAAGTCGCAGATGGTGAAGTCGGTTTCATGGCCGACGCCGCTGACGGTCGGGATAGGGCAGGCGGCGACGGCGCGGGCGACGATTTCCTCATTGAACGACCACAGGTCTTCAATGCTGCCGCCGCCGCGGCAGATGATCAGCACATCGACTTCGCGCCGTTCGCCCGCCGTCTGGATGGCCTTGGCGATTTGCTGCGCCGATCCTTCCCCCTGCACCTGGGCCGGATACAGGATCAGCGGAATGCCGGGCATGCGGCGTCGCAGCGTGCTGACCACGTCGCGCAGCGCGGCGGCGGCGGGAGAGGTAACGATGCCGATGGCCGCCGGATGGGCCGGCAGCTCGCGCTTGCGGCTGCTGTCGAACAGGCCCTCGGCCTGCAGCCGCGCTTTCAGCCGTTCAAACGCTTCGTACAGGCGGCCCAGGCCGGCGGCGCGCATCTCGCCGACATTGATCTGGAATTCGCCGCGCGCCTCATACAGCGTCACCTGGCCGCGCAGTTCCACCTGCATGCCTTCCTGCGGGCGGAACGGCAGCAAGGCCAATTTGTGGCGGAACATCACGCAGCGCACCTGGGCGCCGCCATCTTTCAGCGAGAAATAGCCGTGGCCGGATGCGGCCAGCGTCAGGTTGGAGATTTCCCCGCCTATCCAGACTGGCGGGACGCCTGCTTCCAGCAGGTCGCGCGCCATCCGGTTAAGGGAGGAGACGCTGATCACATCCTGGTTGCGATCAAGAAAATTAGGTCTTGTCAAGTGATCCACAATCGCTCGCTGGAGTAAATATTCAATCCTAGCCACGGAATAAGCGTTGGCGTAGCGTTTGATATCTGACTGAATAATCAATCAAATCAATGGTTTGAGAAAATCTGTCCCCGGGTGGGTAAAAGCAATGCAAGCCAATGGCCACGGGCGTTTACCGCAGCTATGCACCGGCTTATCAACAAAGTTATCCACAACCAGCGGCAGAATTCCGCAAGGCCACGGCTAAGCTTGGCAGAGCGGACTTTATCGACGTGCGTCAGCTTGGCGCGATGGATAAAGGCTGAGTAAACACTTGCTATTTGAACCCGGATGGCGACTGTCGCAGCCGCAACAACAGGCCACGCAGCCGCAAGGCCATATGATAGCAATCGCGCTACCATCAGGTATATCAAACTGGAGGATGAAGATGGACGCACTGCTGCGCTGCACCCAGGCCGACATCACGCAGATGGAGGTGGACGCCATCGTCAACGCCGCCAACAACCGCTTGTTGGGCGGCGGCGGCGTCGATGGCGCGATACATCGCGCGGCCGGGCCGGCCTTGCTGGAGGCGTGCCGCGCGCTGGGCGGTTGCCCGACCGGGGAGGCGAGGCTCACGCCGGGCTTTAATCTGAGGGCGGCTTATGTGATCCATACCGTCGGGCCGGTATGGCAGGGCGGCGGCCATGGCGAGGCGGCCTTGCTGGCCGCCTGCTACCGCAACAGCCTGGAACTGGCGCGCTTGCATGAGGCGCGCAGCATCGCTTTCCCGGCTATCATCCGGCGTGTATGGCTATCCCTTGGACGCGGCGTGCGAATTGGCGGTCAGGGAGCTGCGGTCATGGTTGGCGGAACGGCCGAACGCCCTGCGCGAAGTCTGGCTGGTGGCCTTCGATCCGCGCGCGCTGGACGCCTACCAGCGCGCGCTCAGCTGACTTCGCCTTTGGCGGGGCGCGGCAATTGCCCCCCGCAATGCTTGCAGTACTGGGCGTCCCAGTCGTGGCCTTCGCTGAAGCAATGCGGGCACAGCCGGGTGGCCGAGCGATTGTCGCTGCTGACGGGGTCGGGCGCGCTGCGGGCGATTTCGGCGCTGACGATGCCGGTGGGCACCGCGATGATGCCATAGCCGGTGATCATCACCAGGCTGGCCAGCGCCTGGCCCAGCGGCGTTTTCGGCGTGATGTCGCCGAAACCGACGGTGGTCAGCGTGACGATGGCCCAGTAGATGCTGATCGGGATGCTGGTGAAGCCGTGCTCCGGGCCTTCTATCACGTACATCAGGGTGCCCAGCACGATCACCAGCAGGATGACCGTGACCAGAAACACGGTGATCTTGCGCCGGCTGGCCAGCAGGGCACGCCGCAATTGCGCGGCTTCGCCCAGGTGGCGGCTGAGCTTCAGGATGCGGAACATCCGCAGCAGCCGCAGGATGCGGATGTCGGCCAGGAAGCGGCTCTCCGGAATGAACAGCCCCAGATACAGCGGCAGGATGGACAGCAGATCGATTATCCCGAAGAAGCTTTTCACGTAGCGCAGCGGCTTGTGCACGCAGATCAGCCGCAAGGCGTACTCAATCGTGAACAGGATGGTGAAGGTCCAGTCCAGCACGGTCAGCAGCGTGCCGTATTGTTGCCGGATAGAGGAGACGCTTTCCAGCATCACGCAGGCGACGGACAGCAGGATGGCGATGATCAGCGCCATGTCGAAAATGCGTCCGGCGCGGGTATCGGCCTCGTAGATGATGATGTAGAGCTTGCGGCGCCAGCCGGATAGCGGAATCAGATTTTCCTGGGTGGGCATGGGAATCTTGCCTGTGTTGCATTGACTATAACAAAGCCGGTTAGAGAGTATGGCCGGCATTTGGTTTGCTGGATATAAGCAAAGAATATTAGGCTGCCTGTCTGGCATTGATTATGATGCTGGGGAATATCAGAATCGATATTTCTGGTTGATGAGGAATAAGACGATGCGCATTGCCAATACCATCACCGACCTGATCGGCAACACGCCGCTGGTCAAGCTCAACCGCGTTGCCGAGGGCGTCGGCGCCACCGTGGTAGCCAAGCTGGAATTCTTCAATCCGGCGCACAGTGTCAAGGACCGTATCGCCGTGGCGATGCTGGACGCGGCGGAGAAGGCCGGCAAGATCAAGCCGGATACCGTCATCGTTGAGCCGACCTCCGGCAATACCGGCATCGGCCTGGCCATGGTGTGCGCTGCGCGCGGCTACAAGCTGGTCATCACCATGCCGGAAACCATGAGCAAGGAACGCCGCCAGCTGCTGAAGGCCTACGGCGCGGAGCTGATCCTCACGCCGGGACCGGAAGGCATGGGAGGCGCCATCGCCAAGGCCAAGTCCCTGGTCGACGAATACCCCGACACCTATTTCATGCCGCAGCAGTTCGAGAACCCCGCCAATCCGGAGATTCACCGCAACACCACGGCGGAAGAGGTGTGGAACGATACGGATGGCAAGGTGGACATCTTTGTGGCCGGCGTAGGCACCGGCGGCACCATCACCGGGGTGGGCGAAGTGTTGAAGGCGCGCAAGCCTGGCGTGCAGATCGTGGCGGTGGAGCCGGACGCTTCGCCGGTGCTGTCCGGCGGTTCCAAGGGGCCGCACCCGATTCAGGGCATAGGCGCCGGCTTTGTGCCGGCCATCCTGAATACGCACATCTACGATGAGATCATCCGCGTCAAGAACGAAGACGCGCTGCAGACCGCGCGCGACGTGGCCACCAAGGAAGGCATCCTGGTGGGCATCTCTTCCGGCGCGGCGGTGTGGTCGGCGCTGCAACTGGCCAAACGCCCAGAAAACGCCGGCAAGCTGATCGTGGTGGTGATTCCGTCGTTCGGCGAGCGTTATCTGTCGACGGTGCTGTTCGAGCATCTGGGGTAAGCCGTTTCGCGGTATGCGCTGAAGCCCGGCTGCTGCCGGGCTTTTTTGTCGCAATCCGTCATCGATTGTGAAATCCGCGCCATTGACGGCGCAAGGGCCTGACGGGCTACAATGGCCGCCATGAAAAGACTGATCATCGGTTTGACGGTGCTGGGCGGCTTGACCGCCTGCGGCAGCCTGCAACAGATCGCGGCGCCGGTGCATCCTGGCGCCGCCGCGGCCTCGACGCCAACGGTCCGCCCCGCCTCCGGCAAGGTGGATCAACTGCTGGATGAGGCGAATCGGCTGGCCGATCGCGTCAAGTCTGGCGAGCTGACCCGCACCGCGGCGGCCGACCAGCTTGGCGCGGCGCGCTTGCGCATTGCCGGCGCCAATGCCGTCGACAACGACAATTTCGCCGTCTACCGCCAGCTGACGGTGGAGCGCGAAGCGGGACGCATCGATTCCGATGCCTTCCGCGCCAGGCTGGAGGCCCATCTGCGCGAATGGATGCGCCGCTGGCCCAAGTACACGCCGAAACCGGCCGATCCCGCTTTCAGCAATTTCCTGCTCAAGTTGTACGGCCTGCCGCCGCTGGGTTACTGAATGAAGTCGAAGAAACGCGCCCATGTCGCCTGCCCCTGCGGAGGCGGCGATCTGGCGGCCTGCTGCGGCCGCTACCATCAGCCCGACGCGCCGCCGGCGCCCACTGCGCAGGCGCTGATGCGTTCCCGCTACAGCGCCTACGCGCTGGGGCTGGAAGACTATCTGTTGGCCACCTGGCATGCGTCCACCCGGCCTGAGCGATTGAATCTGGCCGAAGACGCCGGCGTGGTGAAATGGATAGGGCTGGAAATCCAGCGTTGCGAGGCTGGATTGGACGGCGATGAGGCAGGGCTGGTCGAGTTTGTCGCCCGTTACAAAGTGGGCGGCAAGGCCGAGCGCCTGCACGAGGTCAGCCGCTTCGTCCGCGAGGACGGACGCTGGTATTACGTGGCCGGCCAAGTGTCCTGAACCGCGCTTGCTCTGGCGCAAATGTGCCGCGAACAAGGTTTGACCCCTGGCATGTCATGGCGGGAGCATAGAGTTTTCCATTGCCGGAAAAGTCCATGCTTACCATCTATTCCGATTCCCACCGTCTGCAGCACGGCCGCTCCGAGTTGATAGACGGCACGCTGAAGCCTTGTTTCGAAACCCCTTCCCGCGCCGACATGGTGCTGGCCGCGGTGCGGCAGCGCGATCTGGGCGACGTCGTGCATCCGCGCCGGCATGGCCTGGAGCCGATTCTGCGCGTGCACGACGAGGGCTATGTCCGTTTCCTGGAAACCGCCTGGCAGCGTTGGAGCGAGATGGGGCGCGATTACGACGCCTTGCCCAAGATGTGGCAGATCCGCCGTCTGCGCGAGGCCGTGCCGGAGCACGTGGAAGGGCAGCTCTGCTATTACTCGATGGACTGCGGCACGCCGATCACCGCCGGCACCTGGCAGGCGGCCACGGCTGCCGCGGATGTCGCGCTGACAGGGGCCGATAGGCTGATCGGCGGCGAGCGCGCGGCATTCGCGTTGACGCGGCCGCCTGGGCATCACGCCGCCCGCGATTATTGCGGCGGCTATTGCTTCTTCAATAACGCCGCCATCGCCGCTCAGGCGCTGCGCGATCACGGCATGCATAGGGTGGCCGTGCTGGATGTGGACTATCACCACGGCAACGGCACCCAGGATATTTTCTACCACCGCTCCGACGTGCTGTTTTTGTCCATCCATGGCGATCCGCGCACTGAATATCCATTCTTCCTGGGTTTTGCCGACGAAAAGGGCGACGGCGAAGGGCTGGGCTACAACTTCAATTTTCCGCTGGCTGCGGATTCCTGCGTCAGCACTTGGTTCTTCGCGCTGGACTGCGCGCTGGAGCAGATCGCCCGCTTCGGCGCCGAGGCGCTGGTGGTGTCGCTGGGCGTCGACACCTTCGAGGGCGACCCGATTTCGCGTTTCCAGCTGGGCACGCCGGACTTCGTCACGCTGGGCGCGCGTCTGGCGGGACTGAAGCTGCCGACGCTGTTCTGTCTGGAGGGCGGCTACGCGGTGGGGCCGATAGGCGACAATGTGGTGAATGTGCTGGCCGGTTTCGAGGCGCGCAGCTAGGGGCTGTTGACGTTTGGGGAGCGGTCGCGCCGGGATGCGTTTTGCGACGAATCGAGGCGTTTCGCGCGCCGCATAGTCATTCTCTGCCAGCGCGGAACAACGAAGAGTCGGCGCGAAAGGCGCCCGGCCCTGCGGGTTTGGCCGCTTTGGGCCGGAAGCCGCGTTGCCCAGCCCTTGCATAGAATGACTATGCGGCGGACTGTGCGCCTTGCTTCCGGCCCAAATCGGCTCAAACGCGATCCACTCACCAAACGTCAACAGCCCCTAGCCCGGTTTTTTACCGCCGCTTGGCCTATGTTCAAAGAGTCTTCGCCGCGGATGGGGATGCCGCGCGCGGGGTGGAACGCATTGGAGAGGCTATGGGGAAGAGCATTGACGGCTTGATCGATCGCTTAGGCACGCCGCGTCCGCCTTTGGGCGGCACAGCCGCGGTGTCCCAACGTCGCGTCAGCGCGGCGCTGTCTGGCGATCTTGCTTTGGAGTTGATGGCCTTGGCGGCGGTGTTTGAAAACAGCAGCGAAGCCTTGGCTGGGGAATTGTTGGGCGCCGCCATCGCGGATGCCTGGGAGGCGCTGGATGATAGCCAGATGCTGCGCGCCACCCAGGCTTGCCGCGACATCTTGAGCGGCGCGGGGGACGGAGGCCTGCGCAGGCATTAAGTCGAAGTTTGGTGGAACGGGGCGAGGGGACGACGCAGCCGTTTTGCACGGCGGAATGCCGCAGGGTCAATACGCTTTTGCATCTGGCAACGCAAAGGGAGGCAATGATGGGATTGGCCTTGAAAACCCTGCTGACCGCGCTGGAGAGCCAGCGCGTCGGCAATCTCGATTCAGGAGCGGAGCTGGATATGCCGACGGTGCGCGTGCTGGAGGTGCCTTTGGATCTGACGGCCTGCCGCGAGCTGCGCGTGTTGGCGCATGTGTTCAATGGCGAGCAGTCGGCTTTGGCGGCGGCGGTGCTGCGCGCCGCCTTGCTGGATATGCAGGCGCATCTGGACGATGAGCTGGATCAGCTGGCGCATTTGGCGCGCAACTCGCTGGATGATTGCCAGTCCTGATGGCGGCAGCGCAATAACAGGCCGGACAGCGATGTCCGGCCTTTTGTTTGGGCGCGGCGGAAGGCCTACAGCAGCATTTCTATGGCCTTGGCCAGTTCGGCCGGCTCGGTCTGCGGCGCATGGCGGGCGACCACGCGTCCTTCGCGGTTCACCAGAAACTTGGTGAAGTTCCACTTGATCATTTCCATGCCCAGCAGGCCCGGCTGCTGATGCTTCAGATAGCGCCACAGCGGATGGGCGTCGTTGCCGTTGACCTGGATCTTGTCGGCCATCACGAAGTCCACGCCGTAATTCTTCTGGCAAAAGTCGCCGATCTCGTCAGCCGTCCCCGGCTCCTGCGCGCCGAACTGATTGCAGGGGAAGCCTATCACCGTCAGCCCCCGGTCGGCGTAGTCGGCGTGCAGCTGCTGCAGCCCGGCATATTGCGAGGTGAAGCCGCAGCGGCTAGCGGTGTTGACCAGCAGCAGCACGCGGCCGCGGTAGTCGGTCAGCGATTGTTCGGCGCCGTTCAGGCGACGGAAGGAGAAGTCGTAGATGTCCATCAGGTCCCTTTGTTTGCGTGAGCAGGCAAGCATGCGTGCGGACTTAGGGCCTGGCAAGGGGCGGAGCATAAAAAGGGGGCGTAGCGGCAAGGGGGAACCGCGACGCCCCAAGAAGAAACAGCTTGCTGTGCAAAGGGTCGGCACAACCGGGATGTCAGCTAACCCTTTGTTTAGCCTAGAACAGTTGGCGGAAATTGCGAGAGGGTTTTTTTGCGGCCGCCGCAAATGCGACAGGATGGCCGGGGCCATCCTGTTTGGACAATCGTACGAAAGTATGGTCAGGGGCGGGGCAGGGTAACGCCCACCTGGCCCTGGTATTTGCCGGCGCGGTCCTTGTACGACACGTCGCAGATTTCATCGGATTCGAAGAACAGCACCTGTGCCACGCCCTCGTTGGCGTAGATCTTGGCCGGCAGCGGGGTGGTGTTGGAGAACTCCAGCGTGACGTAGCCTTCCCATTCCGGTTCGAACGGGGTGACGTTGACGATGATGCCGCAGCGGGCATAAGTCGATTTGCCCAGGCAGACGGTCAGCACATTGCGCGGGATGCGGAAGTATTCCACGGTGCGCGCCAGCGCGAAGCTGTTCGGCGGGATGATGCAGTAGCCCTTGCCGGAGACTTCCACGAAGGAGTTGGGGTCGAAGTTTTTCGGATCGACGATGGTGCTGTTGATGTTGGTGAACACCTTGAACTCGTCGGCGCAGCGGATATCGTAGCCGTAGCTGGACGTGCCGAAGGAGATCAGCTTCTGGCCGTCTTCGTCCATCTTCACCTGATTGGGCTGGAACGGCTCGATCATGCCTTGTTCCGCCGCCATCCGGCGAATCCACTTGTCCGATTTGATGCTCATAGTCGTTGGCCCATATGTCGTTTAACGCAATGGCTGCGATTTTAACCGTTTAGCGCGCCGCGCGGTATGGAATTGACCGCGGAGAGCGTGGGCTGGCGCGCTTGACCTTGATCAAGCCGGCCCGCGATTGCGGCAAATTGTCGCAAGAGACGAGGAGGTGATTCGATATACTAATGCAAATTATTCCCGTTATTATCAGGACAAGAACCATCATGTCGTCCCTGGACATCTTTCCCGCCGGCGCCCACGGCATCGTCGAGCGGCTGAATCTGGCTGAAGAAGCCTTCCGCCGCGTGGCGGCTTTCGGCCTGGTGCCGGGCTGCCGTTTCCACTTGCGCAAGGCCGCGCCCTGGGGCGGCCCCTTGCTGCTGGAAGTGGGCGCCACCCGCTTCCTGTTGCGCCGCAGCCTGGCGCGCCATATCGAAGTGAGGGCGGCGGCATGAAGCGGTTTGCCCTGATCGGCCTGCCCAATACCGGCAAGTCCACCTTATTCAACCGCTTGACAGGCATGTCGCAGCGCGTGGGCAACTGGCCCGGCCTGACCGTGGAGCTGATCAGTTCGCGTCTGCTCTTGGGCGGCAAGATGGTGGAGCTGATCGACCTGCCCGGCGTCAACGATCTGACCGGCTATACCGACGACGAGGCGGTGGTGCGCGACGTGCTGCTGTCCACGCCGTTTGACGGCGCGGTGCTGGTGCTGAACGCCAGCCAGCTGGACCGCCAGCTGCCGCTGGCCTTGCAAGTATTGGCCAGCGGACTGCCCTGCTTGGTGGTGTTGAATATGGCGGACGAGGCCAAGCTGCTGGGCGTGACGGTGGATGCCGACGCGTTGGCCGAGCGCCTGCAGGCGCCGGTGGCGCTGGTGTCGGCCAAGCGTATGGAAGGCTGGCCCAAACTCAACGCCGCCTTGAACCAGCTGGCCGCGCAGGATGGCCCCGCGGTGCGCGCGCAGCTGGATAAGGTGCCGGAGGCGCAGCGCGCCATCGACATGGCCCGCCGCAAGCTGGAAGGCTGCTGGCGCTTGCCGCCGGTGCTGCCGGTGCTGCTGACCGAGAAAGTGGACCGCTGGCTGCTGCACCCGTGGCTGGGCCTGCCCTTGTTCTTCGCCTTCATGGCCTTGCTGTTCAATCTGACCTACCAGATCGGCACCCCATTGCAGGATGCCGTGGGCGGCGCGCTGGACTGGGTCAAGGACCAGGCGCTGGCGCCGGCTGTCGCCTCGCTGCCGGCCATCCTGCAGAGCCTGGTGCTGGACGGAGTGTGGCAGGGCGTGGCGACGGTGCTGACTTTCGCGCCGATTCTGTTCGTCTTCTTCGTGCTGATGGCGATGGTGGAGGACAGCGGCTACCTGGCCCGCGCGGCCTTCCTCACCGACGCGATGATGGCTAGGCTGGGACTGGACGGCCGCGGCTTCGTGATGCAATTGATGGGCTTCGGCTGCAATGTGCCGGCCATCCTCGGCACGCGGGTGATGCGCGAGCGCAAGCAGCGGTTGCTGACCATGCTGGTGATCCCGTTTTCGCTGTGTTCGGCGCGCTTGCAGGTGGTGGTGTTCTTCGCCGGCATTTTGTTCAGCAAGACGCAGGCGCCATGGGTGGTGTCCGGCCTGTATCTGATGACTTTCGTCGCCGCCATCATCACCGCCTGGGTGTTCAAGCGCCGCTACCGCGGCGACGAGGCCTTCCTGCTGGAAGTGCCGCCGTACCGGCTGCCGGGCGCGCGCCACATGCTGACGCGCGCGGTGAGCGAGGTGAACGCCTTTCTGCGCCTGGCGTCCACCTTCATCCTGGCCGGCGTGGTCATGGTCTGGCTGCTGACCCACATCCCGGCCGGCCACGACAAGACTCTGGCCTACGCGCTGGGCGAGACGATGTCGCCGGTGCTGGACCCGATAGGCATCCGCGCGGAGCTGGCGGTGGCGCTGCTGTTCGGCTTCATCGCCAAGGAGATTCTGCTGGGCAGCCTGGCGGTGATTTACGGTGTGTCCGAGGCCGGCTTGGGCGGGGTGCTGGTGCAGCATCTGGACTGGGTGTCGGCGATGAGCTTCCTGATCTTCACGCTGGTGTATGTGCCTTGCCTGTCCACGGTGGCGGCGATGCACCGCGAGTCCAAGGATTGGCGTTTCACCGCGATGTCGGTCGCCTGGTCGGTGCTGTTGGCCTGGACGCTGTCCTTCGCTTTCTATCAGGGCGTGCATCTGATGCGCTGAGCGCCTAGAATGACGGCTTGAATCACCAAGAACAACAGGAAACGATCATGCAAGGCGATCCCCAAACCCTGGCGCTGCTCAACGACCTCTTGGCCGAGGAGCTGTCCGCCGCCGACCAGTATTTCATCCATGCCGAGATGTACAAGGACATGGGGCTGGACAAGCTGTTCGAGCGGATTGATCATGAGCGCGAGGATGAGTTGGAGCACGCCCGTACGCTGATTGCCCGCACCCTGTTCCTGCAGGGCAAGCCCAATGTGGCGCGCCGGGTACCGATCAAGGTGGGCGAGGACGTGCCGGCCATGCTGCAGGCGGACTTGGAGGTGGAGTACCGCGTCGGCGCGCTGCTGAAGCAAGTGATCGCCCACTGTGAGAGCGTGCGCGACTACGTGACGCGCGACGCGCTGATGGTGCTGCTGGAAGAAACCGAAAACGATCACGCGCACTGGTTGGAGCAGCAGTTGAAGCTGATCGAGCTGATGGGCGTGGAAAACTACCAGCAGGCGCAGATGTAAGCCGTTTTCTTGTGCGGAAGCGCGCCCAATGCCCGGCCATGAGCCGGGCATTGTCTTTGGCGGCGTCGTTTCTGCCAGGACGTGAACCGAGGCATCGGCAAGGATGCCATCCGCCGCAACCTTGACACCGCTCAGCGCGGCGCGAAGCTATTTCCTTGATACTGCGACGGTTTCAATCCAAACCGGAGCCCGCCATGCCTGACCATTCCTCCATCGACTTGTCCGTCACCTGGCTCGGCCAGACCATGCCTGGCTGCCTGTACAACGCCTCCGGCGTGTGGTGCCGCGAGGAAGACGAGTTGGAAGCGGTGCGCGCCTCCGCCGCCGCGGCGGTGATCAGCAAGAGCGCCACCTTGCGCGCGCGCGAGGGCAATCCCGAGCCGCGCTACCATCGCACGGCCTTGGGCAGCATCAACTCCATGGGGCTGCCGAATCGCGGATTCGCCTATTATCTGGACTACGCGCGCCGCTACGATTACGGCTGCGGCAAACCCTTGTTTCTTTCCCTGTCCGGCATGACGCTGGATGACAATCTGAGCATGCTGCGCACGCTGGCCGCAGCCGGCCTGCCGGCGACTCCGGAGATCAATCTGTCCTGCCCCAATGTGCCGGGCAAGCCGCAACTCGGTTACGACTTCGTCGCGACGACGGAGGCGCTGAACGCCTTCGACCAGGCCTGGCCCGGCCGCTATGGCGTCAAGCTGCCGCCTTACTTCGATCCGGCGCACTTCGCCGCGATGGCGGAGATTCTCAATCGCCATCCGCGCCTGGCCTTCGTCACCTGCATCAATTCAATCGGCAACGGCCTGGTGGTGGATGTGGACAGCGAAGCTGTGACGATCAAGCCCAAAGACGGCCTGGGCGGCCTGGGCGGCGATTATGTGCTGCCGACGGCGCTGGCCAATGTGCGCGAGTTCTACCGCCTGTTGCCGGGCAAAGACATTGTCGGTTGCGGCGGGGTGAAGAGCGGCCGCGAGGCCTTCATGCATATCCTGGCCGGCGCGCGCGCGGTGCAGGTTGGCACCTGCCTCTATCACGAGGGACCGGCGGCCTTCGCCCGCATCGCCGCCGAGCTGGCCGAGCTGATGCGGAGCAAGGGCTATCGCCGCTTGGACGATTTCCGCGGCAAGCTGCGGACGCTCTAGTCAAAACGCCAGCACGCCATAGACAGCGAGCCGGCCCGCCAGTCGTCATGCAGCTTGCTGGGCGCGGCATCGTCGCTGGCGGCGCCAAGCGCCACCAAGAGCGGCTGGAAGTGCTCGTCGCTGGGGTGGTTCTCGCGCGCATGGGGCGCGATCTGGCGCCAGTTCACGAGATCGTCGCGACGGTTTTCCGTCAACGCTTGATCCATCCAGTTGGAGAATTCAGCGGCCCACGGCGCCGGCGCGCTGCCTTCCGGCTGCAGTTCCCACAGATTATGGGTGTAGCTGCCGCTGCCCAGCACCAGCACGTTCTCGTCGCGCAGCGGACGCAAGGCCCGGCCCAGGGCGTAGTGTTCGGCCGCGCCGGCCTGGTGATGCAGCGAGATCATCACCAGGGGAATGTCCGCCTGCGGGAACATCAGTATCAGCGGCGTCCAGACGCCATGGTCCAGCGGGCGTTGTTGGGTGGCGGCAACCGGCAGGCCGGATGCGGAGAGCAGGCCGACAATGCGTTCGGCCAGTTCAAGGTCGGTAGCCGCGGGGTAGCGCAGCGTGCGCAAAACCGCAGGAAAGCCGCCGAAGTCGTACAGCATGTCGGGACGCGCTTGCAGATTGACGGTCAGCGCATGCGTTTCCCAATGGGCGGAAACGATGACGATGGCGCGCGGGCGAGGCCAGCCGCGCCCCAGCGTTTCCAGAAAGTGGCGCGTGGGGCTGTCTTCTATGGGTAGCGTCGGCGCGCCGTGGGAGATGAACAGCGCGGGTTGTCGGGTATGCATGATGTGCTGCCTGCAATAAGGTATGGCGACAGCTTACGCCGCAGCGGCGGGGAAAAAAATCCCGGTTTGCTCACTGAATTGTTTCTTGCTGTTCAATAGTCTTGGCAGGATGAGCGCCACTTAGGTCATGCGCCATCATTGCAGCCAGGCAAAGCCGGCCCACATCTCTTGCAGAATCTTGCGCCAGTCTTGTTTCATCGTTCTCTCCCGGATACTGGATGCTTGCAGTATCCGCAATCCTCATAGTCTTGTTAAATTAATTGTTTATAGCGAATAGTTAGGGTTTGGCTATGGCCCAGCGGCCAGCGTGCCGTGCGGGCGTAAAAAACCCGGCTAGGCCGGGTGGGGTTTGCTTGAGTAGGATCTCAATCCCAGGGCACGTCGACGGCATCGCCCTTGCTTGGCGCCGGCGAGCTGGCCTGGGGCGCAGAGGCGAGCGGCTGCGCCTGGCTGTCTTCCAGTCCGCCCAGCGCTTCCACCAGCGCTTCCACCAGTTCGCCCAGTTCCTCGCTCATCAGAATGAAGGTGGCCTGGAACAGGCTTTCGCGGTCATCCCCGGCCTGGCTGGCTTCGTCTTGCAGCACGTCCAGGAACTGGATGCGCTTCAGTTGCAGCGTATCGGTCAGTTGGAAGCGTATTTTCTCGTTCCAGATCAGGCCCAGCTTGGTGGCCTGTTTGCCGGTGGCGATATGCTGGCGGATCTCATCGCTGGTCAGATCAATGCGGCTGCAGCGCACCACCGCGCCGTTTTCGCTGCTGTCTTTCAGCTCGCAGTCGGCGTCCAGCTCGAAGCCGCCGGGCGCTTCGCCTGCGGCCAACCAGTCGGTCATGGCGGTATGCGGCGCGATCTTGGTGCGCGGCAACGCGGCCGGGAAGGGCGGCAGCGCCTCGCGGAGTTTGGAGATCAGCGCCTCGGCCTTGCTGGACGACCCGGAGTCCACCATCAGCCAGCCGCGGGCGATATCCAGATAGGCGCTGGTGCGGCTGCTGCGCACGAAGGCGCGCGGGAGCAGGTCGTCCGTCACTTGTTCCTTCAAGGCCAGCTTTTCCTTGCGGCCGACCTTGCGCAACTCCTTGTCTTCGATCTCCTGCACCTTCATTTCGACGAAGTCGCGGATCACCGAAGCCGGCAACACCTTGTCCTCGCGCCGCATCGAAACCATCAGGCTGCCGCGTGCCGCATATACTGGTGCTTCTAGATGGGAAGCCGGCTCAACCCATCCTTCGCTGAACCAATCCAGGCCCATGCAGGGTTGAAACGGACGTTTTTCCAATGCCTGCAACAGCTTATCGGCGTCCACCAGGCTTTCGCCGCTCAAACGATAAAAAGATAGTTGCCTAAACCACATATTTGTTCCATAATGCGCGTCCTCTGAAGCCGCTGATTGTACCGCAGCAAGCGATGCAGCAGCAGATTTTCAGACAAGCAGTTTTGACCGGTCGTCGGAGTGTAGCTTAGCCTGGTAGAGCGCTACGTTCGGGACGTAGAGGCCGGAGGTTCGAATCCTCTCACTCCGACCAGTTAAACAAAAAACGCTTGTCAGGAAACAGTAAACGAGGTAAAGTAGCTTCCCTCGGCGTTGGCTGAGAAAGCAGTAAATCGGAGTGTAGCTTAGCCTGGTAGAGCGCTACGTTCGGGACGTAGAGGCCGGAGGTTCGAATCCTCTCACTCCGACCAG